>QNAI01000201.1 GCA_003641745.1 Verrucomicrobiota bacterium | reverse complement strand
GGACGGCGCTGAGGAATTGAAGACCTTCGAGTTCGGGTTTCCCACCGCCATCCCACTCGACGACGGGACTTTCCTGGCCACTCACTGGTGCAAGGAGAAAGGGAAATACGGAATCCAATGGACAAAGATTCGTATTCATTGGTGAGTTCCAAACACAGAAAAACGGCGCGACCCATACGACCGGATATGACCAGCATCAGCATTGAAAAGACAGGCCTTGTCTTTCGGGGATCCGAAAAAGCACCCCAACTGGTGAACGCCGCCTTCCCGTCCGTTGTGGAGTCGACCAGCGGTGAATTGGTGGTGACGCTCAACATTGGAAAGACCAGAAATCACGCCGGGGTTAGATCCTACTGTTGTCGCTCGACGGACGGAGGCGAGACCTGGACCTCTCCGGAGAAAATCTTCGAACCGGATGAAAGCCTGAACCTGGTGAGTACGGGGATTCGGATGAGCGGAACTCCGGGCGGAGAATTGGTTGGATTTGTCAACCTCCTGGACCGGTCGGACGCCGACGCACCAACGACCAATCGTGAGACCGGTGGCACGGTTGAACGTGAACATGCAATCATCCGGTCATTTGATGGGGGGCGATCATGGTCCGAGCTCGAGCACTTCCACCCGCCGATTGACTGGAAGTGCCTCGGGGAGCCCTCGCCGGTCCTGGCGCTTTCGGATCAACGGTGGCTGCTTCCGTCGCTGACCAGGCTCAATTGGCAGGGTGAATGCCCGTTCGGTTTGAAATCCTTCGTCATGATCTCAGAAGACAGGGGAAAGTCGTGGCCGAGAGCGACCGATGTCTTCAATCTATGGCCGGAGGGAAAGGTCACTTGGGAGCAGAAGCAGATTCGATTGACGGATGGACGGCTGCTGGCTGTCACCTGGGTATTTGACGCCAAAACCAACCGGAATCTCCCGAACCACTACACTTTCTCGGGAGATGACGGGGACACCTATCTGCCCGCTCTCCAAAGCCCGCTACAAGGGCAGACCTGCACACCGCTGGCCTTGGCCGATAACCATATACTATGCGTCTACCGCCGTCTGGACAGGAACGGCCTCTGGGCTCATTTGGCCAGAATAGAGGGCCGATCCTGGATACCCATGGCAGAGAAAATTCTCTGGGGTCAGACGATTGAGGCCTTGGCCGGAGCCGGGGACAGTTCCATACAGCACCAGCACCGGCTCCAATTTGGATATCCTCAATTGATACGGTTGGTCGACGGCGGTGTGTTCGTCGTCTTCTGGGGAATGGAGGACGGACTGTCGGTTATTCGATGGTTCCGTCTGAAGGTCAGCGAAAGGATCAATGGAGATAAATGCGTAAATCTGAACGGATGAAGATATCAAGCCGTTCAGTCATTTCGTTTCCTGTTTGTTTGCCGCCGTTTACGCATTTATTTCCATTGACCCCTTTCCGTTGAATATCCCCAGGCGGTGCAACTTCCAAACGGAGATATCCTTCGTTCCTTCTGAAAATAAAGTGAAGGGTCTTGTCGCGACCTCTGTCGCACCTACTTAATAGATTGGAATGAATATCAGGACTGAGTTGAACCGAACCCGCCCCGACTACGTCGTCTACGTGCCCAAGGGCAAAGAGGATACCGGGAATGAGCATTTCCTGGTTTTTGATGGGCCTGATGGTTCGTTGATGGTCGTTTGGACACAGAGCACTTTTGAGGGCATGCCGGACCAGCGCATAAAATTTTCCCGAAGTGATGACCGGGGAAAAACATGGACTTCGCCGGTGACGATTGCATGCAAGGATGAAACTCACGGAATGGCCAGTTGGGGTTTTCCCTTGGTTTCCCGGTCAGGGCGGATTTATGTGATCTATAGCCGGCACATTGGCGTGAATGATTATGCGACGCATGTCACCGGTCTGATGGCAGGCATTTACAGTGATGACAATGGCGAGAACTGGTCCGCGGAAGGTGTCATCACCATGCCGGGGAGCAAGTGGGACAATGCGGCTCCGGGGATACCGGCCAATTGGATCGTATGGCAGAAACCGGCCCGGATCTCAGACGGGAAATATTTTTGCGGGATGACCCGGTGGGTGAGTCCAACCATTCGGGGGAAACCTCCGATTGAGTCCTGGATTTCGCACGCTTCTGTCGTCGAGTTTCTGCGATTTGAGAATCTTGACGACGATCCTGAGGTGGTCGATCTGGAGATTCGGTTCACTGCGGGTAATGATGATGCCTTGCAGTATCCCTATCCCGACTTTCCGGATGTGAGCGTGATTCAGGAGCCGACTTTGATCGCCTTGCCTGATGAACGTCTCTTTTGCATCATGCGCACCTCGGCGGGCTGTCCGGTATACAGTGTATCAGAGGACGGCGGAATCAGGTGGTCGAGCCCATTGCCAATGCGTTTTCAGGATGACGGTGAGACGCTGAAGCACCCTTTGAGTCCCTCGCCTCTCTACGATGCAGGGATGGGAGACTTCCTTTTCTTTTACCACGATAACGATGGTCATTTTGAACAGTGGAAGCCGACGGACAGCAGCTGGAATAGAAGGCCCGTCTTTTTGCTCCGGGGACAGTTTCGCCCAGATGCAAAACAACCGGTCTGGTTTTCCCGCAAGGCATTATTCATGGACAATGACGGGGTTGCGATCGGTCACGGAAAAGGGCGTTCGGACTTGGCGATGTACGCCAGTGTGACTCTGGAGGGAGAGGACCCGGTCATTTGGTATCCTGATAGAAAGTACTTCTTGTTAGGTAGGCGAATTCCGCGTGAGACCATCACGGCGATGAACGTCCCGGCCAGCCGTCTTCGACCTGAAAAAACTTCCTGGGAAATCCACTAGGAATCCATCTTGAGCACCCACACCTCGGAAACGTGGACGCCGTGGCCGTTGCCTCCGAAACCGGGCTCGGAAACCCAGTTCAGCGTGAGATTACCGTCGGCGTAGGCGTTCGGAGGGATTACAAACTCCATCGGCCGGAACGGCACCGGTCGGTCGATGAACGGATGAATCTCGACGCGGTTCCCGGACTCTACACGGATCTTTGGGAAGGATTTTTCCACGTCCGCCCCGTAAACAACCTTCAGCCGGTAGCGGGCCGACGAGTCGAGGTTCTGGTAATTCATGGTCAGGGGGGTTTCATAAAAGGACTGGCCCCGCGTCCGCCACGAGGTGCGGTAACCGTCAGCCGGTTTCAGACCGGGGTGGTTCAGGTCGGTCACCACCTCGCATCCATCCAGGGTTGACTCCAGGTAACTCGGATCGAGGTCGAATCCGGGTCCCTTGACCAGATGGGGTTCTCGGGTGGGTTCGCCGAGATCGTCATAAAAACTCCCTTCGCCCGGGTCCGTCCAGTTTGTGACGGCCTCGATCGCATCCTTTCGCTCCTGCTCGGTCGCGAGTTGACGGATCTTGCGGAACTCGCTTTCCAGCCACAACCGGTTGTTCAATGGGAAATCGATGCCGTCGAGATTTGCTCCCCGATGAACCTCGACCGCCTGGTAGAGTTCCACGCTCAATTGCATCCTGATGCTGTGGAAGAGATCTTCGGCCAGCTCAAAGACTCTTTTTCTCCAAGACAGAGCTTCGCGATCATCCGGGGATCGCTGGAGAATCTGTTCGGCCTGCCGGATGGCCGCGAGCGAACCACCCTTGGCGGTTCGCCGCAGGAGCTGGAGGACTTCCTGCTCCAGATCGGTCTCGAATTTCAGCCGGTATCGGATGGTGGCGTCATAATAAGCTCGATACAGCGCCTGCTGGAAACGCCAGTTCTTCATCAAGCCCGGGGGAGCCGATTTCTCAAGTTTCCGAAATAGAGCCAGCGTGGCGTCGATACCGTCATTTTCAGCCGCACGTCCCTTCCAGTTGTTCTCGAGCGCAAACAGGCCCCTGGCAAAACGCTCGGCATGTTCTTCGCCGATAAAAAAGCGGCTGTAGTCCAGGATGATGTCCTCGATCGGAGTGTCCGGATTCCAACCCAGAATACTCCAGACGGTCTTGTTTACGTCGTCATTGCATCCTTCCGAGTAGGTGAGGAACCCGTAGGCGTGAGGCTGGACGTAATTGAAAATTTTGACCTGGTCTTTTGGACGGGGATTGATCGGCTCCCGCCCCTCGGTCAGGGCAAACGCGCAATCCCATTCCGGAACCGGATACTGGCACCTGAGCGTATGCGTGATGTCCGGGTAGTTTCGTATCGGATAGTTTGCGGGAACCCGTTTACGGAATTCGCCGATGCTGACTCTCGTCTGCGGGGCAAAAACCACACCGGTCAGCCACTTTGGTTGATCCTCCCGCATGATCCTGACCCAGTCGTCAAACCAGTCCCGGGTGAATCCCTGGGGCGAGACCCACATGCCTGCTTTGGGGTGGGTCTGGTGCAGGACGGCGGTTTGCTTCTCGAGCAGGTTCATGAGATGGGCGGGAGGGGTATGTCCCGGGTCGCCGCCCGGGACGAATACGGCATCGATCCGGGGCAGCACCTTGAAGATCCCGCCCCATTCCTTCAGGGCAGACTCCACCGTTGCGGCATCGCCGTAATCTTCGTCGAGGGCCGGGTACCAGATCCACACATCGATCCCGTAAGCATCCGCCAATTCGGACATGCCGACCATCATTTCGAGTTGCGGACGGGGAAAATGCGGACAGTCCGGACGGTCGTCTGACCGGGGCGGGATCAGTTCGATCGCATTGCCGCCAAAGATGGCGAGGTCGCGAATATACTGTTCCCATTGGGGAAGATCCCAGCCGCAATAGGAATTTGTCTTCGGGCGATAACCAAGCTGGTGACCCCGCATCGCATAGGCGGGCGAGGTGGTCAGATCGAGTCCGGCGGGAAGGGCGATTTTCCCGCGGGTCATTCTCATTTCCCTAAGCAGACGGCCGACGCCGAAGAGCACACCCCTGGCGTCGTGGCCGATCACGAAAACCGTCGTCGCCTCTCCGCTGGTCTCCACGACCAGTCGGAATCCTTCGGGCCGGGCTGCACGTGTGTCGGCCGTCGCTTCTGTTGCCCGGTTCCCGGCAAACGAGGAAAGCCGGGTTGCCGGAACAACGCAGATAACCGGTCGCCCGGGCTGAGGCCATCGATGGGTTGTTTCGAGTCGGATTCCAGTCCGCTCTTCCACCTCGTCGCGTAGCACGGAAAGGGCGTTCCTTTCCTGTTTGGAGAGAGCGTCCGGCGAGGCGACGATTGCCTCGCTCAGATCGACTGTCTCGGTTTTCTGTTGGTGGGAATCTTCGGGTTTCAATTTTCTGCGGACTGCTGTTGAGTGGCTGTGCCGTTGTTGAAGTCGGGTGATCCAAAGTCTTCCTGCCTGATCTCATCCGCCCAATACCTGTCAAAGGCCTCTTTCATCCGGGTGCGCAGTTCCTTGGAAACCGGGGTATAGGGTGCTCGGGTAGATCCTGTTTCCTCAAGCCAGCCCGTAAGTTCGGCCCGGGCTTTTCCGATTATCCCATGTCTGTGCCCGGCCTCACGCAGTGGTTGAACCCCGGAGCGTTCCCACTTGATCAGCTTCTTGTGATAAATCGCGGCGGCCTCCCACCGGCCATCGAGGCAGGCGTCAAAAAACGCCCGGTGCCAGCGCGGGAGAACGTTCACCCAGTAACTGTAGCACCCCCTGGCGCCGAGGAGTATTCCCGGCAGGATGGTGTACTCGCATATGAAGTGGGCCAGGTGTTCCGAGTTGGCCAGAATCTCGGTCAGCGCGGATACATCACCGGTCGGAATCTTGGTCCCGATGAATTGGTCGGGATAGTGTTTCGAGAGGCGGGCATAGTCCCGGCCGGTCAGGATCGGACCGCATCTTGCATGCGCATAGTGTATCCAGCGTGCTTCGGGAACCGCCTCGGCCAGGTCTCCGAAGAACCGGTCAATATCCGCCAGTGCCAGCGGCATAAAGAAAGGAAAGGCCACGTGAACATTGGGAATCCCTGCGTCGCAGGCGGCCTTGATGCGATCGATGATGCCCTGGGTATGACTCCAGGTCACGCCGATGGCAGCGTCGATCCCGGTGGGTTCAATCGCTCGGGCGAAGGCCCGGGCCAGGTCCTTGAATTCACCCAGTTCGATGGCGTAAAATTCCCCGTCGCTGTCCGTTGTATAGATTCCATCCACCCGGGCCGCCGCCAGCTTCCGGCAATTCCGTTGCAGGATTCCTTGGTCGATCTTTCCGTCGCTTCCCCATGGTGAAAGAATGGCGGACCAAAGGCCCTTGAGTGTGGAGGGTTTCAGTGTCCTCATGAGAGCATGATTGGTTGGGGTTTCTTCAGTCCCGGAAAACCGCCGGGTCGCTCAACATGACCGCCACAACCGGTGGCGGCAATCATCGGGAAAAGGCAGGCCACAGTGATTGTATCGATACGAATGGCGGTCGATATTGGTCATAGGGGTGATTGAGTCAATCGGGAATCTGGTCCCGGGAATAGCGTTGACAGGTGATTGGCCTCGTTACTGTATCGATACGATTTGCCCGAACCTCAACCGACGAGGTCATTTGAACAGCGAGATATCGATACAGGAACACTTGCCCGCTGAGGCGGTCACGGATGAGAACCTGAGTTTTTTCCGGGCGATTGGTGTCGATGCCTTGAGCATTTATCCCCCTCCGCAGATGGATGGCCCCAGTGAGATGGTCGATTACTGTCTCAGGATGAAAAGGCGGGCGGAGGCCAACGGGCTCAAACTGACCTCCATGGGCTGCCGATGCCCGCTTGAAGTCTCACTGGGTCTGTGGTCAAAGGGGAATCCACCATCAGACGCATCAGAAAGGAGGCCCCAAAGCAGGCGGATTCCCCTCGCAAGGGCGCTTATCTCAGTGCCATTCAGGTTAGGCCCCTACGAACATTCCTTAATCAACCGGAAACGGGTGATAGTGAGGAAGGGATCGGAGCCACTCGTCGGTATTGGCAGCGATGCTCAAATCCGGCCATCTTGTCGCTCTGCTCTCCAGCGTGACTCTCTGGCGCAGTCTGAGGGATTCGGCAATGCTCTCGACCGTCACATTGGCGGCATCGCCGTTGATGATGGTGTCGAATCCTGCCGAGATCAGCACGCCTCCAGCTTCGACCGCCGCGGGAATTCGTTCGGGAGT
>QNAI01000200.1 GCA_003641745.1 Verrucomicrobiota bacterium | reverse complement strand
TCCCAATCCGCATTCCGAAATCCCCAATCCAAAATCCATATACCTGCCCCCGCCGTTCGGACCAATGCCGAGCAATGACCCCCGTTCCCAATCCGCATTCCGAAATCCCCAATCCAAAATCCATACGCCTGCCCCCGGGGTTCGCACCGAGCACGGGTCTCATCCGGGCTTTGCCGCCTCGGACTTTTGGAAACAATGGTGGCAGGATATATCGGGCACGTAATGGGGGTCTTTCTGCTCCTCTACGGTGAGAGGCATCTGGCAGGCGAAACAGAGAACCGAACGGGTCTCACGGAGTTGCGAATCCAAACCGACCCGTTGATCGAACACGAAACATTCACCATCATAGTGAGCATCACCGCATTCCTCGAAGTACTTCAGGATACCACCATCGAGTTGGAAAACATTTCTGAAACCCTCGCGTTCCATAAAGGGACCGGCCTTCTCGCATCGAATACCTCCGGTGCAGAACATGACGACGGTCTCGGTCTTCAGTGAGTCCGGCAGCTCGCGGACAGCGTTCGGGAATTCCCTGAAGTGGTCGACGCCTACCCGAAGGGCGCCTTTGAAGCTACCCAGTTTCACCTCATAATCATTGCGGGTGTCGAGGAGGGTGACCGGTCGGCCTTCGTCGAGCCATTTCTTGAGTTCCCCGGGCTGGAGCTTGGGTGAGGTTTGCCGGGCCGGATCGATCCCCTCGATCCCGAATGCGATGATCTCTTTTTTCAGTTTGACCAGCATCCGACTGAAGGGCTGCCGGTCGCTCCGGCTGTATTTCGCAGTGAGGTCGGCCAGGCCGGGAATCGGGCGCAACAGATCGAGTAGTTGATCGACGGACTGGCGGGTGCCTGCAACAAACAGATTGATTCCTTCCGGGCTGAGGAGGACCGTTCCTTTCAGACCGAGCGTCAGGCAGGTCTTTTTGATCATGGCTCGCAGCGCGGGCAGATTCTCGAGTTCGGCAAATCGGTAGGCGGCGATATTGGTGACTTCGGACATGAAGGGTAATGGCTGAATCGTTGAGCGGGAGATCAGAGGGAGCAGGGGTCAGACTGAGACGGTGATGGGGACTGATGTTGTTGTTCCCATGATTGGCATTGAATCGGTTCGGACTGGAGACAGTCTGAGGTTCCATGTTTGTCAATCATGCTCATCTGATGCCGGCATCCCTGAGGGGGGATGGAACCAGGGACGCGCTCCTCAAGCTCATGGACAGTTGCGGAATTGATCAGGCCGTCTGTTTTGCTCCTTTCTCCTATCAGTATGGCGGTGGCTGCGATTGGTTGGCGTCGGAAATTGCCGGCGACGATCGATTGTATGGCTATGGAACCTTGGATCCGTCGCTGGACCCGGTTGACCAGGTTCGGAAGATTCGAGATCTGGGCTTCAAGGGTATCAAACTGCACCCCCCGGCCCAGAAATTCGAGATCTTTGGAGAGTGGTCACGGAAGGCATACGGAGCGATGGAAGAGCATGGTCTGGTCGCAGACTTCCACCTCGGGGTTCATTGGCATCGGCTGCGAGACTACAATCCGCTGCTCTGCGATGAAATCGCCTGGCATTTCCCCGACTTGAAAATGGTCTACGAGCATGTCGGTGGCTGGCACTATTACCGACAGGTGCTTGCGGTGATCACCAACAACATGACGCGCGGCAACCACCTCTATGCGGGTATCGCGAGCGTGCTGGAAAAGGAATACCAACGGTATTGGTATCTGGGGCCTGAAGGACTCGATGAATGCCGCTGGCAGATCGGTGCCGACCTGCTCATCTACGGTCTGGACTTTCCCTACAACCAGGAATCGATGATCAAGAACGACCTCGCGACCATCGATGCCTTGGGTTGGCCCACGGAGGATCTCGAGAAACTGAAAGGCGGCAATCTGAGGCGCTTGCTGGGGATCGATTCCGGTGAGGCGGCCGTCGTAGGGGGTGATCCGGTCAAAAGTCCGCTCAAATAGTGCAGTGATTCGTTAAGTTCTGTAATCTTTATCGGAGCAAGGATCGTGCTCCTGCGGGCCCTCCGACGTGTCCGGACGTAGCGCGCGAAGTGTGAAGCCTTGCGCGAAGGCCGGGAACGACACGCCGGAGGCTCGGGTTATGCGGCTGCCCGGAAGGACAGCCCTCCACCGGTGAAGGTGAATGGAGGGTCGTGCTCCTGCGCGACCGCGGAGGCTTGGGTCATGCGGCTGCCCGGGCATGTCCCGGCGTAGCATTGTGAAAACGGAAGGACAGCCCTCCACGGTGAAGGTGAATGGAGGGTGCGATATGGCTGATCCCGTCCAATGGGATCAGCCCTCCGGATCTGAAGAGGGGCCTGACTGCCGGGATTCGAAAGGTCGTGCCCTTTCCGGTATCCGGTCAGAACCCCGATATGCGTATCTTGATTATGGATACAGATCGAAAGACCGGTAGTCGGGCCTGGGCTTCTTTATGTACCTTGAGTGCAGGAAAGTCACCAGGTCGACCATCTCGGAAACCGTCATTTCCCGGGTCAGATCGGTCATGGGCGACTCGGCAAGGCTTCCTGTAGGCAGTTGGCTGAGATATTGAGGCGAGATGACGTGGTCTGGATTGATGATCGATGTGACAAGGTCACCATAGGTTTTTACCTTCAGTACCTCACCTCCCAATTCCAGCATGAAGGTTGTCTCTCCTTCAAAGGCCGGAAGGCCGACGCTCTTGACCGTGTGACACTGGATGCATCCCAACTTGACGAAGGCGGCCTTTCCCTGGCCGATGTCTCCTTCCGGCAGGATGAGTCCGTGGCCCGATTTCGCAGACCGTTCGCATGCGGCGAAGGCGAATGCTGCGGCGGCCAGGCAGATCAGAACGAGGCCGGTTTTCGAGTTCATGGTTAATCCGGGGTTCGAATGTTTCGATTGATATGGAGGCCGCCCCGCGGCGGACCAAGACAACGTAATACGAAACCGTGATGAGGCAAATTGCCCGATGCGAAAGACAGGGTGGCGGCAGGGCCTTCGGTTGTTGATCCACTGATCCGAAACGGATCACTTGGCCGAGGCCCGGAAAACGCCCCGCGTCAGGACTGCGGTGCGTTCGGGACAATCGTCCTTTTCCTTTTCGAAGGAGACCGAAAACCCGCGAAACGAAACACGATAGATGGCGGTATCAGCGCCGTCGTAGGGACAGACCAACGGTCCTGACATCTGTGTCAGCGTGAGGACCTCGTCTTTGAGGACCCAGTCTCCCTCGATCACGATCTCGCCATTCAGGATGATGCTGAGAGCTTCTCCGGGTAGAAACTGGACCAGCCATATTCCGGTGAGTTTCTCGGGATCGACATCGTCGAGACTTCTGAATTCGCTCTCCACCATGGTTGCCGTGTAGGTCGGCGCCAATCGATCGCGGGCCCATGTGCTGGGGACGATCAGGGGAAGCAACAGGGCAAGGAGGAACAAGGCGCAAAAGGGAGTGGCGGCAGGGGCTTTCATGGTCGGTGAGATCCTGGCGTGTTCTGCGGCTCAGGTCAGGTCAAAAAACCAGAGACTTCAGAGGTGTGGAGGGTGTTCCAAAAAAAACCGCCCGGAAAAGCCCGGGCGGTCGTCGGCAAATGACAGAATCCCTTTGGTCTAGACCTTGGGAATCTCGGCCGGTATTTCGACGGCGTGGGGATGCTTGCGTTTTACCCGCCGGAGGCGGGAACGCCGGCGAATCATCCGGTCGAGTTTGTCGACGAGTTGGTCCAGAGACTTCAGGCAGTCTTCAGTGGCCACGGTGGCATTCAATGACGGACCCTGAATCTCGATATGGCCTTTCGCCAGGAATTCCTTATCTTTGGTCCTCGTCTTGTCATATTCCAGCTCCACACGAATTCTCACAATGCGCTCCTCATGTCTAAATAATCGGGAAACCTTCTCATTCGCGATCGATTTGAGAGACTCCGTCAGATCCAGATGGACACCTTTAAGGATCACTTCGTGATTGCTGGACGTATTATTCATAGTCTGTGTCATATTTTATGGTTATGGTGAAAAACAGACGCGTGCCTGCCTTGTGAGTGCAGTTCAACACGCTCTGGAAGGGGTAAGACTCGTCCTTTTGACAGGGGGATCCTCGGGAATTGGGAAATCCTTCATAGAGTCTATCGGCAAGATAGGCACAGGGGTTGTGATTTGCAACCTTTCTCGGTCGGATCCGGGGCCTATTTTTGGATCGGCCCATCTGATTCACCGATCGTGTGATCTCTCGATTCCAGTTGAGCGCGAAGCGGCGGCGAATTGGGTGTTGGAGCGCATCGACTCGATCGACGGGCCTGGTAAAGTGTTGATTATCAACAACGCTGGATTCGGCAACTATGGCGCCTTCGCTGCGCGACCGATGGAGTTGCATCTCGGCATGATCGGATTGAATGTCCTGGCCCCGGTGGAGTTGGTGGCACGCCTTATGCCGTGTCTTCTGGAGCGTGGCGGAGCCGTGATCAATGTCGCCTCGATTGCTGCACATCAACCCATTCCGACCCTTGCCGTTTATGCGGCGAGCAAGGCCTTTCTCCTGCATTGGAGCCTTGCTTTGGGCGACGAACTCAGACCGGTCGGGGTATCCGTGCTTGCCGTCTGTCCCGGACCGACCCGGACTGGGTTTTCGAAGCGGGCCGGATTTGACCGCCGAGCTGATTCCGAGCTTTTCGATCAATCTGCGGATCAGGTGGTTCAGGAAACCTGGCGGGCTCTGAATCGCGGGAAGACGATGGTGGTCACCGGCTTTTTCAACAAGATGATAGCGGCTATTGCGATGCGCCTGCCCAAAACCTGGTCCAGTCGTTTGGCGGGTCAGTCCGTGTCCAGAAGCCGACCAGCGCCGCCATGAAAATTCGTTATTCCCGATTGGGGGCCACCTGTGCCTGAAACATCCTGGGGCTACGACGTCGTTCGCGACGAATTCGATTCGTGGGTTCTGGCTGAGACTGACGACTGGATCTGCATCGATAAGCCTCCGATGGTGGTCTGTCATCCCTCCAAGCACGGTCCAACCTCGAGTCTGGTGGGGGCCATTCGCCTTTACCGAGGGCTGGAAGCTTCGCATCTGGTTTTCCGGATTGATCGTGAGACAAGCGGAGTTGTTCTGGCGGCGAAGAATCGGGAGACGGCGAGCCGACTTCAACGTGCGGTTGGAGGACGAATGGTCCACAAAGACTACATCGCCATCCTGATCGGAGAATTGAGTGAAAAGGTCATGGTGAACGTGCCCTTGGGGCGCGATCTCGACAGTGAGATTGTCGCTAAGCAGGGCTTCCGTCCGGACGATGGTCGGGAGGCTGAAACGACATTCGAGCCCCTGATGACCGGCGGAGGGTTTTCACTGGTCAGGGTCGGGATGAGGACGGGCCGGCAGCATCAGATCCGGGCGCATGCTGCCCACCTGGGGTATCCTCTGGTGGGCGACAAGATCTACGGCGTGCCTGCGGATATCTTCCTGTCTTTCATCGAAGGCGGGTGGAGCGATCGGCACCAGGAAGTCCTCGAACATCGACGTCAGGCTCTGCATGCCCGTCGGGTCATTTTCAACCTGTCGGATGAACGATTGGTTTTCGAGGCGCCTCTGGCCCGAGATCTGGTGGAGTTCTGCCGGCGCCGGATGGGCATTGACGATCCTGCCGGGCTGGCGGGGTAGGGGTGGTCACATATTCAAAGGGGAAATGCGGATGGGTGACCGCTCAATCCGCATGGGTGAGTCATCATGATGGTCGACCTGGTGGAGGTTCAAATAAGTTCTTTCACTCCGGTGAGCGAAGCGCCAGGGACGACGCGCCCTACCAAACGGCCAGTTGTTATCGAAGGCCTTCCAATCGATGGATCAGAATAAGCCACCTGGTTCGTCCACCAGGGGCTTTCAGGGCACCCTCTCGGAATTTGGATCGCGATTCGGCCCCGGGTCGATATCGAAGGAAGGTTCCATGGAACAGGACACCGTGAAAATTCTGGTAACACTTCCCAGAGACCGTTTCTTTGACCGTTTCTTCCCGGTTCGACAGGCTGAGCGGTTGGAAGCCTGCGGTGCGGTGACCTGGAATCCGTCGTCGGAGCAGTTCTCGGCAGATGAATTGGCCGGTGCCCTGGCAGGGACGGACCTGTGCCTGACGGGTTGGCATGTTCCGTGCGTTGATCACGATCTTGTGCAGCATGCCGACCGACTTCGATTGGTTGCCCATGTGGGAGGCACGGTGGCAACGGTCGCGAGTGAATCGCTCTATGCACGCGGCATCCGGGTGTGCAGCGGAAACGCGGTCATGGCCAGGGTCGTGGCCGAGGCAATCCTCGGTTATTTCCTCGGTGGACTGAGGGATCTGGTGACTTTCGATCGAAACCTCCATCAGGAGCCCGGGTGGTTGCGGGACATTGAACGTTGCCGATCTCTTTTCGGGAAGACAGTCGGATTTGTCGGTTTGGGCACCGTGGGCCGTGCTTTGCTTGAGCTCCTGCGCCCCTTTGGGGTGACGGTCAAGGTCTACGATCCTTATGTTGACGGCGGGGTGCTTCAAGCTTGGCCCTATGCGAACCAGGTCGACTTGGAGGAATGCCTGCGATCGAGCGATGTGCTTTCCATCCATGCAGCTCGGACGGATGAAACACGGAACCTCATGAATGCGGAACGTCTGTCCCTCTTGAAGGATGGGGCTCTGCTCGTCAACGCGGCGCGCGGTGCCATCATCGATGAAGATGCCCTGGTTGCGGAACTGGAGTCGGAGCGATTCTCAGCTGTTCTCGACGTCTATGTGCACGAACCGCTTCCGGACGACAGCCCATTGCGCCGGATGCACAACGTGATCCTGACGCCACACATTGCCGGGGTCCCCAGCCATCCCCTGATGGCCGAGGCCATGGTCGGCGAGGTCGAACGGTTCATCTCGGGCAAAGATCTCCGCTACGAAATCCCAGTCGAGCAGTTTCGACTCATGACCCGGTGACCCGAGAGTAGCGCAGGGCTCGTTTATTTACCAGCCTCGCAGATGGTGCGAATTGTGAGGAAAATTCATTTCCGACGATCTGACCCCTTTATGCAATATCGGTCACACTGATTCTATAGGTTATCCGGTTCCCCTTTGCCTTGAAACAGCCGACTTTGTAGATGCCATTTCGATTGGGTGCGGTGAAGG
>QNAI01000199.1 GCA_003641745.1 Verrucomicrobiota bacterium | reverse complement strand
GGTCCGAAGCAATCAGGAGTGTGCCTGTCATCGGATGCCGGGTGACGATGGTGACCGAGTTCCCGGAAATCCGAGCCAGGGCGTCGCCGGGAAGCGTGCTTTCAGGCTCCAGGATCCAGACTGGACCGGGTCGCATCAGCAGGGGAAGGATCCCCTCGGGGGTGTGCGAAAATATCTCGGAAGGGTTCGAGTTGGGATCGAGAATCGAAATGGCGGCGTCCCCATTGACGCAGGCCACCCGAATCCGGGGAGAGGGTTCGAGAGTGTCGAGGCTCATGGGAGCGCTCAGTCGGAGGGCGGGTGATGATACGACATGGACGAATCCAGATGCCGCGGGGGTTGCCGCCTCGATTTTGGCCTCCGGCATGGCCAGCAGTCTGGAGATATCCTTGAACGGTGAGGGGTGAAGCGAGGGCGGTATGAGCGCCAATAGAAACCCGGTGACGAGGAACAGAACGGAAGTCCATTTCGCCATCGGTTTCGACTTGCGGAGGGCCGCAACCGCTCCGATTGCCGGCAGGAGGGCGCAGGCCGCGATCGCCCGACCCGGGGACAGAAATTCGAGCAGGATCGGGCCGATCAACGCTCCCGCTGCGGATGAGCTCAGATTGATGGCGTAGGTGGCACCGGCCCGCGAGGGCTGACCGAGAAACAGAATCGCGATCACCAGGGCCCCGGCAGTGAAGGGCACGAGGAGGACGATCTGGAACAGGGTGCAACCAATCAATATCGAGGGGTCGGAAAAAACAGCGTAAAGATCGAACCTCACTGACTCAACGCTGAGCACTGCTGTTGACGCCACCATACCGGTCGCACTGATCGAAGCGAGCAGGGGAACGAATCTGGCACCGGTCTCCACCGCGCCTCTCCCCCGGATCGACAGAAGAGTTCCGCTCAGCCCGAACCCGAGCAGCGCAAACGAGATGATCAGGTAGGCGAAGTGATACCAGACCACCGATGCGAGCACCTGCATCAGGACGATCTGAAAAGCGATGATTCCCGAGGACACACCGGCCAGAGCGATTTTGTCGCCCAATCCCGTTCGATCGACCCGATCCTGCTCGATCCGGTCAGGGTGTGTCACGTCTCGTGAAGGGCACGAAGCGCACAGGTATCAGTCGCCGAGTCGACGCCTTCCCGTCTTTCTTGGTCACCAGAATCAGGTATTGGGTGCCAAGCGGTGGGCCGACCGGGATGATCAGGCGTCCGTCCTCATGGAGTTGTTTGATCAACGGCGGAGGGATCGATTGAGCGGCGGCCGTTACGATTATGGCGTCGAATGGACCGGCCGCTTCCCAACCGAAATAGCCGTCTCCGCTTCGTAGCTGAACACGATCGTAGCCGGCTTCGCGAACGGCCTTCTTCGAGCTCCTGGCAAGGGCGTCCACGATCTCGATCGAGAAAACATCCGCGCCGGTCTCCGCCAGGACGGCGGCCTGATATCCGGACCCGGTTCCGACCTCGAGCACCCGCATGCCCGGCTTGGGTCGCAGCAGTTCGGTCATATAGGCGACGATATAGGGTTGAGAAATCGTCTGCCCATGCCCGATGGACAAAGGCCTGTCGTCGTAGGCGTAGCGTTGCAGGTTCTTCGGGACAAAAAGGTGCCGGGGAACCGTTCGCATCGCCTTCAAGGTCAGTGCGTCCTCAATACCCCGCCTCTCGATCTGTTCGCGAACCATCTTGAGGCGTTCGTCAGCCCGTTCGAGCCCGTCCTCGGCCCCCTCAAGGGCGGATACCGCCAACAATGCTGCAAACAGGGTTCGAAACATGACTTCGACAGGCTAACCTCCATCGCCCGGAGTCGCAAGCGCATAGCCACGGGGTCATTGCTCATTATCTTGCATGCCAATGCGAGATATGTGCTTTGACCCCCTCGAAGCCAAGCTAACCAGAATTCCTCCTGGATGCCCCTTAACTTAGTGCCATTCAGGTTTGATCCCTTCGAATAGCCCTGCGCGGCGGACGTGGAAGTCCGCCCTCCGAAAAACCAGGGCTTCCGGCTTCGCCCGCTACGCCGGGACATGTCGGAGGGTCGAGTTCCACCTCGACCGAGTCATGAATAGGAAAAGACTTATTTGGAGTCCCAATTCCCTCGCAAAATTGAAGGCACGCCTTCGCCTGGTGCCAAAGGGCACCGTTCTTTTTAATCGACTTTTTGCTTCCTCAGGCGTCGGCTGGTCGATCCCTCTCCCTACCGCGCCACGCGACCATGAAATACGGTGCCCATTCCTACCTCTTCACTCCAAGTTGGAACGATGCCCAACTCGATGTTCTGGAGCACGCCGAAGAGCTCGAACTCGATTTCTTTGAGATAGCCATTGGCGACGACGTTTGCTTCAACAGCCGCAAGACAAAGAAAGAGGCCGAGCGACTTGGCCTGGAACTGATTGTCAGTCCCGGTGGGCTCTGGCCCCAGCACTGTGACCTGTCGGCGGATGGGAAGGAGGATCGGGAAGAAGGCCTTCAATGGCACTGCAGGGCGATCGACCGGGCCGCCGAACTCGGGGCGACTGCCTATACCGGGGCTCTCTACGGACACCCGGGCGTGGTGAAGCGGCGACGTCCACCCATGGATGAGTACCTGAGAACGAGCGAGGGCCTTCACCGCCTCGCTCAATACGGCGAGGGAAAGGGTGTTGCGGTGGTGATTGAACCGATGAGCCATTTCCGTACTCATATGGTGAATACCCCGGACCAGGTCATGCGGCTGGTCCGGCTGACCGATCACCCCAACCTGCGGGTCTCCCTCGACACCTACCACCTGGTGACGGAGATCTCCGATTTCCGGGAGGCCATCCTTACGGTCAAGGATGCTCTCTGGGGGATGCATATGTGCGAAAACAATCGAGGTGTCCCGGGCCCGGGCATGGTCCCCTGGACCACGATCTTCGAGGCGCTCAAAGAGATCGAATTCGACGACTACATACTCTTCGAAGCCTATAACTCATCGATCGATGATTTCGCCTTTGAACGTGGCATGTTCCACAACGTCTGCCCGGACCCGGCGGTCTTTGTCCAGGACGGGATGAACTTCCTCAAGCGGGGACTGGAAGAGAAGTAAGAAGTTTGAAGTGAGAAGGCAGAAGTTTTTTTCGAGTTGGACGTGCGGTTGGGTGGCAGGTAGTTTGAAGGTTCCTGATTCTTCGTTCGTAAATCTTAATCTGTTTCCCATTCGCTCTTGCGCAGGGCATGAGGGTTCTGATGTTTATAGGCGGTGAGCGCCGCCGATCGTGAATTGATCATTCGCCTCCACCTTGAGGCCATGGGTTCTGAGCCCGACCGGGTGGAGCCCCTGCGGGCAGATGGATCGGCTCGCCGGCTCTACCGGCTCTGGTCGGGCGACCGATCGCTCATCGGGGTGGTCAACGATGACGTGCCGGAGAATAGGGCGTTTCTGTCATTTTCCCGGCATTTCAGGAACGAGGGACTGGCGGTTCCGGAAGTCTTCGCCCAGAACGCCGAAGCCACCGCCTACCTTGAGGAAGATCTCGGCAATGAGACCCTGTTCGATGCGTTGAGTGCGCAGCGACCGGACAGCGGGGATGTCCCGAAAGCGATTCAAAGCGCCTACGAGGCCGTGGTCCGCGAGCTGCCTCGATTCCAGGTCACGGCCGGCCGGGGGATCGATGATTCCGTCTGCTATCCCCGTTCCTCTTTCGATCGACAGTCGATGTTCTGGGATCTCAATTACTTCAAATACTACTTCCTGAAACTGGCCGGGATCCCTTTCCATGAACAGCATCTGGAGAATGATTTTGACAGCCTGACAGGTTGGCTCCTTGAGGCGCCGGGCGGGTTCTTTCTCTACCGCGACTTTCAGTCCCGCAATATCATGCTGAAGGACGGCAAGCCCTGGTTTATTGACTACCAGGGCGGTCGTCGGGGAGCGCTTCAATACGATCTGGCGTCGTTGCTTTACGATTCCAAGGCAGACCTGCCGGCGGATTTCAGAATGCATCTGCGGACCGTTTACCTGGAGGCTCTGCGCGAGATACTCCCCGGCCAGGATGAATCTTTTGACCGTGCATTCCCGGGCTTTGTGCTGATGCGGATCCTGCAGGCGATGGGGGCCTACGGATTTCGTGGGTTCTACGAAAGGAAGGAACACTTCCTCCAGAGCGTTCCCTACGCGATCCGTGATCTGGAGTCACTCCTGTCGGAGGCGGTCTTTCCGGTCGAGTTTCCGGAACTCAAGGCGGCGCTCCATCGCATCATCGGTTCATCGCGCCTGCGTGAGATTGCCACTGTGGACCTGCCGCTCACCGTCGAGATCAGGAGTTTTTCATACGGGAAAGGCCTGCCGGTTGACAGGTCCGGCCATGTGGGCGGCTTTGTTTTCGACTGCCGTGTCCTGCCGGACCCCGGACGGGACCAGGGGTTTGCCCGGCTGACCGGAGAGGACCGCGATATGGTGGCGTGGTTGGAGAGACATGACGATATCCACTCATTCATGGCCCGTGTCCGTGACATGATCACCCAGATGGTGCGGGGGTATCAGAAGCGCAAATTCACCCACCTCCCGATCGCCTTCGGGGGCGCGGGAGGGCAGCACCGCTCAGTCTATTGCGCGTCGGCCCTCACTCGATCGCTTGAGCGGATTCCGGGGATCAAGGTGAACCTCCGGCATCGCGACATACCGGAGTTCGAATCGAAGTGAAGGCGATGGTTTTTGCGGCGGGGCTGGGCAGCCGGTTGGGAGACGCGACTACGAATTGTCCAAAGGCATTGGTGGAAGTCGGCGGGCGGCCCCTGCTCGAGCATGTCTTGGGGCGATTACAGGCGGCCGGAGTGACGGAAGTCATCGTCAATGTGCATCACTTTGCCGATCAGGTTGAGACCTGGTTGCAGGCGAATGACTGCGGTCTCAAAGTGGCGGTTTCGCGGGAGAAGGATCTGCTCGACACGGGTGGTGGGCTGAAGAAAGCTGCCGGGTTTTTTGAAGGCGAAGGGTGTTTCCTCGTGCACAATGTCGATATCCTCAGTGACATCGATCTGGTCGGGCTGGTAAGCGATCATCGGAAAAGCGGCGCCATGGCATCGCTGGCGGTCATGCCGCGAAAGGGGTCCCGTTACCTGATGGTTGATGCGGGCGACACCGTGTGCGGTCGCCGTCGGGACGACATGGCCGAGACCGACCTGCGGCGGGAGCCGTTCGGCGAACTCAGGCCGTTCGGCTTCTGCGGTATCCAGGTGCTGTCATCCGGATTTCTCGATCGGATGCCGCCGGTGTCCCGGTACTCAATCACCGACACCTACCTCGATCTGACCGGGGCCGGTTGCGACATCCGCGCGGTCAGAGTGGACGGCGCAAGATGGCGCGACTGCGGTCGTCCGGAGGATCTGCGACCACTGTGAGAAGTTGATCCCACGGAGAACGGGCTCTGTTACGGATTCTGGTTTCTCACGGAGACATGGAGGTTGGGATTACGGATGCTTTGGGCGGACGGTCCGGCGGCCCATCCCTACCTGTCGACTTGATTGCTTGTCTGGTAGGGCGTGGCCGCCGGACGCGCCGCCCGGAGCTCGATGGCTTGTCTGGTAGGGCGTGGCCGGTCTACCCGCCGGAGCTTTATGCGAAGGAGGGCCGGACGCGCCGCCCGGAGCCGGGGATCTACGCATCGCTTTGCGCGATCACTCCCGGAAGCCGCCTCGATGTCGTCCACCGCTCTTGCAAAGGGACCGGGAAAGTGGTGAAAAAGGGACAGCTTCCAATGTTCATCTCAATTCCCAGCCGGTCCGTTCGTTTCCTTTTCCTGCTCCTGCCCGCCACGGTCGTCTTCACGGGTTGCGGGGATCCGACCACTTTGTCAGCCCCGCAATCCGCCTCCGCCTCCGCCTCCGGCCCGGTCAAGGTCACCGTCCTTTCGACCATGCTGGCCGACGATGGTATCGGCGAATGGGGATATGCCGCCTTGGTGGAGGTCGGGGAGCAGCGCATCCTCTTTGATACCGGCAATCGCCCCCAAACGGTTCTTCAGAATGCGCGCGAGTTGAACCTTGATCTTTCGAACGTGACCGAGGTCATCCTGAGCCATCATCACAGCGATCATATCGGAGGTCTGATGACCCTGCGCTCCGAGTTGTCGATGCAGAATCCCGATGCAATCTCAACGGTGCATGTCGGGTCCGGGATTTTCGCTGCTCGCCGGGATCGCGATCGGGAACGTGAGGTCAACCCGATGATCCCCTTGCGTAAGGCTTTTGAGGCTTCGGGTGGATCGTTCGTCGTCCACCATGGCCCTGTCGAGTTGCACCCCGGCGTCTGGTTGACCGGGCCGGTTCCGAGGGTGCATCCGGAGAGAAATTGGGGAGGGGATCGCCGTATCCTGGAAGAGGGTACATTGATCGAAGACAACCTGCCCGAGGACAGCTCGCTGGTGATCGTGACCGATGAGGGGCTGATCGTGGTTTCGGGCTGCGGTCATGCCGGGATCATCAATACAGCCGAATACGCGGCGGAGATCACTTCAATCGATCAACTCCACGCGGCGATCGGCGGATTCCATCTCTTCCACGCTTCGGACAAGACCCTGGCCTGGACAGGAAAGAAGCTTAAAGCCCTCGGAATCGAACATCTGCATGGCGGGCACTGCACGGGTATCGAGGCGGTCTTCCAACTGCGCGAATCCAGTGGGTTGGATCGCAAGCATGCCGTGGTCAGCTCGGTGGGCTCGTCCTTTGAACTTGGCAAGGGAATCAACCCCCTCTCTCTGGCGAGGTAGGAACCGATACCTGATTGCCACTCGGACCATCAGTTGGAAAACCGAAAAAATTCGGGTGAAATATTCGTTGAGACGTTGAACTCGGGTCGGAATCGGATCAACTTTCGACCCCATGAAGAAGGTTTATGTCGGGACGGACATGGAAGGTTGTGCGGGCATTGTCTCGTTTGAGGATCAATCCTACCCGGACGGTCGCTATCACGACCGCGGGATGCGGATCGTCACAGCCGAGGTGAACGCGGCGATTGAAGGCATGCTGGGGGCGGGGGTGGAAGATGTGCTGGTGGCCGACGGGCATGGTCCCGGAGCCATCTGGTGGGAGGACCTCCATCCAGCGGCTGAACTGATCCACGGTCGACCGAACGGTCCGCGGTCGGGCCGGGACCCGATCG
>QNAI01000198.1 GCA_003641745.1 Verrucomicrobiota bacterium | reverse complement strand
GCTTCCCTTCCCCGCGAAGCCGTGGGATCACCTCCAACTGACGCCCGCCGTACCAGATCTCCAGAGACTCCGCGCCCAGCCGCACCTTGATCTGCTCCCGGATCAGGCGGCTGTGCACCGAGTACACATTGTTCTGGATTCGGATCGTGCTGCTGGGCCCCACGCGGACCTGAAGCCGTTGGGTTGCATCCAACCGCTGAACCGGCAACTGCCGCAGAACCTGTTGTTCTTCCGCGAACCGCGCCTGGCGCCCCGCATTCAGACGCTTCTGCACACCTCTCAGGAAGCTGGCGTACGCCTCCCGGCTCGCGAAGTCACGACTCCCGCGCAACATCAACTCCTGGTCCACCGCCTTCTTGAACCGGTAGTGGCTGTGCTCCACATCCCCATTCTCGTTCGCCTTGCCCGCCTGGATCTTTGTTCCCTTCAACCTGTAGTGCGACAGCAACCCACGGTACCGCTGCGTGAACTCATCCGGGTGGCTCACCTTCTGCACCGCCGTGGTCAACCGGTCGGTGCGATGTTCACAAGGAACACCCCCCAGCTCCCACAACGCGTTCTGGAGTCCCTCAGAGAGACTCTCGAAGCTCTCCGAGAAGCAGATCGTACCCGTCTCCCAGTTCGAGTACGTGAGAACGAAGTGGTACACCAGGTGAGGGAAGGCTTGACCGGCGATCGTGATCCCCAGACTTGTCATGTGCGTGAAGTCCGACTGGCACAGCTTTCCAGGCTCGTGTACCTGCGGGAACATCACTTCTCGGCTTGGACCCCGCGTGGCTCGCCACACTTTGATCCGCCGCTGCAGCGTACGCAGTTGACCATCGGAAAACCGACCCGGTTCCCGGCGCTGCAGATACTCGAACAGCGTCTTCGCCTCCAGACCCGGGTGCGACTCCAGGTGGGCCGCCACATCTCCCCACACCTCCTCGAAGGGGTCCTCACGGGTCCGCCAACTATGAACCCCCCGGCTACGGCTCGGGAGCTTCCCGGACTTCCGGTACTTCCGGGCCGTCTTCTCGTCCATCCCGGCTCGGGATGCCGAGATGGACAACGTCTTCCCTTTTCCAAGATTGCGCATCAGGCGTCTCACTTGCTCGTCTGTGACCATAAATTCCTCCTGATGAGGAAACTATGGCGTCACTCCGGCTTGTACCAGAACCGGGAATTCTAATTGTCGCCCGCCGGGAATTTTCAGTGTCGCTCATCAAGCGGGAGAACCGGGACCTACGGCTGGAGAACGCCTTTTTAAAAAAAACGGCGGCGTACTTTGCGCGCGACGAACGCGGCGGTTCGAGGTGATCGCCGGTCACCAGGGCAGCTATCCGATGGGGCTCATGTGCCGGGCTCTGCAGGTGTCGACGAGCGGTTTCTACGCCTGGCAAGACCGAGAGCCGAGCGCTCGCGAGGTGGAGAACCAGGCGATTCTCGAGGAGATGCGAAAGATCCACCGGAAGTATCGACGCAGCTACGGAAGCCCCCGGATGAGCCAAGAACTTGTCGATCGAGGTCACCGCTGTGGTCGAGGCCGGGTGGCGCGGCTCATGCGGAAGAACGGGATCGCGGCCAAGCCACGTAAGCGTTTCGTGGCGACGACTGACTCGAATCATGGTCTCCCGGTTGCCAAGAATCTTCTGGATCGGGAGTTCACCCCGAGTGCTTCCAATCGAGTCTGGGTTTCCGATATCACGTTCCTGCGGACTCTCACCGGATGGCTCTATGTCGCGGTCACTCTGGAACTGTTCTCCCGGAAAGTCGTGGGCTGGGCCACCGGTTCGAGCATCGACGCGGAGCTCGTGATACGCGCACTTCGCATGGCGGTGGAGACCAGGCGACCGGAGCGCGGATTGATCCACCACTCCGACCAGGGCAGCCAGTACGCTTCGGATGCGTTCCAGAAGGTTCTGAAGGAGTTTGGGATGATCTGCAGCATGAGCCGACGCGCCAACTGTTGGGATAATGCACCCATGGAGAGCTTCTTCGGATCGATGAAGGTCGAATGGTTGGAGGAAATTTATGGGAATCAAGAGCAAGCGACCCAGGACGTGTTCGAGTACATCGAAGTGTTCTACAATCGCGAGCGTCGGCACTCGACCTTGGGTGGGATCAACCCGTCGAGGTTCGAGGATCTGAATATAACAACCTAACTGCGTGTCTACTTTTCCGGGGCAAGGTCAGTGCTCGCAGCTGAAGGGCAAGGTGTTAGGCCGCTTTGGCGGGGGCAGCCATCACCTTGGCTACTTCGCGACGAGTGGCACCCAAAGCGAGGAGTGCTCTAACCAGCAAGTCGAGGGACACGGTGCTATCGGCAGCCTCCATCTTGGCTACTCGAGACTGGCTTGACTCAAGCATCTTTGCCAGGGCTGCCTGGGTGAGTCGCCGCTGAATCCTTCGTTTCTTGAGGGTGTTCGCCAGGGCCAGTTTCATTTCGATGAAAGCGACCTCTTCATCACTCAGATCTAGAAAGTCCTGAACAGTGCCAGAAGTCCAGCCAGCAGCCTTGAGTTTCTTTTGCTTGGTCTTCTTCATCGTGTCGCCTCGTCGTATCCCCTCAGGCGAAGTTTACAGGTGTCGAGAACTGCTTTCGGGGTGCTGGGTGTCTTCTTTGCAAAGATGTGCAGAATCAAGACGGCGTCATCGTCAACCCTGTAGACCAATCGCCAGGTGGTATCCACGTCCTGGATTCTCAACTCATGGCACCGTCGCCCGATTGGGGGCATGGGCCTGGAGTGAGGCATGCTGATCTTGTCCCCGCGCTGGAGACGTCTCAAAAGGAACCCGGCCTCAAGCCGAGCCACTGAAGAGAAGGGCGGAGACTTGATCTCGCCCTGAAGCCACACAAGGGGCTTGTCGTCTGGAGACATTGAGGGATCATATGTCATATTCGACATACAGTCAAGATCCGAATAACCGGGCCTCGTAGCGGGTATTCAGGCCTAACCACCCGCTGCAGCCGACGCCGTGGTGGTACATTCGATTGACTGAAGCGCTTAGCCGTCGCGGCTGAGCGGGAAGGTGTTAGGCATCGGAGAAGTGTCTTGACGCATAACGTTATGCGTTATATGATGCGATCATGATCCGTAGCTTCAAGTCCAAGGAGGCGGCCCGCCTCTTTCAGCGTGAACGCAGCAAGCGGTTGCCAGCGGATCTCCAACGCGTTGCCTTGCGGAAACTTAAGATGCTCAACCAAGCCAAGATCCTCCAGGACCTCCGGGTGCCTCCGGCCAACCGTTTGGAGCGCCTCAAGGGGGACCGTGCGGGGCAGTACAGCATTCGGATCAATGATCAGTTCCGCATTTGCTTTACATGGCGAGACGGCGACGCCTTCGATGTTGAGATCGTCGATTATCACTAGGTAGGACCATGCCAAAGAAGAAGCTAGATCCCGTGCATCCTGGAGAGATCCTCCTTGAGGAATTTCTCCGTCCGCTCAACCTCAGTCAGAACAGCCTGGCACGCAGTCTCAGGGTCCCCCCGCGACGCATCAATGAGATCGTTCTTGGTAAGCGGCGGCTGACCGCTGACACGGCGCTCCGACTTGCCCACTTTTTCCAGATGTCACCAGAGTTCTGGCTAGGCCTACAGATGGACTACGAACTGGATCTCGAGAGGGACAGAGTTGAATCAGAGATTCAGGATCAAGTGGGGCGGTACAAAGAGGCCAGCTAGTGTCTAACCGCTCGCTGCGGCCGCCGCCGTAGTGGGGCTTGTGATTGACGGGGCGCTTAGCCGGCGCGGCTGAGCGGGAAGGTGTTAGAGGGGCGGGTTGCTATGCTGCAATCCGTCGGACTTTGAGTCTCTTGCGATTGAGTTCTGCTTGCCAAAGGTCGAATTGAATCTGCTGGTTGAGCCAACTCTCAGCCGTAGTGTCAAAGGCAATAGACAATCGAACAGCCATCTCCGGACTGATCCCGGATCGCCCATTAAGAATGCTGGACAGAGTCTTGCGGCTAATGCCGAGGGCCTCGGCCGCGTCCGTCACGGTGATATCGAGTGGCTTCAAGCAAAGCTCTCGAAGGATTTCGCCAGGGTGAGGTGGGTTATGCATCTTCATAGTCTGGGCCTCAGTGGTAGTCCTCGTAGTCGACATCGTCGGCGTCTTTGCCTGAGAAGCGGAAAGTAATGCGCCAGTTTCCGCTGACCTTCACGGCCCATTGTCCCCTTCGCTTCCCCTTGAGGGGGTGGAGATCAAGGCCCGGTAAGTCCATGTCGCCCGGCTCGGTGGAGGCGTTCAACCGACCCAGTATCAACCTGAGTCGGGGGGCATGTTTCGCCTGGATACCAGCGAGTGTGCCTCTTAGGAAAAACCTACCGAGGCCCTTGTGGCGAAACCGGAGAATCGACATGGAGAAGAGTGTAACACGTAACGCCTCGGGTTACAAATCCTCTAACCACCCGCTGCAGCCGACGCCGTGGTGGTACATTCGATTGACTGAAGCGCTTAGCCGTCGCGGCTGAGCGGGAAGGTGTTAGCGAGGCACATCCGACTTGACGTGTATGCATGAAACATGCATACTGATGCATATGAGAACTACCCTAAACATCGACGAGAGCCTCCTCAAGCAAGCGGGGCGTCTCACAGGAGTAACGGAAAAGACAGCTCTCGTTCGTCGCGGACTTGAGGCGTTGATTGCCCTTGAAAGTGCCCGTCGCCTGGCCGCCCTCGGCGGAAGTGAAAAAAACCTCCGGCCTGTCCCGCGACGCCGAACGAGAGCCGCATGATTCTCGCCGACACCTCCGTCTGGATCGACCATCTCCGGAAAGGTGACAAGGAGTTATCCGCCCTTCTCAACGAGGGAGTCGTGCAGTGCCACCCCTTTGTGATCGGCGAACTTGCTTGTGGCAACTTAACGAACCGAGCCGAAATCCTGTCCTTGCTGGCGGCTCTCCCCAGTTCTTCGGTTGCGAGTCAGGATGAGGCGCTACAGCTTGTAGAAGATCGTGGCCTTGCAGGAAAGGGACTCGGGTGGGTAGATGTTAATTTGCTCGCCTCCGCCTTGTTGTCGAAGTGCACGTTGTGGACAAGAGATAAGGCCCTGGCGGCTGCGGCAGGGAAGCTGAAGATCACCGCCTAGGTGGGGCGCGCTAACCCCCTGCCGCGCCGCCGCCGTAGTGGGGCTTATGATTGACGGGGCGCTTAGCCGGCGCGGTTGAGCGGGAAGGTGTTAGGCAGGCAAAGGAGAACGCAGTTTGGACCAGGTTCTTCAGTTCCGAGTCGAACTCCTTGGGGTTAGCCCACCAGTGTGGCGCCTGATCCAGGTTCCTGCGAGCTACACACTCTGGGACTTACACGTAGCAATTCAGGATTCGATGGGCTGGAAAGATCAACACCTCCATGCCTTCCGTATCGTCGGGTCTGCGACCACATTCGGGATCCCAGATGAGGAGGACGACGATCCATTCCAGACGATCCCCGGGTGGGAGACCAAGGTTCAGGATGTGTTCTCTTTTCGCGACCAGGTAGGAACGTACGAATACGATTTTGGAGACTCCTGGATTCACTTGATTCTGTTCGAGGGGTACGAACCAAGCAAGCAAGGCGAATCTTTCCCCCGCTGTCTCGGTGGGGCGCGACGATGCCCGCCGGAGGATTGCGGTGGACCGGAGCAGTATGCTGAGCTCCTGGTTGGCATGAGAGATTCAACCCATCCTGAACACGAGTCGATAATTGACTGGCTGGGCGGAGATATTGATCCAGAGGAGTTCAACTCAGAACTAGTGCGATTTGATGATCCCAAGGCTCGGTGGGGCTACTCAAATCGCGGATTGAAACGATGAGAAAGACCTACGACTTTTCAAAAGCACGCAAGAACCCCTATTCCAAGCGTCTGAAGAAGCAGGTCACGATTCGTCTGGACGAGGAGACAATCGAGTATTTCAAGCAACTTGCGGAAGAGACAGAAATTCCGTACCAGACGCTGATCAATCTGTATCTGCGCGAATGCGCGACCAAGGGCCGCAAGTTGTCGATGAAGTAGAAGCCAGAGGCAGCTTGAGATGTGTCTAACCAGCCCCTGCAGCCGACTGACGAGCACTTCGGTCGCGCCGCTTGCGTTCGCAACTGAAGGGCAAGGTGTTGGGCCGACTGATCAGCGACTCAATCAGATGGTCGTGGACGGGACTGAGGAATCCCGGCAGGCAGGATTTGATGAGCGAAAGTCGAAAGTCTACGAAGACCACACTGCGCGAATCATGGAGATCTTCAAAGAGATCGGCTATCCATCGGCCACCCTGGTGGGCGAAGAAGCATCCGAAGCCTTTTGGCTCTTGGTTCAGCATTCGGACAGCAAACCAATGTTCCAAGAGGAGGTCTTGCTTGCAATGAAGCCAGTGGTGCTTGCCGGCGAGGCCAGTAACGAATCCTTGGCGCTTCTAACAGACCGGGTTCGCATCAACACGGACCGCCCTCAGTTGTATGGAACCCAGGTAGAGTTTGATGTGAGTTTGGGGAGGGCAACTCCCAAGCAACTTGAGGAGCCAAGAATGGTTGATCGCCGCCGGGCGGAAGTCGGCCTGGGTCCGTTGTGGGAAGCCTGGGTCCGTTGTGGGAATACATGAATGAGACCTGCGAATTTCACTTCATTATGAACGAAGAGTATTACGCTGAACTCGGCGTCCACGAACCCTGGGCTTACTCCGAGGGATTCTTGGCTTGGTGAAGCGAGGATCGGCAAGCGGGTGGCCATGTGGCTCGGTCCGCCTCCCCCTGGCACCGGTCGCGGGCTCAAGCCCGTGCCGGTACAAACCGAAATCAAGGGTGCGGTTGAATGCAATCAATAGACCTAATCCGCGACAACCTGAACAAGAGCTCGGACCGCGTTCTCGCGCGCGTCGAAGAGATGCGGGAGCATTGTGTAGTGTGTCCGACCCAATATGGGGGTGGGCACACGCTCTGGGTGCTTGGTCACTTGGCCTACATCGAGGGCCTTGTCATACACGGGTTCATGCTCGCGGAACCGAACCCGCTAGCCGACTGGGAAGTGTGCTTCGATGGGCCCGACACGAACGCGGACGAGAGCGGGTATCCTCCCTTTGACCAGGTCCTTGCCAGGTGCCGCGAGATGCGTGAGGCAACGTTGGCGCTCCTTGATTCCCTCACCGAGGATGATCTTGACAAGGCAAGTGCGAACACGCCTGATGGCTGGGAGGACACCTTTGG
>QNAI01000197.1 GCA_003641745.1 Verrucomicrobiota bacterium | reverse complement strand
TCATGGGCGGCCTCCCTGGTTGGGTCTATGTACATGATACAGGGGTTTCAAGAAATGGCCTGACGACGGAAGTTAACAATGAGAAAACGACTCACTCGTCTGTTCCAAGCAAACCGCTCAGGGCGGCCAGATGGACCTCCAGGCGTTGTCTACCGGTTGTGGTGAGCTGGTACCAGCTGATGGGTTTACGATCCTGGAATTCCTTGCGGACGGTCACGAAACCCTCGTCCTCGAGCTTCCGCAGCTGAGCGCCCAGACTCCCGTCCTTCTCGGAAAGGAGTTCCTTGAGGCGACTGAAGGAGAGCTCATCGTTACGGGCCAGCAGAGCACAGATCCCCAGGCGGCTGCGGTGGCCGAGCATCTTCTGGAATCCCTCCAACCCGGGCAGTGGACCCGTGTCCGCAGATTCATGGCTCATGAGTGTGTTCTCCGCGTTGGCCGGCAATGGCCTTGGTGACCAGCACGGCCGCAACCAGGATACCCAGACAGGTCCAGGCGTAGCGATCGACCCAGATCACGCCCAGAAAGCCCAGCCCCATGACTCCGCCCAACCACATGAAGACACGATCGAAGTGGACGCCTCCGCTCCACCAGCCGAAGGCCACCAAAAGCAGAATCACCTTGCCCAGATCTTCTCCGCTCAGGATTCCCCGGGGTACCAGTAGTACGGCCAGGAATATGGCCACCAGCATACCTCCCCAGTGCAGGGCGTGGCGGATACCCAGCTCCCGGTTGCGCTGCCCCCGTCGCTGGTGGTATCGAGCGCCCAGGATTCCGCTCAGGATACCGCCGGCCGGGCTGGCCACGGCCCAGAACCACCCCACGGCGGAAGGGGCGAAGTCGGCCAGGGTGAGAAACCCACCGCCACGATGACGGCCCATAGCAGGTAGATCATTGCGGGTGAAGACCGGTGGTCGGATTTTCGGAGCAGGTCCTTAACATAGCCAAAATCGGACTCTATCTCTTTACTGATCATCTTGACGCCTCCTGATTGGGGATTTCATAGAGTGCTCTATATTTTAGAGTACTCTAAAAAAATGTCAAGCCATTTTTATTGGAAGAACTCTCCCGCCCTGGTATGGGTCGTCTAACTTGGTGTCATTGTTTGGTTTTTGGTAAATTTTTCACTTGCCCGGAAACGGATAGCTGACCAGGATGGCCACCAAGATCCCGGCAGATCACCGGCGCCGCACGCGCCAGCTCACCGTCACCGTGGTCCCAGCGCCGGGTTGGGATCGAACGGTCAGGTCCGCCCCCAGTTTCTTGGCCCTCTGACGCATGGTCTGCTGGCCGTGGCCGGATTTCGTGGTCTCGGCATCGAACCCAACGCCGTCATCCTGGACCTCGATGATGGCCTGGCGTCCGGTACGTGTAATCGTCAACAACACATTCTGAGCCTGGCTGTACTTCAAGGCGTTGTGTAGGGCCTCCTTGCACAGCATCAACACGTGCTGTCGCTCTTCCATGCCCAGCCGCAACCGCAACGCCCGCCGTGAACCTTTCCTGGTCAACTGGGCGCCCACCGCCTGCATCAGAGGCCGGTACTGATCGACCAGACGTGACAGCAGCTCATCCGTGGTGTCGTTCCTGGGCCTCACCAGCCAGACGATGTCGCTCATGCCCGAGACCATGGACCGCGCCACCTCGCCGATGCGGTCCAGTTCGCCCGCCACGCGCGCGCGCTGTTCCGGGGCCAACCGACTTCCGGCCACCTCGTTCAGGATCGAGATCTCGGTCAACCCTGCACCGATATCGTCGTGAAGGTCGGCGGCGATACGGGCTCGCAGGCGTTCGACGGCCAGGATCTGGCGCACGCGCTGGACCACGACCAGAGCGATACCTCCGCCAACGGTCAGGACAGCCAGCATTATGAACCACCAGGTGCGCCAGAAGGGAGGCGCGATGTGGAACCGAATCGCGGCCGCTTCACCCCAGCGCCCCCACTCGTCTCCCGCCTGCACGGTGAACTCGTACGAAGCCGCCGGGAGCGCCGTGTACTGCACGAAATCCTGGGCCGAAATGACCCAGTCGCGATCGATGCCGCTCATGCGGTAACGGAAACTGACCTCACTCCCCCCACTGAGCTGGATGCCCGCGAAATCGATCTTGAAGTAGTTCTCGTGGTAGGTGAAGCGGGGTTCGGAAGCGAAGGAGTCCATTGCAAGGGTTTCATCGTAAAGCCGCACCCGGTCCAGAATTGCCACCGGAGCGCTGGGGGACGGCAGATCGAGAGCCGGATCGATGCGGCTGGCGCCACGCAGGGTGCCAAACCAAAGCCGGCCAGCCGGATCCTGCCAACACGCCCCCTGGTTGCATTCTTCGCTGGCCAGGCCGGCTGTCACGCCAAGGTGGCGGACATGGGGAGTTTGCTGTCGGAAATCAACCACGTTCACTCCGCGGTTGGTCGCCAGGTAGAGCCGCCCTTCGAAATCTTCCAGCATTCCATAGACGGTGTTGTCAGTCAGACCTTCGGCCACCGTCAGCTGCCGCAACCCTCCAGGGGTCTCGTAAAAAAGGCCCTCGCCGCTGGTGCCGTACCGTAATTCTCCCCCAGCGCTACGGTGTACCGACCAGACCGGAATCCCGGCCAGGGGGTGATCGGGGGCAGGCTTTTCCATGACGCCGTCGCGCCAGTACACGATGCCATTTCGGGTCCCTACTATCAGGCTGCCGTCGGTATCCTCGTGGATATCATAGATCACACGACTCCCTGAATCGGGGTCTTCGTACAGCTGTCGCGGGCCGTCCGGGCCAAGGCGAAGCACGCCGTCATAGGAGCCGAACAGCAGCTTGCCGTCGCGACACGCATGGATCTCGTAGACGCGGCCCAACATGGTGTCGCCGATGCCGAACAGAGGCTGGACCACTTCGTCGCGATAGACGTTGACGCCACGATGCGTACCGATGTAAAGCGAGCCGTCCGGCGCACCGTGAAGCGACCAGACACGGTTGTCGGCCAGGCCCTGTTCCGTGGTAATGGTCCTGGGACCATCGGGGCCCAGAATGGTGACCCCCTGGTCCAGACAGCTGAAGACCAGGGATCCATCGGCAAGACTGGTGATCGCCAGCACGTTGTCGGCAGCCAGACCCGTGGCCGCGTTGCGGGTCACGAATCGCCGGCGATCCAGCACGGCCAGGCCGCCCCAGGTTCCCAGAAGGACCGATCCGTCGCGGACCTCGCAAATATCCCAGACCGTACTCGACAGCAGCCCCTGTTCCTGATCCAACCACTGAACTTGTGAGGCCGAGACCTGGCCCACTCCCCTGCCGGTGGTCCCCAACCACAAAGAGCCGTCGCGCGCCCGCCGGATAACCTTGACGTCGAATCCCTGGAGCTCGTGGTTGTACAGCCATTCACGCAGTTCGGATTCTCCAGCAATCCAGATCCCGCCACGAACCAGCGAGATCCACAATTCCCCTTCTGCGGAAAAACAAATATCCCGTACCCGATCGCCCGGCAGTTGACCGGCGGCAGACCAAGGCGCCGGGATGCCGTCGACGATCCCGAAGATTCCATCACCAAAGGTGCCGGCCAGGATCACACCTGAGGGGGTCTGGTCCAGGCTCGATATCGATTTGCCGGCCAGAAAATGGTGGAGCGGGTTGTCCAACGAATCGGCCCCGGCGTAGACGACGATGCCGTCACCAGTCGCCACCCACAAGCGGTCTATTTCGTCGAACAGGAAATCGCGGATGCTGGTGGAACTGCCGGGCAACGAGTCGACCGGTCGCATCTGTTGCCCATCCCAGGTGGTGAGGCCCAGATGGGTACCGATGAGAATGGTTCCGGACGGCGCCTCGCGGATCACGCGGATATCCATGCTCGTCAGACCATCCTGAGACTGGAAATTGCGGAAACGCGATCCGTCCCAGCGTGTCACCCCGCCAAAGGTGCCCAGCCAAAGGAACCCCTGACTATCCTCGAACAGGGCGTTGACCTGGGACTGGACCAGGCCCTCGTCCACCGTAAAGGTCTGGGAGATACGGACCTGTCCAGATACCGGGCCTGCCAGAATCAAAGCGATCAACAGCACTGCGCATGCGCCCCTGATCGGGGGTCTGTTGTGATTGCGGTATCGCTGCGGATTCAAGATCCGGTTCCTTTCACAATTTTGCCGCCGCCATCATCGGCGACCCGGGCCCGTGACGCAAGTCTACATGATTGTGCAGTTGCCGCGGCCCCGGCGCTCAACTACAGTTGAAGTGTCACCGAAAGGACCGATCATGATCAGACTCGTTCTCGTCGAGGATCAACCAAATATCCGTAACGGACTGGCCGTCCTGCTGGGCGGCACTCCCGATCTGGAATGTGTCGGGGTCTACGAATCGTGCGAGGATATGCTGCCGCGGCTGGAGGCCGACGACCCCGATATCATGCTCATGGACATCGGTCTTCCCGGCATGTCGGGGCTGGAAGGCATCGCTGAGGTACGCCAGCGTCGCAGCGACCAGTTGATCATCGTGCTGTCGGTTTACCAGGACAACGAGAACGTGTTCGCGGCTCTCTGTGCCGGAGCCTGCGGATACCTGGTCAAGAACACGCCGCCTGCGCAACTGGTGGCCGCCATCCACGAAGCCCACGCGGGTGGCTCACCCATGAGTTCCAACATCGCCCGCAAGGTCGTGGACACGTTCCAGCATGGGCCGCCACCTTCGGCTGGAGAAGCCAGCTGTCTCAGTCCTCGGGAAAAAGAAGTTCTGACCGCCATGGCCGGTGGCGATAGCTACAAGATGGTCGCCGACACCCTGAATATCAGTATCGAGACTGTGCGTTTCCACATCCGCAATCTGTACAAGAAACTGCACGTTCACTCGCAGTCCGCGGCCGTCGCCAAGGCCATCCGCAAAGGCTGGATCTGACCTTTCCCACATGATCATGTGGGTTTTTTCACCTTTTTGAACATCCAACCACCACTTCGTGCAGCTTATTGGCCCGCCTTCATTTGCCTATCCTTTGGGTGTCGGTTTTCAAGAACTGCGGCCCCTGCCGCGGACACTGCCAGAGGGAGGTAGAGCCATGTATCGAAGCGTCATCCTTACCAGTCTCTTTGTGATCCTGCTGACCATGCCAGCTGTGGCGAACGAATCCACGCCACCCATCGATAATCCAACCACCCCGACCGAGGCCGTGGCCGAAACGGCTCAACCGCCCCGGTCGCTTCTGGACCTTTCGGAAACCGCCGCCGCCAAGCTCAAACCGTTGCAGATGGAGCTTCGGCAGATCCTGATCGCCGAACGCGACCAGTTGGAGACTCTGCACGCCGCCTTCAATCAAGAAACCGACGCCCGGCGCAGCCTCACCATTCAGAAGCAGATCCGCGGCGTCAAGATCGCCACCGAACGGGCACTGGTTCAGGCTCAGATCGACCACGCCCGTAAGGCAGGGCGCCAGGACGATGCCGAACGCCTCGAGGCCGCATTGAATCACATGTACCAGCCCGAAACCGAGTCCAATACTTCGAATTCCGAATCGTCACGGCCGTCCGCCGAACAGCGGACGCAACGTTGAAGGGGGCCGTCATGAAACACAGAACTTGCCGAGCATGTATGGCTCTTTTATGGATCCTGGTCCTCGCCGTTCCGGCGCTGGCCACGGTCCGGGACGAGCCGGTGACCCTGGTCATCATTGATCCCCCGGGGGACCTGGCCTCAGGGGAATCCCACATCATGACTCTCCGTTTCGAGGCCTTCCGGACGGCTTCCGTGGAGGCGATCAAGGTTCTGGGACAGGGCTGGTCGGTCGCCACCCTGGGTGATCCCGGGGCCATGATCCTGAATACCGGGGAGACCCAGGAAGTCCGTATCGAGGTGACCCCCATCGATCCGGAGGAGCCTCTCGAAATTCAATATATGGCCGACGGCAAGGACCACAGGGCCAGTTTCGACCCCCGCGCCACAGGCTGGAAGCCTGGTGTTGCGGAGCTTCGAGGCGATACCCCGCCTCGCCTGCCGTCCTCCCGGGACTTCGCCCGAGCGGAACCCTATCCCCCCACCCCTCCGCTGGCCGAGCAGGATCCCCAATTTGCCGTGGGGAAAATGGACCCGGGGATGACGACCACGTCCATACGGGTTACCGGGCGCGTTATCCATTCACGGCGGAGGGTCATCGGCGGCGCGCAGGATGACCGCATCGACATCGGGGCCGACGGCGCCACGGTACGGATCTTCGACTGGAATAATTATCTGGAACTGGAACTGAACTCCGTCGTCACCGATGAGGCCGGTTACTTCGACGTCACCTTCGACTGGTACACCTGGCCCGGCAGTGATACTTACCCTGATCTGTTCGTGCGGATCGAAGCCAGCAGCGGGGTGGCCATCGTTCACCGGCCAAACAACGCCAATCCCTTCCGCTGGGACACGGATATCCATCACAATTTCAACGGCACGTTACTGGAGATAGGGGAGCGCGGTGTCTTTTTCGACGAGCCGGCACTGCAGATCCTGACCAGCCTGACCCGGACCTGGCGCTGGTTCCTGGACGAGTCCGGCCGGGACGCCCCAATGCTGGGCGTTTCCTGGCCCGACGGTGACACCAGCGCCTGGTACAGCACCCCCTCGGGGACCATGCACATCAGCTCCGGTCGCAGCTGGCGTGAGGACACCCACTCTCACGAGTATGGGCACCATATCAGTTATCATTTCATTGAGTTACCCACACCCGACTACTGTAACGACATCTGCGATGATCCCGGCCGTTGCAGCCACTGCCAGTGGTGCGAGGAGAATCCTCGGGACGCATGGTCCGAGGGCTTCGCCAACTGGATCGCCGACGCCACGACGCTTCACTGGGATACGGAATACGAGGCGCCTCCCCAGTACCACCGCTACAGTGATACCGTGGGGAAATGCGGCGAGGACGGCCTCTACAACGACGCCTGGTCGACCGAGGGGGCCTTCCAGGCCCTGCTGCACGACATCCAGGACTACTCGATGGATGACGATCCTGTGGCAGAGGGTTTCCATGACCGCTTGTATCTTGGCACCGAAGAAATCCTGTTCATACACCTGGAGACGGACTACTGGTCCAAATCGGCAGAGAACTTCATCGAAAAATTCATGTTCTTCTATCCCGAGTACTCGGCCCGGCTCTGGGAGGTGGCCCGCAACTGCGGGTTCACCGGCATCGACACCGTCCCTCCCATCACCCCCACACC
>QNAI01000196.1 GCA_003641745.1 Verrucomicrobiota bacterium | reverse complement strand
TCATAAATTGGAAGAATTTTGCCCGCTAATCTACGCTAATCATCGCGAATGAACTCAGAAGAGGCCTGGGATTCGCGTCAATTCGCGTAGATTAGCGGGCGGAGATAAAGCGTTTTTCTTATCCGCACTTCCGGTGGCTTCTTGAAATTCAATACATTGCGACGTAACCTTTTGGAATGTAATTCCTTGGAACAGATTCCGTTCAATTTTATGAAACTATGAGGTGAATAAGAACTGTGGATGATCATGAGAATGAATAAATGGGCTAATCTCGTCCTGCACAGCCCGTCAGAGCCTGCAGAAGCATATTCTGTTAGTCCTGTCTAAAACTTCTTCTCAGGCCTGTGTTTTAGGTTCGCCTGAGCGAAGGGACCGGATTGGGATGGAAACATGAAGATTCTCACCTGTAATATCAGGGGCTTCGGAGCAGACGACGGGAAGGATGGCTGGGCCTACCGAAAAGATTTCTGCATTGAGACCATACGGTCTCGAACCCCGGACATCATCTGCTTCCAGGAAATGTGGTCGCAACAGTTCGCCGATGTCTCATCAGGTCTCCCGGAATTCCGATCCTACGGCATGGTGGATGAACCCGTTGGGCGAAATCCGATGAACTGCATCATGTACCGCACAGACGCCTATAAGCTGATCTCATCCGGAGGTTATTGGCTGTCTGAACGCCCACATGCTGCGGGAACCAAATCCTGGGACAGCGCCTGTGTGCGTTGTGCAAATTGGGTCCGATTGGAAGACAGCGCCACCGGGTTTGAATTCAGGGTTGTCAATACGCATCTGGATCACATCAGCCAGACGGCACGTGAGAATCAGGCCAGGATTATTGCGGAAGACGCATCAGCCTACCCGGAAGACTATCCCCAAATCCTCACGGGAGACATGAATTGCGATTCCAGGAACAGAGCCATCGCCACTTTCAAGAAGGGAGGCTGGATTGACACCTACGGCAAGGTGCACAACACGGAAGATCCCGGTCATACCTACCACGGTTTTATTGGTCCCGAATTCGATTCCACCACGGGCAAGATGGACTGGATTCTCATGCGGGGAAACATGAGTGTGACCGATGCGGAGGTGATTTCGGATTCGACGGACGGGAGATTCCCGAGTGATCACTATTTCATTAGCGCCACTCTGAGTATTTCGAAGGGGTAATATTCGAAGGCCACCGCCGAAGGGGTCAAATCTTGAATCCTGCATTGCATGCACGATTGCAAGGTATGACCCCGTTGAAAACCGAACGTTTTTGCTTTTTGCGCCTGCTCTCGAACACGGTAGGCCTCGACCTTCCCTGAACGTGCATCCACCATTTCGGTCATGAAGATTGCTGATCGAATCACCCGTCTCGGCACCGAGACCGCCTTTGCCGTTTCAGCCGAAGCCGCTGCCTTCGCTGCCCAGGGAAATCATGTCTATCCGTTCCACCTCGGCGATATGAACCTGCCAACCCCCTCGACCGTGGTGGACGGAGCCATCAAAGCCATCCGCGACGGGAAGACCGGGTATTGCCCGAATACCGGGATCCCGCAACTCCGCGAAGCCCTCGCCGCCGACGTCAGTGCCAGCCACGGCGTTTCCTACACGGCCGAAAATGTCGCCGTGCAACCCGGAGGCAAACCCGTCATCGGGAAGTTCATCCAAGCCGTCATGAACCCGGGCGACGAGGTCCTCTATCCGAATCCCGGCTACCCGATTTACGAGTCGCAGATCGAATACCACGGGGGTACCGCCCTGCCCTACGGCTACCTCGAGACCGACGACGGTTTCACGATCGATATCGACGCGATCGAAAGACAGATCACGCCCAGGACCCGCATGCTCATTCTCAATGACCTGCAGAACCCGATCGGTGCGGAGGCCAGTCCGGCCGAGTTCGAACGTCTCGCCGAAATCGTCCGCCGGCACGATTTACAGGTTCTCTGCGATGAAGCCTACTTTGAGATCCGCTACTCCGGAGCCAGTCGCTCGTTCGTGAGCCTTCCCGGGATGGTCGAGCGTTGCGTCGTCCTCTACACGTTCTCGAAAAAGTATGCCATGACGGGATGGCGACTGGGCGCCGCGATAGGCCCCCGGAATGTCATCGAAGTCATCGCAAAGATCAACGTCAACGACGAGTCCTGCTCGAACCACTTCGTCCAGTATGGTGCCCTGGCGGGATTGACCGGCGACACCACCGAGGTGAAGCAAATCCTGACCACGCTCCGGGATCGCCGGGACGCGTCAGTGGCGGCCCTCAACGCCATCGAGGGTGTTCACTGTGCCTGCCCCGAAGTGACCTTTTACCTCTTCCCAAATGTCACCGGTGCCATGGCGAACATGGGCTTCGACGATTACGATGCCTTTCGCCGGGCCGTTCTCGAAGCTACCGGGGTATCGGTTTGCACCCGCCTCCACTTCGGCCGCGCCATCCCCGGCGAGATCAACCGCTACATCCGCTTCGCCTACTCTGGCATCGACACCGACCAGATCCAGGAAGGCCTGGCCAGACTCAAGGCATTCCTCGAGAGCGGGGGAACCTGACCACGTTCGTTGATCCGCGAAGCCCGATCGGTTTGGTATCACGCGAAAGAAGCCGGTATTTTCTGAAACCGAGTAGCCCGTAGGCTCGTATTAGCGTCATGACTTGTACCGAGGCAGTCATGCTACCGACACCATCCATCCTGCATCGCTTATGACACGACGTCTGATCACTGCCGTATTCATTTCCGGCATCCTTCTGTCATTCGTCGGGTGTACGAGCCGCGACGGCGGCACTTACAGCCCACAATCACTCGGACGGGTCGGTCGTGCCGACAAAGGGGTCGTGGTCAATGTGCGCCTGGTCAATGTCGATGGAACGACCCAGACAGGGACCATCCTCGGCGGGATCACGGGGAGTGCCCTGGGTTATGAGATCGGCCAGGGCAACAGCGATGCCATCCGTATTCTCAGTACGGCTGGCGGAGCCATGGTCGGCGGCCTGGTCGGTGGTAGCACCGAGAAGCTGATCACCCGGACCATGGCCTACGAGTATATCGTGGAAATGGACTCCGGGCATCTGGAGACAATCGTCCAGCGCGACGACGATTCAATCGCCCACGGCCAGCGCGTCATCCTCCTGAAGGGACCCGACGCCAAGATTATCCCGGACCCGGGGATCTGAGCGGCGAGGCCGCTCAGGAAGTGAGAAGGTTGAAGTAAGAAGGCAGAAGTTCGATCGAGTTACCGGGGAGTCAGGATCGGGCGACGGCACTGCGGACGACCCGGCAATTGAGGCCACGCACTTCGACGGCGGCATCCGCGGGCAGACTGCCTTCGATCTTGAGGGCGACCCTTACGGTCTCGCCGGGATGGAGTGCCGAAATCGCGCCCTCATCGAAGAGGAAGCGCGCCTCTCCCTCGTTGACGAGATCAAGCACGGTAAATGCGGCGCTGGTTGAGCCCGAATTGGTGAGGCAAACCTCGTGGACTCCGGCGCTCGAACCCGGAACAACCGTCAACTCGACGGTGGCTTGAGGGCCCTCGACCATGGGGCGGAAAAATGCCTTGTCACGGTCGTAGTCCACCATGCGCGCCTGCAGGGCGGCGGGCGTCGCTTCTCGGAGATAGATCATTCGGGTCAGACCAAAGCGTTTGTCGGTATGCGGAGCGAGGCGGCGACCGCTGAGTCGGATCTGAAGCTCGTTGCCCTGCTCGCGAATCAGTTTCGCCGGGATGGCGTAATGTCGACTGGGGAGATTGGGCCAGCGGAGCGGATCGGCTTCGTAGTTCCACTCCGTTTCGAGATTGAGCAGACCCTCGCCAACGATCTCGTCATTCAGGATCACGGTGTCATCTCCGGAGATTCCCGGAAGATAGAGCTCGAGCGATCGACCGTTCAGACTGGCTGGTAGATCGAAGCTGGTCGTATACACGGCGTCGAGTTCGTCCTGTGCGGCGTGTTTCTGCTCCTTGTCGTGTTCCGTCGGTTCGTCGACAATCTCAGCCAGAGTATAATAGTGAGGCGCACTCACCTCACACGTTTTGCCGACGTAGCGCAGGTTCAGTTGCTCACCGATCGCGAGGCCGGTTTGAAAGACCGTATCGGGCGAAACCGCAACGTAGTAGGTATTGCGATGCACAACCTTGCCGTTGATCGTCGTTTCCAAGGCAAGATATAGGGCTTGTTCAGCCAGGTCTTCGGGGATACGCCAGTCGAGTCGCCCGAGACGCAGACTCGCATCGGCCGGAATTTCGACCCTATCCAGGGCCTCGTGCTGTCGGATGCCATCGAGGGTGTATACGCGAACGGCAACCTCGATCGCGACCGATTCATGGGTGTCGTTGACCGCATGGAGTTCAGGATTGAGCAGTTCACCGGGGTGCCAGACAAATCGCTCGAAATCAGCGAGCGAGATGACCGGTTTGCACGCGTTCTTGTACCAGTAATAGACCGGCTTCGGGTCACCGTACCAATCGATATGTTCGCGATGAAAGGAGGGCCAGGACGCATTTATCTGCCAGGTCCAGCAGCCGGAGCTTTCGTATTTGCCGGCGCGAGCGTATTCCATGTTCAGCCGACTGTCGATACAGTGCAGAACAGATGCGTGGAGAAGCGCCTGTTCCCAGGTTGAGGCCCGACCAAAGGGTCTCGACACTTCTTCCCATTCGGGCCGTTGGGCATGGTGGTTCTGGTACACCTCCCAGTCGATTGGCCAGAGGGATTTTTCCGGGACGAACTTTCGGATATTGGTGGTGCGAGTCGGCGAGCGCCCCACCGCGCATTCGCTGCGAAGCAGCACCATCCGGCGGCGTCCCGGCAGGAGATCGCGATATTTGTTAGTCGTGTAGTGGGGTGTGGAAACGAGTCCCCCATGCCGGTCTCCTTTATAGGGCGATCCGCGACGAAACTCGCGGGTGCCATCAACCCGCGCCACCAGTTCTTCGATCAGATCGATGACCGGGCGGTTTTCATGATTGTCCGGGTTGAACTCATTGCCTCCACCCCAGAGCGCAATCGAGGTGCGGTCGCGCAAGCGCTTCAGTTCGCTTTCCGCGTTTTCGAGAAAGACCCGGCAGTCCATGGCCGGGGCAGACCCGCACGCGAACCAGAATTCCTGCAGGCAGAGCAAGCCGAGTTCGTCACAGCAATCGTAGAAAAAGTCCGATTCCGTCAGGCCGCCACCCCAGATGCGGATGAAGACATAGTGGGCGCCCCGAGCCAACTCGAGAAGACGGCGCACGTGGGCATCACGATCGCGATAGAGATTGTCGACCGGACACCAATTGGTGCCCTTGGAGAAGATCCGAAGCCCGTTTACCACCATCGTCCAGGGATAGGGTTTACCGACGATCGACCACAGACGGTTTGTCTGCCCACTGGTCGCCTGGACCTCCAGGTCATTTGTGTTCGGAATGAATTCGACCCGGCGAAAACCGACCCGACGCATGCGTTGGTCGCAGACCTCGGCGTTCGCGGTGACCAACCGGGCTTCGATCCGATACAGCGGATGTGCCCCAAAGCCGTTGGGAAACCACAGTTCCGGCTTGGGGAAGGTCAGAGTTAAGTCGATCGCCGCCGATTCCCCGGTCGCGATCCGGGCAAGGGAGTGTCTGGCTTCGGTGGTCGATCCATCCGGATGACGGGCAGTTATCTCAACCGCAAGTTCGCGGACCGTATCGGCCAGACCCTCCACCACTCCGGTGAAGCGAACCGTGCCTGTTTCAAGGTCTTCCGACAGATCGCAGAGGATACGGGTCTCACCAAAACGGGCGGCGCCCATCCACTCAAGCACCACCGGGCGCCAGATGCCCACCGCAATGAGGTGCGGCGACCAGTTCCAACCGTAGGCGTATTGCGGCGTCGGACGCTGGGTCCTGATGTGGGCGGAACTGTTCTGGAACCCACGCGGGTCCGGTTGCGTTCCATCCTCCCAGGCCCGTTCCTGGGCACGCACCCGCACCGCGAGACGATTGCCCTCGGAACGGAGAAGCGCAGGATCGAGATCGATCGTCTGCTTCAGGAAGCTGCCTTCCCAGACTCCGATCTGGACATCGTTCAACCAGGCCTCGGCACGGTAATTGATACCCTCAAATGTCAGGCGGTAGTGCCCATCGAGACGCTCGAGATTAAAGTTTTTCAGGTACCACCACTCCTTCTGCTCCATCCAAAGGATGTCCCGACTGTTCATTCCGACATAGGGATCCGGAATACGTCCGTCCTCAAGCCACGCCGTGGGTGCGGTTACAGGCACATCGGCGGTGACGGCATCGGCAGGCTCGTAATCGTGCTGGTAGGCGCGTCCCGCTTTTCCGAGGAGCCCCTGATCGAGGTCGCAGTGGAAAATGCGCCAGTCGTTGGAGAGATCAATCTTCTGATACATGGGAAAAAGGGGGAAATGGTTCAGACCAGTGACCAGTCGCCGTCGGTCGGCGCATGGATGCGGAGGTCCAGTTCGCCCCAGCGAACATCATAGTTATTATCTGAATACACGAAATGCGGCGCTTCAGAGACCGGGCCCTCCACCGGCAGCAGGAGCGTGTGAAAGACAATGCGCCCGGAATGCCGGATCGTATAGCGCACCTCGGGGGCGGGCCGCAGCTGATCGTAGTACGGACAGTGCCAGCCCGCGAAAAAGGGCGCCTCCTGCCCCTCGTAGAGATGGGCCTCGATTTTCTCCTCTCCAAGGGACTTGACCATGAGATTGACATCCGGGAAATCCGTCGCCCAAGTCACACCCAAGTCATCGATCGACCGAATCGGGCCCTCAAAAAAGTGCCAGAGTTGATCGGCATGGGTCACACCCGGACCCTCGATCGTATCGCGCACGATCCAACCGTGGGGCTTCGCGAAAAACACCTGGCGCCGGTGAGTCACACCCGGGAGCCGGTTCTCCATCAGGGTGGATAGACCACGTTCACGGAAGAGCTTCTCATCGCGTCCCGGCACCTCTTCGCCGAAACCTGCCTTGAACACGCCATCCGCGTAGTCGAACTGTTCTGTCGTCAACATGTGCCCCCCGGCATCCCCGAAGATCTGGCCGTAGCCGTTGACCAGAACACAATTATAGGAGGCCGTTGTCTTGAAATACCTGGCCAGCGGCATCCAGTCCGCGTCCGGATCGGAGGTGGTGTAGCGCCACTTGCCACCGTTGATCAGAAAGTGACGTCCTCCAGCCGATACCTCGACCGC
>QNAI01000195.1 GCA_003641745.1 Verrucomicrobiota bacterium | reverse complement strand
GCGGACAGACCCAGGGCCTTGATCAGAAGATCGACGACCCGCTGGCTGGTCTCCACATTGCCCCCGACCACTGCGGGGCAAGCTGCCGGATCCATATCGAAGCGGGGATTCAGGATGCCATGGGGAATGGTCAGGTCGACTGACCGCATCAATCCTTCATTGAGCGGGACGTCTTTCCCGACAAGGAGCCGAAGCACGTACAGCAGGGCGCTGGTGACCACCGCTGGTGTGGCATTCAGGTTCCCTGCGTGGACCCCGCCACTCCCTCGAAAATCAACCCTGATACGCTCGTTCTCGATCACGACAGCAACGTTCAGCGGGGTATCGTCATCGAGCGATTCGCTCGCCTTGAACACGCCACTCTTTCTCTCGGTGAACCGCTCTCTGACCAAGTCAGCCGAACGTTCCGCCATGGCATCGAGAAACCGGGCGAATCGGGAAATGCCCATGTCGACGATCATCTTCTCTACAGCCATCACCGCCTGTCGGTTGGCCGCCATCTGTGCATCGAGATCGGCCAGGTTTTCTTCCAGGGAACGGGTCGGGTACGGACCGTGAGTCAGCCGCTCCACCACTGGAGTCCAATCCACTTTTCCTTTGGAAGCGGCAAGCGTGGGAGGTATGACAACACCCTCTTCTTCCAGGGTCCGGGCGTCCGGTGGCATGGATCCGGACCGACATCCTCCCAGTTCGGCATGATGCGCGCGATTGGCCACAAACGCGCAACATTCACCGTTGGGAGAAAACACCGGGGAAATCAACGTGACATCGGGCAGGTGGGATCCGCCAAATCCAGGATGATTCGTCACCACGGTATCGCCGGGCCGGAATCGGATTTTCTCCATCACCGTCCGTACACAGAGCCCCATCGCCCCGAGATGAACCGGAATATGCGGGGCATTGACCACCAGTCTCCCTTCCGCGTCCAGGAGACCACAGGAAAAATCCTCCCGCTCCTTGATGTTGGTGGACAAGGCGGTTCGTTTCAGCAACTCACCCATGTCCTCGACCACCGCAACCAGGCGATTGGTCATCAACTCGAGTGCCACAATATCGGATTCCGCGTGGTTCAATTCGTCCGACCATGAAACAGATCGGCGCTCCCGAGTCACCCGGATGGAGCCCTGATCTCCAGCTACGCCGGTCCAGCCATTCTCGATGTAGAGGGTACTGAACCGATCCTGAACGACAACTGGACCCCTGAGCACATCCCCCGCCTCGACCTCTTCGCGCCTGACTCGTTCGGATCGATCCGCTCCGCCGCTGAAGTTTCCGGCACCTCGCCGACACGCCGTGACGGGTTGGCGGACGCACAACGATCCGGTTGGTGAAAAGGAAGCTCGGCGTGCGAAGGACTCCGTGCCGCCCGTTTCCGGACGCCGGCTCGAGGCGACCGCCCGAAGCGCGACCAGTTCCACCGCCCGTCCCGCCGGACAATAGCCGAACCGGACTTGATGCTGACGCCTGAATCTTCGCACCAGGAGATCAGCCCGATCGGCCGGGATCGACAAGGTGGCCTCCTGCCCTGCGAACCGTATCTCGGCCCGCACGAACCGGAGATCAATCATCCCGCGATCCACCCCTTCGTTCGCGACCGCATCCACGGCTCGTTCACCGACCAGACGGATCAGCACCGGCAAACGATCCCTGATCTCGGAGACCGGGCGCAGGATCTGCTCCTCCGCGAATCGTTCGATCACCGCCTCCATCAGGCCCCTCGCGCTGAGCAATCCGGAATCTCTGGGATGGACGACAACCTTCATACCCAATGCGGAAGCGACACCACAGGCGTGCAATCCACCCGCACCTCCGAAGGCAATAAGGTGGTATCTTGAAGGATCGTAGCCTTCACGTATGGATATGCGTCTGATCGCCTCTGCCATTCGCTCATCCGCAATCCTGAGAAACCCCCGAAGAATTGATGTGTCTTTCATCAACCTGCCCGTCGCCTCGCAAATCGCCCGGCTCACCTGGTGCAGGCGCTTCTGCGCCGCCTCGGGGAACACCGGTAACCCAAAAAGAGCCGGATCCAGTCGACCGAGAAGCAGGTTGACGTCGGTCAGGGTCATCGGTCCGCCCGCTCCATAACAAGCCGGTCCGGGTGTGGCGCCTGCGCTTTCGGGTCCCACGGTGAGAACTCTCCCGTCAAATCCGCAAATCGAACCACCCCCGGCAGCCACACTTTCAATCTTGAGGCCGGGCGCAAAGACCGACGCCCGCCCCACGACCTGATGAAAGCTGTAGTCGAATTCACCATCGAATCGAGAGACGTCAGAACTGGTTCCCCCCATATCAAAGGCAATTGCCTTCGTGCTCTTTATCGAGCGCGCCACTGCGGCTGTGCCGACAACGCCACCGGCCGGTCCACTCAGGAGACTGTCTTTCGGCCGGTAGGCCTCTCTCGAGATGAGACCGCCCGCACTGGTCATGACCTGCAGTCGCCCCTTGCCGAGCGCGTGGTCGACCGCATCGAGATAGGCATCCATGATCGGGGAAAGGTAGGCGTCGACCACCACTGTCTCACAGCGGGGGACGATCTTGATCATTGCCGCCAGGTCGGACGACACGGACACATGACTGAATCCGATCTGGACCAATCGCCTGGCGACGGTCTGTTCGTGCCGTGGGTTGCGGTAGCCATGCATCAGGCACACCGACGCGGTTGAAAAGCCTCGTTCCAACCAGGTTCGCGCCGTTCGGTCGAGCTCTCCGAGTCTCAGCGGTTCAATCTCACGACCGGCCGCGTTGAGCCGCCCGTCGACGGTGACGACCGGGCCGTGCAGGGGTAAGGGGCGTTTGGGATCAAGGACAAAGAGGTCCGGTCTACGCTGATCACCGATCACCAGCAGATCCTCAAGGCCGGACGTCATGAAGAGAACGGGAGGGGTTCCTTTCTCCTCCAGCAGAGCGTTGGTACCCCGCGTGGTCGCCAAGCGCATCTCCAAAGCAGGCAGCGACCGATCGCCCGGCGTTCCCGTGATCACCCGCGCGGCCAGAATCGGTGCCTCTTCATCCAACTTCAGTTCGCAGATTCCACCCGGCAGAGGCGATTTCGGGAGCGCGGCTGTGATCAAGACACCGTCTCGGATCGGTTCCGACTCTGAAATCCGACTCTCAGGCAAGTCAGACCCGGGCCAGGCGAGGAAGAAACCCCTGAAGAAACCGTCCGGCAAGGAAGGGAGTCCGGCGAGGAGCAGGCGGTCACGGTCCGGAACCCGCACCACTGTCGCCCGCAACGCACTGCTCGAAAGAACCTTACAGCGGTGGATCACGCCGTCCGGTCCTCGACCAAGGCAATCCGTAAAGGTTCCGCCTGTATCGACAAAGAGGTTCCAGCCTGACTTTCTCACGGTTCAGGTCTCTGAGAATTTGTCATTTGCGTCAAACCAGCCTCTCCGATCAGACTCCGCGGCTCCATCGGGAAAACCAGATGTTCACCTGCTCAAAGACCTACACCGATATCCCTTTTGCCCATCGTCAGCACCGACATGACGGGCACTGCTCGCTGATACACGGACACAACTGGTCATTCCGCCTGACCTTCGGGGCGGGAGAAACCGACCCCAACGGCTTCGTGGTCGATTTCGGCCGCCTCCGTTTCCTACGCGACTGGATTGAACAGAACCTCGATCACGCCTGTCTGTTCAATGAGGATGACCCCCTCAGGGAGACCCTCGTCCAGGCCGCACCCGAAGCCTACAAGGTCACCCTGGTCCCTTCCTGCTCATGCGAGGGGCTGGCCAAACACCTCTTCGGAATCTTCGATGCCATGGTACGCGAAAACACGCGGGATAGAGCCTATCTCGTCGAGGTCGAGATCTGGGAGGATGCCCGGAACAGCGCACGCTACCGACCGGATCCAACTTGATGCGGCCAATCCGGTCAAATCCGGGTCAAACCGATTCACCCGGCTTGCCTCTCGGCCGTCGATCCCATAGATTACCAACGCCATAGACAATAAACAACGATTTTGAATCCGCAGGCCTTTAAGAACATCTTTTCTGGGGCCGCAGACCAAAAGGGGTCAAAGCTCGACATCCCGCATTGACATGCAGGATGTCGAGCAATGACCCCGTTCCCAATCCGCATTCCACAGTCCGCAATCGAATCTCCGTCATGGTCGCATCGATCACAGCCAAGCTCACCGAGCCGTCTCCCACCGCCCGCTGGACCCTGTCCTTCGCCAGTGGTTATCTTGACCTCGGGATGCTTGAAAAGGCGGAGAAGGAACTCGCGAGGCTTCCTCCGGACGACCACCACCAACCCGAGGCGCTTACCCTGGCCGGCAGGATTCTGATGGCACGGCGAAAGTGGGAAGAGGCCCTGAAGCTCTTTGCCATCGGCCGCGCCCTCTACCCGCGCACACCGGATTTTTTTGTTCAGGCCGCCTTTGCCTACGAGAAGATGGAGCGGGTACTGGAATCAAAGAATATGTGGGAACTTGTCCCCCAGCCGATTCGTCGCTCCAGCCTGGCCCATTTCAATCTCGCCCGCTGCGAGGCGAAGCTCGGGAATCTGAAGGCGGCAAGGCGCCACCTGGCCAAGGCCGTCACGCTCGATCCCAAATTCCAGGCCATCTTCATACAGGACCCCGGGCTGGCACACCTGCTGCAATCGCCGGATACGGACAATTGAGCGCGGGGCTGCTTCGATTGACTCGGTTTTTCGCCTTCGTATATCCACGCCGTGACCGGCCGGGGCGGCGCGTCCGGCGGCCACGCCCTACCTGAGCCAGCCAATAACTGGATGTGGCGCCCGTCTACGTGGCGCTATTCCGTGACATGCCGGACGCGCCGTTCTGACCGATGGTAGGGCGTGGCCTCCGGACGCGCCGTTCTGAGTAGTTCGGATTCTACCTGATTGCGACCGCAGAAATACCTAGAGAAGCACCCGTGACCCTGCGGTTCCCCCATAAAACTGAGGTCCCGGGGCTACAAAAGGAGCCGGTTTCCTTACCCTGTCCACGTTGCTTCCGATAGAGAGAAGCGAACATGATGATCCCGCCCCACATCGAGAGTCCGACCGTTGAAGACCAACGCCTACGCTGGACGTTGTCCTTCGCCAGCGGCTACCTTAAGCTCGGCATGGTCCGAGAGGCCGCCCGAGAACTCGAGAGCCTCGAGACGTCCGATCGGTGCCGATCCGACGTCATTGATCTGAGGATACAGGTCATGCTGATTCGTCGCCATTGGCGCCTGGCGCAGAAGCTGGCCCGCGCGGCCATGCGAATGTTCCCCGGCATGCTGGAATTCTACCGGCACGCTGCGACTGCCTCAGAAGCCAGGGGCGATCTGGCCGAAGCCAAGCGGATCTGGTGTTCCGCCCCCAGCCTCTTTCATCAGTCGGGGTATTTTCACTACAAGATCGCCGGTTACGAGGCCCTGCTAGGAAATTCCGACCGGGCCCAGGAGCACATCGCACTGGCACTGAGACTCGACCCGGCCATAGAAGAAGACCTCGGCAAGATAAATCTCGGGTTCAGCAAGTGACCAGCCAAACAGACCATTGCAAAGGTTTGTTTGGCTGGAAGTGGCTTTACCTGTCTCTCCGAAACGGCGCGTCCGGCATGTCACGGCGTAACGCCGCGTAGACGGGCGGCCACGCCCTACCATTCGGTTTCTGGATTGATCAGGTAGGGCGTGGCCGCCGGACGCGCCGTTTCGCCAGAAGGGCCGACATGGAAGTCGGTCCTCGATTCCCTGCATAACCGAAGGGCGCACACCCGGCTACGCGCCGCTACGCCGTGGCAAGCAAGGCACAGTTGCTACCAAATTCACTGACGAGTCAGTGAAACCTCCTGCCTGCCGGGTTTCAGGGGACCTTCCCAGCTCAAGCCATTTGCGGAAATCTTTGCATTGATCTCCTGGTCTTCCGACAGATGAACGGTCATTGAATCTGCCTCCGAACCGACCTCAACCACGATGGCGGCGGACGATGACAGCTCGACCGAAAAACGATCTGCCTGGCGAAGATACCCGCCTCCCGCCATGGCAAAGCGGCTGGGGGCGGTCTCATTCATCCAAACGACCGCGAGCATCCCATCGCTCTCGATGTCCCCCTGCATCCATCGGACCCCTGATCCGTTGGCCATGATCCGGGTGGTGGAACCACGGACGGCGATGCGACAGTCTCCGATCGAATCGGTCGAGAAGTCGGCCGGCAAATCCGGGGATGAAACCGGTTCGAGAATACTGAGTGAAAGTGCGGACTTCCCCGTTCGCGTATTCACCCAATACGGAAAGGCCGAATAGTCGCCCTTGATATAGGTGAGCTCACCCGGTTTTTCCTCAAACTGAAACCCCTCGCCGAAGAACCACTGACCAAGGGTGGCGGCCGGACCATACACGTCGTCTTCATAGGACCAGAGGCTCTGATTCCCCACCTGCTCGAGCTGAGCCCGGCCTCCGTGCATGACAACCGTTATCTCGCCTTCGCCCGGAAGATCGACCCGGTCCACAATACCATACCACTGTTGATCAAGGAAGGCGATCAGGCGGCGATGAGTGCCCCCGTCAGCATAGGGTGCTGTCTTCATCTCACAGGCGAAGAACGGCGAAACCAGCCGGTGGGAGGACTCCGGTGTGAGGTCGCGCCCCCGATCCATGGGGGCCTGCCCATCCACCATGACCACGTTGTGGGCTTCCGCGGTGCGGTACCATTCCGTGCGGATGGCTTCACCGTAGCTCCCACGGGAGTAGCCGGAGTCACTGGACATCATCTGGTTCTCCGCCTGTAGAATGAAGCTCAGGTGCTCATAGTGCTCGTGATTGGGCGCCTCAGCCACGCCCTGGAAGAGCAGGTAGCGATGGCCCGGCGATGCGAATGACCAGTCATTGCGAAACACAGTCTGGCCGGAGGGCAGAAAAACAGTGGGCTCGATGTCCGGCGCGACCGCCTCGATGCCGGGTTCGTAGCAGAGGAATTCGATCAGGGGCTTGGGATAGTCCCAGCTCGCTCCGGTATAGTTGAACCCTGTGGTAGCTTCGGCTGCATCGAAGGGACCGTAGTCGGTATTTTCGAAGTTCCACTGCAGGATCGAGCTCAAGGGCGCTGACGAGTGGAGCTTGGTCGACGAATCGCGATAGGCGCCCGCCATCAATTGGGAGGGAAACGGCCGGATATAGCTGTCTTCCTGATTGGGAATCCACCCCTTGCCATTGCGGATCAGGACCGGCCACTCAAACGCCGG
>QNAI01000194.1 GCA_003641745.1 Verrucomicrobiota bacterium | reverse complement strand
TTGGATACGTCATTCACGCTTACGACACGCCCTTCGACCAGGCGGCCTCCCGGCGTCGCCGGGCACCCGGTGGCAATGCTCTGGGGATTACGCGAATAGTCGGCGAATGACTCACGGACGCGGGATCGGCCGCCGCTCTCCAGTCGCGCATCCTTCACCTCCCAGGCAAGCGGCATCAACCACCCGTTCCAGGCGGATTTCCCATCCGCAGGTACGTTCTCAATCCGCACATCCGCCATACCGGCATCCCGCAGAAGACCGGCCGCAACCTCGGCCGCTCGATACACGGCCGGAGTATCCATCCAACGTGCCTGCTCCCAGATCCGGATCGTATCGCGATGGGCGCGCCCGGCGCCAAAACGTTGGGCGGCGGTCACGGCGGAACGAAATAAGGCACTGCTCCCTAATCTGGATCGATCGGTGTGCATGCGTGTGGTTCCACTTCCGAAAACAGAAACGAAAGGAGCCCGGACACAATGGGAAAAACTCTGACGCGCAGGTTCTCAAGTCATTCGAGGTCTGACCCCGTTGGGCCGGTCCCGAATATCGTTTTACAATTTGCCACCCGACACCGGGTCACCAGACTGCCTCGCTGTCATGCAATCACCCCGACAGCCCTCGACCCGCGGTGCCCTCCCGCACCCCGCCGCTCCATTGGAAGGAATGAAATCGCGCCCGTTCGCCCATGCCGACATCTACCGGCATCCGCCCATGAGCGGGGCCAACCCCCCGCCGGCTCTCGCCGCGGTACGCAAGAATGAATCGAGCTGTGTGGTCACCATGGCGGACGGTACCTGGTTTGTCACCTGGAGCCAGGGGTCCTTCGAAGGTGCCCACGATGAGCAGATCGTCGGAGCCACCAGCCGCGACAATGGCTGCACCTGGAGTGCCCCGCGCGGGATCACGGCCTCAACGCCGCAGTTTCGTCGTTCTTACGGCTGCCCGTTTGTGGTGCCCGGCAGTGGGCGCGTGTATCTGTTTCTCCATGAGGGCCGACATTCGGGCGGCGATATTGCAGCCAACAGCCCCGAGGTCGATTCAGGCATGCTCGGGTTCATGTTTTCCGATGACAACGCCGCGACCTGGTCCGAAATCCGGTCGATCCGCCTGCCGGATCGCGATATCAGCATGTTCCCCGATCGTATCCACGGCCACCTCAATCATCCACCCCAACTCATGCCGGACAACCGGGTCGTGCTGCCGCTGAGCCTGTATGCCCGCCTCGGGAGTATGCGACGCGATTGGCAACTCGTCGCCGGCGAGAATGCATTGTTGTGGTGTGAGAACCTTCTCACCGAAGCCGATCCCAGACTCCTGCGCTTCACCCTTTTACCGGAAGGACCCCGTGGAATTCGCGCCGATGTATTGAAACATGCGGACAATCCAGCTGTGAATCGTCTGGCGACGGCCTTTGCCGGTTACCCGGATAGTCTTGCCTTCAATTCGCAGGAACTGACCGTCGTGCCGCTTGCCGATGGTCATTGGGTCGGGGTGAGTCGCACTTTTCTCGGTTCGCCGGGATATACGGTCTCACCTGACCAGGGGAACACCTGGTCGCCGGTCGAACGCCTGCGCTACCGCCCGGATGGTCCGTTCATCAACCACCCGCACACCATGTGCCCGATCGCGCGATTGCCCGACGGACGATTCATTTTGCTCTTCACCAACAACGACGGAACGAAGAATGGCGCCGAGCATGTGTGGGATGGCAGCTGTCGCACGCGAAATCCGCAATGGTTCGTTATCGGCCGGGAAATCTCAGGCGAGGATCGCAACGGCGGCCTGGTCTTTGGTGAGCCCCGCATCCTCGCAGAGGCAGACGAAAACGAGGCGCCGGACGGTTTCCGTGCTTCGACCTGTACGGGCATTTCCATGCCGCAATACATCGCCGCCGCCGGTCGACACTTCGTGCAATACGGCCTCAGGAAGGAACACATCCTCCTCGACGAAATCCCGGTATCCGTCATCGATGCCATGACCCCGGCCCAGTCGCATTGACCTTGGAATTGTCGGATGCCGGATGGTGTGCGGGAACATATGGTCAATTTGACTTTTGATCCTCAACCCCTTGGCCGCCACTCTTAATGCGCGCGCAACAGCAGACTGATCAGGTAGGGCGTGGCCGCCGGACGCGCCGGCGGAGCCGGGCAAATCGAACAGGACTCAGCTTGTGGGATGGCGCGTCCGGCGCCCTTGCCCCACCTGATACGAATACAGTGCAAAACAAACCGTAGCTACGGTTTGTTTTGTCCGCGAGAAAGCGACTGGGTGACCCCAGGTTCAGCCACTCGTCAGTCGGCTTGCGCAACCAGGGCCACCACCGATCGGGCCTCGGCGCGATAGGACAGCCCGTCGAGTGGGACCGCCTCACGCCAGGGGACGATATCGTCCGGGGTGGGGCGCGCCGTGTCTATCCACCGGCACCATGGGCTTTCTCCTCCTCTGCCACCTTGCGGTAACTCGAAGTCCAGAGATTCCCAATACGCGTTCAGGATCAGGTGCAACCATCCTCTGTCACCACCCAGATTCACGGTGAATCCTACGCTATGGGAATCGTCAGACCAGTCCGGTTGATTCACTCTTGTACCATGCCATGCCTTGTCCATCTCGCGGATGAGGCGGTTCAGACTCATGCGTTCATGCTCGCGCGCGTCGTCGCGCAAAAGGCGCCGAGCGGTGAGCAGCTTTACGAAGCGATGCACATCCGCGTGTTTTCCGAGCAGCGACCAGTCGAACCAGCTGGTTTCGTTGTCCTGGCAATACGCGTTGTTGTTGCCCCCCTGTGTTCGGCGGACTTCGTCGCCCATTGAGAGCATCGGCACGCCGAGGGAAAGCAGGGTGACGGTAAGGATGTTCTTGACCTGCCGGTTGCGAAGCGCCTCGACTTCCGGGTCATCGGTGGGCCCTTCGACGCCGCAGTTCCAACTGCGGTTGTCGTTCGTTCCGTCGCGGTTCTCTTCGCCATTGGCCTCATTGTGTTTCTGTTCGTAGGAGACCAGGTCGTTGAGTGTGAAGCCGTCGTGGCAGGTGACGAAGTTGACGCTTTGTTCCGGTTCCCGCTCCTGGTGACCATAAATCTCGGGACTGCCGATCACCCGATCTGCAAAACGCCTCAGAGATCCCTTGGTGTTGCAGAAGAAATCGCGCGCGTCGTCGCGGAAGTGGCCGTTCCACTCCTTCCAGCTGTCACCAATGAAGCTGCCCACCTGGTACAGTCCCGCCGCGTCCCAGGCCTCTGCGATGAGTTTGGTGCCGGCCAATACAGGATCGGATTCCAGATCCCAAAGCACTGGTGGATTGGGCAGGACATGCCCCGACTCATCGCGTGTGAGGATGGATGCAAGGTCGAATCGGAAACCGTCCACGTGCATCTCCTGAACCCAGTAACGGATACTGTCGCCGATCATTCTTCTGACCACGGAATGGTTGGCATTGAGGGTGTTCCCGGTCCCGCTGTAATTGGTATAGCAGGATCGGTCGGACTCGAGAATGTAGTAGACTGCGTTCTCGATCCCCCGAAAGCACTGCGTCGGACCGCGCTCATTGCCCTCGGCGGTGTGATTGAAGACGACGTCCAGAATCACCTCGATACCCGCCTTGTGCAAAGCCTTGACAAGGTCACGGAATTCATCGATCGGTCCGAGCGGGTCCTGCCGGGAACTGTAGGCCTGATGCGGTGCGAAGAAAGACACCGGTGCATAGCCCCAATAATTGACCCGATCGGGTGGGCAATCCAGTGCGTCGTATTGAAAAACCGGAAGCAGTTCCACCGCGGTGATACCAAGGTCCAGAAGGTAGGGGATCTTCTCAATCAGTCCCGCATAAGTGCCGCGCTTCCCGTCCGCCACGCCGGAATTGGGATGTCGGGTGAAGCCGGCTGCATGCATCTCGTATATGATGGTCCGGGATGATGATCGGCGGAGGGGCTCGTCCCCTTCCCAGTCATAGTCGCAACATCGGGTAACGACGCTCTTCATGGCAGTGGCCGCATTGTCGCCGGGCGCCTCAGCGGCCTGCCGTGAGTAGTTCTGAGGCACCATGACGCTTCGTCCGTAGGGATCCAGAAGCACCTTGGTCCCGTCGAATCGCATGCCGCGAGACGGATCGTGAGGACCATGCACCCGATACCCGTAGACCTGTCCGGGCTGCGCACCGGGGACATGGGCATGCCAATAGTGATAGGCCCGGTGCCAACGTGGGTCCAACTCGATGACACGACTTGGCCGGGCATCGTCCGCCTGATCAAAAAGCAGCAACTCCACCTTGGTGGCCGATCTCGAGTAGAGGCTGAAGTTTGTTCCGTCTGGACCTGGGGTGGCACCGAGAGGTGCGCTGCGACCTATGTCTGTTTTATTTCTCATGGTGGTTTTGAGCAACGGCCGCTATGGGATGAGGGGGTGGGGTTCAAGCCTGACCCAGCAGATAGACCAGCCCCAGAACGAAGGTGAGGAGGGCAAACAGAGCCAAAGTCCAGACGAGGTGTGCGGCGCGCAGTTCCATGAATTGCCTGCCGACGAGGGCCGACTTCAAACCGGCGGCCACGAGTACCAACCCGATGGCGGTCCTTCCGCCGATCGAAAAACTGAATGCCGACAGCAGCAGCAACGCGATCCAGACCCAGGTATTGGTTTTCATCATAGTAGATAGATGACCGGAAAGAGCAGCAACCAGATCAGGTCGCACATATGCCAGAAGATGCCGCTGCTTTCGACGTCGAGATGGTGATCGCGGTGGTATCTTCCACGGTGGACTCCGACCCACATGGCGGTCAGGAGAATCGCCGCGGCGAGGACGTGAGCGAAATGGAAACCGGTCAGGAGAAAGTAGAGGGTGAAGAACGTGTCATCCCCGAAGCCGATGCCATGGGAGATCTTTTCGGCGTACTCGACGGCTTTGAGCACGAGGAATGCGAGGCCGGTTGCGATGGCCGCGGCGATCCACCTTGAGGACTGGATCTGATGACCACGCCGTAGACTGGAGATACCGTTGGCCATGCACCAGCCCCCGGTCAGAAGAATCATGGTATTGGCCAGCGCAATCGGCTGGTTCAGGAGTGCACGGCCGGTTCGGAAAGCCTCAGGGTCGCTTTGGCCCTGCACCATGAAAACGAGAATGCCCGCACTGAACGTGATCAGTTCGAGGAAGACGACAATCCAGACCAGGAACCCGCCCGGCGGCTCGAAACGGTTGTACTCCTCGTGAGCTGTCAGGCTCTCTGAATTGAGCTGTGAGGTCATGTTTTTCGATATCAGGGCGAGGGTGCCGAATGGGGTCAATGGAGAATGACCTGAATGGCCCTTAGATAAGGGGTGTTCAGGATGAATAACGGTCAGCTTGGCTTCGAGGGGGTCAAAGCACAAATCTCGCATTGGCATGCAAGATTATGAGCAATGACCCCGTGGGCTGTTCTTCGTCGAGAAGCTCTAAAATAGGTGCTTATCTTAGTGCCATTCGAGAATGACACTGTTGAGCGCTGATGTGGAGTTCTTCGATGAAGAATAACCCGGCGGCCCGTCCTCCGTCTTGTCCGGGCTTGGCGCATAACCTGAAGCTTTTGCCCGTTGCCCACGATTTTGACTGATTCCGGCAGCACGGCTGTCTCAGTAACGCTTTGACCCCGCTCGAAGCTCTGAGAGTTGGGGAATTCTTGGCTCTTCGCTACGCAGATCCTGTTGAAAGCTGGGCTGATTTTCGGCGCGAAACTCATTCATACAAGGAATTCACTAACAATGGCTTGACCACGCGCATCCGTTCCTCAGAGTCGCTCCCCACGGATTTTCACCTCTCTACCTCACCTTCCGATCTCGGGTGTTTCGCGCTCGGATTTGTGCTCTTCGTCGGTCGGCAATGAACATACAGGAATCTCAATTCCGTTCAGACCTTTTGACGTCCTGCGCAAATCGCACCCCCTAAAATATGACCAGTTTTTCGATACAGACTCATCGTGGCCGAATAGGGACAGCGTTGACTGCCTTCCTTTTACTCGGTTTGTTTGCAGGGGCAACCTACGGGGAAATCGCTTTCGCTACCTCAAAGCCATTCACCTTGGACCTGCGCTCAGAGGGCTTCCGGGATTGGTTGGCTACATTCTACTCCCAGGAAGATCTGCAGGATGCCGAGGTGACGGGCTCAAGGGTGGACACTGACGGAGATGGCAGTGGGAATCTCTTTGAGTACCTGGCGAAACTTGATCCGAGTGATCTCAATTCGAATCTCAGGCTCTATTTTATCGTGGATCCGCCCATGCGCCTTCGCTTGGGCCCCAGGATGGAAGGTGTCGAGTATGCGCTCGAATACAGCGTCGATCTCGCTTCCTGGTCGACAGTCGATGATCTCGTGCCCGTCGCTGGTGCCGAAGAATTGGAAGCAGCACTGACTCTTGTTTCACAACCTTCCTTTTTTCGAGTCGTTGTTTCACGGGCAGAAGCACCGTGACCCCGGAGTCGTTCGGGAGCATATGACGCACCGCGGTATCACCTGAGAGGCTGTCTTAAAAGTGATGAAATGTGCCGTTTGGCCAGAAAAGACCTCGCCGCAAGGCACATCAGAAATGGGGTATCCCTTTCGGATGGAACGCCGCGCCGTGGTCGTTTCTGTCCAAACCCTTCGGGCAGAGTCGCTTTGGGTCGTGGCCGGCGTTGGGCACGAGGACCAAGACCTTTGGGCCTGGGCGCCTCGCGCCTGCCTTGCCCAACAACCCAAATCAATCTCTGCGATACGCTTCAGCACTTTTTAGACAGCCTCTTACCATGACCAGCTCGAAAATGAATCTTTCCTCACCGCTCGGCATCGCCTTTGTTGCCTTGTCTCTCTGTATCTCGATCGGCAGTGTGAATCTGTCGGCCTCGCCATCCGTAAGCAATGTGTCAACCCAGTCGGTTGAGGCGACCATGGAGATTGAGATAACCTATGATCTTGCGCACGTTGGCGACCTGCTCTGCACGATCTCAGCTGAAGCCTCGATCGATGGATTCACCTGGAACGCGCTGGAAAACGTCAGTGGAGATGTCGGCGCAGGGATTGCTCCGGGAGTGGGGAAGGTCATTCTCTGGAATGCGGGTCAGGAGTGGTTCGAAGATCTTTTCCCCGAGGTCAGCATCCGTGTGCTGGCCAACGATGATAATGAAGTTCCGGTGGCCAACGCCGGGGCGGATATCGAGGTTACGGACACCGATGACGACGGCAGTGAGGTCGTGACCCTGGACGGAGGTGATTCCACTGACTCTGACGGAACTGTCGCTTCG
>QNAI01000193.1 GCA_003641745.1 Verrucomicrobiota bacterium | reverse complement strand
CCGGTCATCCGGAAATCGCCGCCGCCGCACGCGAGGCTCTCGATCGCTGGGGCTACGGCATGGCTTCGGTCCGCTTCATCTGCGGCACCCAGTCAGTCCACAAGGAACTCGAATCTCGCCTGTCCGGTTTTCTCGGCACCGAGGACACCATTCTCTACCCTTCCTGTTTCGATGCCAACGGCGGGCTCTTTGAAACACTTTTCGGCCCTGAAGATGCCATCATCAGCGATGCGCTCAACCACGCCAGCATCATCGACGGGATTCGACTCTGCAAGGCGACCCGATACCGGTACCGCAACAATGACATGGCTGATCTCGAGGCCAGACTGAAGGAGGCATCCGAGGCCAGGTATCGAATCATCGCCACCGACGGAGTCTTTTCCATGGATGGCATCATCGCCAACCTGGCGGGTATCTGCGACCTGGCCGATCGATACGATGCCATGGTCATGGTCGACGATTGCCATGCCGCGGGGTTTCTCGGCAAGACCGGGCGCGGCTCCCCCGAATACTGCGGAGTCCAGGGACGAGTCGATATCATCACGGGAACTCTCGGCAAAGCCCTGGGTGGCGCCAGCGGCGGATACACCTGCAGTTCAAGACCGGTGGTCGAATTGCTCCGCCAACGATCAAGGCCGTACCTGTTTTCGAATACACTGGCGCCAACCATCACGGCGGCGTCAATCAAGGCGCTCGATCTCCTCGAGTCGTCGACCGAACTGCGCGATCGACTGGAGGACAGCACCGCTTTCTTCAGGAGTGAGCTGCAACGTTCCGGACTGAAGATCCAACCAGGCACCCATCCGATCGTACCCGTTATGATTGGCGATGCGGTTCAAGCCCAGGAAATGGCCCGCCGACTGCTCGAGGAAGGCATCTACGTCACGGGCTTTTTCTACCCGGTGGTGCCCAAGGGAACCGCAAGGATCCGCACCCAGGTTTCCGCCGTTCATTCCCGGGAAGACCTCGCACAGGCAGTTGCCGCATTCACAAAGGTCGGCCGGGATCTGGGGTTGTGTCGTTGATGTCCCGATGCGCAGCGAATCGGGTCCTTCTTTTTTTCTTCTCGAACACCGACCAGAAATCCGAAAAGCTTCTCTCTCGATGACCGAACCGGAGGCTCCTTTCTTCTCGCCGGCGCAGCGCAAACTGATCGGCTCAGCGGCCGGACTGGCGGCCTTCCTCGCCATCATCGCTCTGACCGTGCTCATTTTTGTGGTGATGTCGCGAACGGTCGGGCGCTTTTCCGGGATGCTCTGGCCATTGGCTATAGCGGGGATCGTTGCCCTGATGCTGCGGCCTGTCGCCGGATTCCTCGAGCGCCGACTCCACGTCAGTCGGGTCATGAGCGTGATCATCCTCTACGCCCTGGTCATCATCGCGCTGGCCGGCACTCTCCTGGCCATCCTGCCCGCAGTGATCAGCCAGATGATCGACCTCGTCCAGTCGCTGCCTGAAATGTGGCGCTCAGCCTCAGAGTTCGTCCAACTGCAATACCCGGGTTGGGTGGAGATATTCGACCGCCAGATGGAGAATGAGACCATCCGCAATATTGTGGATGGAGGTGTCGAAAAAGCGCGCGAGCTGGCCATGAGCGTGTTTCCCGGTCTGCTGGCGGCCGGAGGCCAGGTTCTCGGGTTGTTCGGTGCCGCCGCCGGCCTGGCCATCATCCCGATCTACCTTTTCTTCTTCCTTCAATCCGACGAGGAACCCACGACCCATCTGGCCGACTACCTGCCTTTCCTGAAAGAAGGCATGCGCGAGGACGTCGTTTTTCTGGCCAGGGAGTTCATAGGTATTGTGGTCACCTTTTTCCGGGGTCAGCTACTGATCGGGTTGATCATGGGTGTCCTGCTGTCGATCGGCTTCACCTTGGCCGGTCTGAAGTTCGGCATCCTGATGGGTATGACCATCGGGATCCTGAACATCATCCCCTATCTCGGCACAATCCTCGGTCTCTCCGCCGCTCTGCCAACCGCGTTTTTCCAGCCGGAAGGGGGCATCGTTCTGGTCGGCATCACCCTCGGGGTCTTCATCGCCGTCCAGATTATCGAGAGCTATCTGCTCACCCCGAAGATCATGGGGAAATCGACCGGTCTCCACCCGGTCACCATCATTATCGCGATTTTCTTCTGGGGCACCGCTCTCGGCGGCATCCTTGGAATGGTCCTGGCCATACCGCTGACCGCATTCCTCGTCACTGTCTGGCGACTGGCCAAAAGAAAATACTTCGTGGAAATGGCATGAGGGCGCCTTGGATGATTGGAGGCGCCCTTTCTTGACGCCGGCACCGATCTTTCAAGAATCCCTCCAACCAACCCCGGAATTCACCTTATGGAACGATTCACTGATTTTGGCATTCTTCTCCTTCGCGTCGGGCTGGGCATCATGATGGCCTGGCACGGTTTCCCAAAATTCACGGGCGGGGTCGCCGCATGGACGGAAATCGGAGGCGCCATGTCGTTCGTTGGCGTGACCATATACCCGGTTTTCTGGGGGTTCTGCGCGGCGGTGATCGAGTTCTTCGGCGGAATCGCCCTGGTCTTCGGCCTTTTCACCCGGCTGGTCTCCCTGTTGCTATGCCTTACCATGGCGGTGGCGGCCACCATGCACCTGAGCATCGGTGACGGTCTGCAGGGGGCGTCCCACGCCATCGAACTGACGATCGTTTTCCTCGCTGTCATCTTTATCGGCCCGGGTCGTTTCAGTGTCGACCGCCGTCTGACCTGAACACACTTCGGCACAGCGAAGTGACACCATCGAAATCCTGCGGGAGTAACGGCGCTTCTTGTCACACCGAAGCTTTAGGCCGAAGGAAGATGCCGCCATTTCACCGAACGGGAAATGAATTCCTCCCCGGGTCTTCCGATCGGCGGCCCTCTGCAGTAAATCCTGCACTTGCATGCACAATTGGCGGATGTTGGCAGCAGGGCAACCGCGGTAACAAGGAATGACCCCACAACTTTGGCAGGTCGAACCTGAAGGCGGGATCTTCCTTCCACAGATCGGGTGGCACCTCGACAGCCGGTTTCCGAAAGCCCGCTCCTTCGTCTCCCACGCTCATTTCGATCACATGGCCCGACACCGGGTCATTCTCTGTTCGGACCGAACGCGGCGCCTGATGGCCAGGCGCCTGCCGGGCAATAGCGAGATCATCAGTCTTCCGTTCGGACAGATGCACCGTCTCGACGACGGCACCGAGATTAAACTCCACCCTGCCGGCCACATACTGGGCTCAGCCCAGTTGGCGGCAAAAAACCACCACGGATCTTTTCTCTATACCGGAGACTTCAAGCTCCGACCCGGACTGTCCGCCGAGACCTGCGTCACGCCACATGCCGATACCCTGGTCATGGAGACAACCTACGGAGTACCGCGCTACGAATTTCCACCGTTCGAGGAGGTGGCGGCCGGGATCCGGAAATTCTGCTACGAAACCCTCTCGGATAAGGCCACACCCGTGCTGTTCGGATACAGCCTGGGAAAAAGTCAGGAGATCCTCAGCGCCCTGAAAGAGGCTCGAGTACCGATCATGCTTCACCCGCAGGTCGAAAAGATGACCCGGGTTTATGAGGAATGCGGTTTCGAGTTCCCGCTCTACGGTCGATTCGACGAAGCCTACCTGACCGGACACGTCGTCATCTGTCCACCCCAGTCGACCAAGAGCACCTGGTTTCAGAACCTCCGCCGAAAACGTACCGCGACGATCACCGGGTGGGGCCTGGATTCATCCACCCGCTACCGAAGCGGATGTGATGCAGTCTTCCCGCTCTCCGACCACGCGGACTACAACGACCTCCTCCGTTTCGTCGAGCGGGTCAACCCATCCCGGGTTTATACCGTGCACGGATTTGCCCAGGAATTCTCCCAGACCCTGAGAACCCGAGGCATCGAAGCCTGGGCCCTGGGAAAAGACAACCAGCTCGAACTCAAGTTGAATTAGGACTTAGGAATGAAGAATTTAGAACGGACTCAGGCCGGAAACTCCTGAAAAGTGGGTCTGACCCCTTCCGAGAAAGCCAGCCTATGATCTTAGGTCTTCAAACTTCCTAACTCTTAAGTCATAACTCTTAAATGAGTAAGAAGCTCTTCCTCCTCGACGGCATGGCGCTCGCTTACCGTGCACACTTTGCGTTTCTGAGCCGCCCGATCTACAATTCCAAGGGGATGAATACGTCCGCCCTCTACGGTTTCACGGCCACCCTGATCGACCTGATAACCAAAGAGAATCCGACTCATCTGGCCATCGCCTTCGACACCCCCGAGCCGACTGCACGCCACAAGCTCTATGAGCCCTACAAGGCAAACCGCGACAAGATGCCGGAGGATCTCGCAGCCGTCCTGCCCCACCTCAGCCGCATTGCCGAGGCATTCAAGATACCCGTGGTGCGGATGCCCGGCTATGAGGCGGACGACATCATCGGCACCTTGGCGACCCGGGCGGAACAGAAGGGCTACGACACCTATATGGTCACGCCGGACAAGGACTTCGGCCAACTCGTTTCCGACCGGGTCTTCATGTATCGACCATCCTACAAAGGTGACCCCCCCGAGATCCAGGACGCAAAAGCCGTCTGTGAGAAATGGGGGATCGAGCGGACCGACCAGGTGATCGATATCCTGGGGCTTTCGGGCGACGCTTCCGACAACATCCCGGGGGTGCCGGGAGTCGGCCCGAAAACGGCACAGAAGCTCCTCGAGCGCTTTGACTCGCTGGAGGGGGTTCTCGCAAATGTCGATCAACTCAAGGGCAAACAGCAGGAAAAGATCAGGGACAATGCCGAGCAGGCCCGCCTCTCCTACCGGTTGGCGACCATCGATCGTGAGGTCCCTGTGACAGTCGGACCGGACGGCCTCATCCGTGAGGAACCCAACCTGGATACCGTTCGTGCCCTGTTCTCCGAGTTCGAGTTCCGGACCCTTGGAAAACGAATTTTCGGATCCGAATTCAGTCTGGAGATGACCGCGACCGGTTCCGGGGAAAGCAAAGCCGATATCCCGACGCCGGGAACCGGTCAGCTCGAACTGCTGGAGACCACACCGTTCAGGACGCTGGCCGACACGCCACATACGTATCATCATGTCCATGACGATGCCGGACGCCGGAACCTGGTTGAGCGGCTCGCCGCACAGGAGTCATTCTGCTTCGACACCGAGACGACCGGACTCAATGCCCGCCATGCCGAAATACTGGGTCTGGCCATCGCGATCAAACCGGGCGAGGCGTGGTATGTCGAATTCAGTCGCGATCCCGGGAAGGCACGGGCCGAGCTGGCCGAGTTTCGATCGATCTTCGTGAGCGACCGGACCCGGAAGATCGGCCACAACCTCAAGTTTGACCTCGCCGTCCTGAAGAATCATGGCATTGAGGTCGCCGGTCCCTTTTTCGACACCATGCTGGCCCACGCCCTGGTCGAACCGGAGCAGAAACACGGAATGGATTCTCTGGCCGAGTCCATCCTCGACTACAAGACCGTGCACCTCGACAGCCTGCTCGACGATGGTGCCGGCCGCACTCGGGCCATGACGGACATCCCGGCCGCCCAGCTGGCTGTGTATGCAGCCGAGGATGCCGACATCACCCTGCAACTCTGTGAATGCCTTGCGCCACTTCTGAAGCAGAAAGGACAGGAGCGCATCTTCTTCGAGATCGAATGCCCTTTGATCCCCGTCCTGGTCGACATGGAAGCGGCGGGAATCGCCCTAGATTCGTCCGTCCTTCACCAATACAGCCTGGACTTGGGCGAGCGGATTGAATCAATCGCAAAGTCGATCATCGATATGGTCGGGCACGAGTTCAACCTGAACTCTCCCAAGCAACTCGGGGAGATCCTTTTTGATGAGCTCAAGCTGGTCGAAAAGCCAAAGAAAACCCGGACCGGCCAGTATGCCACCAATGAGCAGGTCCTGACCGGCCTGGCCGGGGTCCACCCGATCATCCAGGCCATCCTCGACTACCGGGGCCTGACCAAGCTGAAGGGCACCTACGTCGATACCCTGCCGGAATCAGTCGATCCCGCCGACGGCCGGGTACACACCCACTTCGGCCAATTGCACACCATCACCGGGCGTCTCCAGTCCAACGGACCCAACCTTCAGAACATACCGGTCCGAACCAGCGAAGGCCGGGAGATTCGCAAGGCGTTTGTGGCCGGGAATCCGGATTCGGTCCTGCTCTCGGCCGACTATTCCCAGATCGAATTACGGATCATTGCCGCCATCAGCCAGGATCCCGGACTAATCGGGGCCTTTGAACAGGGACTCGATATCCACGCGGCAACGGCTGCGCGTATCTATGGAGTGGATACAGTCGCCGTCACCCGCGAGATGCGCGGCAAGGCCAAGATGGTCAACTTCGGCATCCCCTACGGAATCTCCGCCTTCGGTCTCGCCCAGCGCCTGGGCATCAACCGGAATGAAGCCGGTGGTTTGATCGACCAGTATTTCAGCCAGTTTTCCGGTGTGCGCGACTACATAAACCGCACCTTGGAGTCCGCCCGGGAAAAGGGTTACGTGGAGACGATAAAGGGCAGGCGCCGCACCCTGCGTGACATCAACTCGGGCAACGGCACGGTCCGCTCAGCGGCAGAACGCAATGCCATCAACATGCCCATCCAGGGAACGGCCGCCGACATGATCAAGATTGCCATGGCCAGGGTGCATCAGCGCATTCGCGAGAAGGGACTGAAGACGCGCCTGCTCCTCCAGGTGCACGATGAACTGGTTTTCGAGGTGCCGAAAAGCGAAATCGAAACGGTGCGCCCGATCATCGTCGACGCCATGTCGACCGCTCTCCAACTCGAGGTGCCGATCGTGGTCGACACAGGAGCCGGCCGCAACTGGCTGGAGGCGCATTGATCGGATCGGATCCCGGGAAGCCACGGGGTCATTCCTTGTATTCGTGCATACCAATGCAGGAATCAAGGTTTGACCCCTTCGAATCGCATTAGACGTCGCGCAGGAACGTCGCGCCCCACCATATGGCCACGGGGTCATTCCTTGCATTCGTGCATGCCAATGCAGGAATCAAGGTTTGACCCCTTCGAATGCCCCCCCGTCGCTAAAGCTTTCAGGCTTCGCATGCTACGCCCGGACAAGATGGCGGGCAGGCAGGCCAGCCGCTTCGGACTGTCCATAGCCGGTGAAGATAAGTATTAGTTATACTAATATACCTCGGCACGTTGACATTTCCATTAGAACAGCTGATACTTGTTTCCGTCACCTGATCACCCACAGATCGGGGAGTCCCTGAGATCCAGATGAAACATCCAGTGCGCCCGGAAACTT
>QNAI01000192.1 GCA_003641745.1 Verrucomicrobiota bacterium | reverse complement strand
GCCGAGAGGTTGATCAGCCGAATCAGTGGCGATCGCAGCGAAATGCGCTATGAAATCTTCAAGAACGAACTGAAACTCGCCGGGAGCGTTCGGGCTCCCGTCTCCCCCGAACCGGTTATTGTGTCCTGAATGCCCCGTCAGCCCTGCGGGTTCACAGTTTCGGTTGCACTTGACCTCAAATCGCATGTTTTTGTATCGATATGCCTCGAAAGTGTATCGTATTTGCAAGAGCAACCCACCATTCAAGAGAGTGGCGTCAATTCGCGGGCAATACTCTCTATCTTTTGAAGGGCTGGGGGGAACCATTCTTGAGGGCACTTTGATTAATTGGAGACGATGACAATCTCCAATTAATCAAGGTGCCCTTGAATCGATCATTGTGCCTGCAAGAAAAGTCCGAAGGGAAAGCGATAAGAGCTGGAAGGGGTCAATCGATAGAATCGCAGAAACCGGTAAGCAGTGACTTTCAACCCGAGTAGAAACCCGTTTTATGATGAATAAATGGAAACTGTTCCCCTGGCTCGTAGTCTCCGGCCACCTCAGCTTATTTCAAGGGGCCCTCGCGGACTCCGCGACCGTCGGGAGCGAAGAACAGATCGTCCGGGAAACCCAGTTCGATAAGGACCTCATTGCGGGCAGCAGCGATGTTGGCGCGGCCCTGCCTCTGGTCAACGGCCGCCAGATCGTCCGCAATAAGGCGGGGTCGTGGTTTGTGGGGTTTGACGGCGGGAATGGCCCTCATTTGGCCGTGGCTGCCGAAACAAAGTCGGAGGGTCGTCACTTTTCAACCGCGATCAACCTGGGTTCTTTGCTGGGAGTGCCCGATGGGCCGTCAGAGGGATTCAGCATGGCTATTGGCTCCGATGACAGACTCCATGCGGTCTGGGGTGCAGGTGAAACCATTTTCCACAGTTGGTGCGATGTCAGTGGAGGAAGCGGTTATCTGCGAGTTTCAAAGAAGGCGGCCTGGTCGAAAGCGTCAGGAGAGCAAGGCTTTGAAAAAATTGCAGAAGGCGATACTCGTCTGGGCGATCTGGGAGTCTCCCCGGACAATCAATTGTGCATCGTTTATAGCCAGCGCGGAAGCATAGTGGCGATGAGGACCATTGATGGAGTCTGGAGCGCCAGTAAGGTGGCCGATCCTGTTTCCCGTTGGATGGTGATTTCGCACCCGCCCGACCATATGGAGTATGATATTCGGATGGTTGACGAAGGCTGCCGGGACCCGGTGATCGAGATCGATGAAAACGGGGTTTACCACCTGGTATTTGCCCACCGATGGGAGATTTACTACACCAGGTCCGAGGATGGGGAGACCTGGACCGGAAGACCGCCCAGACAGCCTCGCCCCGAAATCGGGATGTGGGACAGCCCTTTTCCTGATGCGGAACGAGTGGCTTTTGCCCATGCCTTCAATCCCAGCCTTGTCTTGTACCGCGGACAACCCCTGGTCGTTTACCAACATGAGGGAATGGTGGACCTGGAACCACATGGTCCGGAATTCACCAAAGAGCGGTGGACCGGAGTGGCTAACGTTGGTTACGCCCTTCGCGATGAGAACGGTTGGAAGAGAGATTACCTTTCAAAGTCGAAAGAGATCATGGTCAAGGGACTGCCTCCCGGCGAAGGCCACTTGAGCAGGGATGATTCCAATTTCATAAAGACCGGCATCGATGGCGATGGCCGGGTCTTTCTGGCCGATGAAGAGCAGTGGCGCCCGGTCATCGGGCGCGATCGTTTCGGCATTCCCTGGGCCGTCTGGAATGACACCACCCGCCGCTACAACTACTTTTCCCGCTGGCTGCAGGATGGCTTCGACGACAAACGGGAATGGCGCGGCGCCTTCTACGGACTGAGCAGGCATTCGACGGTGGAAAAACAGGCCCCGCCGAAAAGCAACGAATTGGGGACCCTGGTCATGGCAGCGGACCGAATCTATTTTTGCCGGATGCCGGTTCCTTCAATTGATCCGGAAAGTGACAGATATTATCAGGTTCTGGACCTTCTGGAATTCTCCTCCCTCATAAACATCAAGACCGGGCTGACACCCCTTGAGCGACATCCGGCCAACCCCGTTTTCGGCCCCAATCCGGACCCGGAGGCATGGGATTCTTCCTGGGGCTCGGGGGGCGCTATTTATGATGAAGAGGCAAAGATTTATAGAATGAGATATTCGGGCTCCGGACTGAAAAACTGGATTGCCGAGGACGGGGACGTTACCAACGCCTATTCCGGCTATGCCGAGAGCAAAGACGGGATTCATTTTGAGCGCATAAAAGTCGGTTTGGTGGACCTTCTGGGAAGCACGGACAACAATCTCCTCATTCCGGTGCGTACTTCATTTGAAGATAAGGACGAAACAGACCCCGACAAGCGGTTCAAGGCGATTATTACCTACGGGCCTTACCTCGAAAAAATAGGCAAGAAAGGGCGCATCCTGTCCGCTTATTCGAGCGATGAAATCCATTGGATTATTGATGAGGATATCACCGGCACGGACAAAGCACCCAGTTCCGACCACGGGGCGGGGCCAAGTTACGAGGATCTCTACGATTTGCCCGAGCGGCGTTTCAAGTCGATCCACCGAGCTTACAACCTGTCAGGGCGGGCCGTCGGGATGTCTTATGCGCCGACCCTCAAAGGCCCCTGGAAGGGCTTTGAAAACATCCTTGATTATTATGATCCGTATAAATATCCGCCCTACGGGGATCGCCAGGTGGCCGGGTGGATCATCCTTGAGGGAGGGGGCGGTATCGGCGAAGACCAAGTCTATGGAGGCAGTGGTTGGTTGGAAGACAAAATCTACCTGCTTTCCTATGTGCCGGTCTTCTTCGACGGCAGGTACGACATGTCGCTGGCCATGAGCCGGGATGGTCTTAATTTTTACCGGATCAAGAATGGGCAGAGCAACCTCTCTCCGTCAGGAGCGGGAAACTGGGACAGCGGAAAGATCTCGGGCGGACGCGGTATGGATAAAGGTGACCAGAGATGGGTCTACTATAGCGGGACTCCATGGCACCACAACACCATGATCCGCCCCAAGGGCACCAAAGCGCGCCTGGCAATAACCGGAGGCATTTTCGGTCGGCCCGAGTGGTTTACGGGTATCGCTACCATACGCAATCACGCCTGGACCTATGCCGGTATAGCCGATCCGCCCGCCGGGGGCACACTCGATACGCTCCCGTTTCCGATCGAAAGCGGGAGCAACCGCCGATTGCTCTTGAATCTGGACGGGATCGGCGAGCATGGACAGATCGAGGTCGAGCTTCTTGACCCCGACACCGGGGCGCCCATTCCGGGCTTCGGGCGCTCAGACTGCCGGCCGATCGCGACAGGTCTGGATGTCCCGGTTGCCTGGGAGGGTGGGGAACGACTCCCCGATATCCCCGATGGACAGCTTATCATACGTTTTCACTTCTCCGGGGTCGAGGCCAGGTTCCATGCTTTCCGTTTTGCAGACTAGTGTCCTGTCTCACAAATGAGCTTGCCAATACCAGAGCCATTTTCAGCCCCAGCGTGGCGGCCGCGCCGGTGCTGTGCCCTGTGGCACCGCCCGGCACGGGCAACGCGGCTGAGGTTGAAAATGGCCTGGCCCAAGGGGTGGTGCGTCATGGGGCCGCTAGCGGCGTTAGGACAAATCCGAAAGGCCTACAGGCATTCCGGAATTGTCCCGCCTTGCTATCGACCCCATGACGCCACCATATTGTACAAGCGCATTTGTGAGACAGGACACTAGGTGACCTTCCAAATCGGTTCTTTCTCTGCAGTGAGACGGGCATAGCAGGATTTACAGAAGGGAATTTGGATGAGGACTCCAGTTTTTCGTTTGAACAGAAGGGCACCAAGAGCGGTGTTCGGATAACGAAAGCGAAGAACAGGGTTGAACCGATCGAAGCTATTCGGCCTGTCATTCTGAGCGAAGCGATCGAGTCACCGGGGTGCATACCTGCGAATTTCACGAAGCTGAATAAAAAGAACGATGAAAGCTGGAATTCAGTTGAACAGGGTTGGGATCAATTTGGCGCTCTTGATGGCGTTTTTGCCTTTGAGCTCCGGCCAGGGCAGGGACGAGGTCGGCCAGAACATCCCTAATGAGAAAAGTTCCGCGTCTGCGATCTCCGGTTACGAGGAGGAGCTATCGGTGGATTTTGGAGGAGGTGTGACCATGGATCTCTTATTGATTGGTCCCGGTTCCTTCAAGATGGGCTCGACAGACGGGCATACGGATGAAGAGCCCGTTCACGAAGTGGCCCTCTCAAAGGCCTTTTACATGGGCAAATACGAGGTGACCCAGGAACAGTGGGAGGTTGTCATGAACAGCAACCCCAGCCGCTATAAGGATCCGGAAAAACCGGTGGAAAATGTCAGTTGGAACGACTGCCTGGAATTCATCGAGGTGCTCAACCAGCGCGTCCTTGGTTTGAATGCCCGCCTTCCGACCGAGGCGGAGTGGGAATACGCCTGCCGGGCGGGCACAACCACCAGATTTGGATTCGGCGACAGCGAGACCAGCTTGGGCGAGCATGCCTGGTTTATGGACAATGCGGAGAAAACGACCCATCCCGTGGGGGAGATGAAACCAAACGCGTTTGGTTTACATGATATGCATGGAAACGTGTGGGAGTGGTGCGATGACCCCTGGCATGCCTCCTACAATGGAGCGCCCGTCGACGGTTCGGCGCGGCTCGACGGAGTGGAGAAACTGCGGGTGTTGCGGGGAGGTTCCTGGCGGTCCAACCCAAGGGTCTGCCGTTCCGCGAATCGCTTCTTCGACCTTAGAGACGATGGGGAAAACGACGGTGGATTTCGGGTGGTTGCACTCTCTGCCGCGGCTCATGGCGCGTTCATGGCCCGCCGTGGAGGCGAAGACCCGGAAATGGTCTCCATCGGTCTGCGGAAGCAATTGCTGGTGGATTCATTTGCGATCGAACAACTCGAAAACCTCACCTTCGAGCTGGGCGAGGTGACGAAGGCCAATGATGGCAGACCCTTGTTTGTCGCGGACAAGCCTTGGGAGAAGAAGTCTTTTGGCGGCTATGCGACGGTGATCCATGAGGACGGAAGATACCGTATGTGGTACAATATTCTGTCCCAGGCCTACGCCGAATCGGAAGACGGCCTTCAATGGAACAAGCCGAACCTGGGGCTGGTGGAATACGAGGGAAGCGTGGAGAACAATATTGTGAGCCTTGAGATGGGCCATGGACTGTCCGTGTTCAAGGATCCGCACGAAACGGATCCTGAACATCGATATAAGATGGCCTATACGGGCAAGAGGGTCAGGGCTGCCCTCGGTTTTTCGGAAGATGGTCTTCACTGGAAAAAATACAACGATGGCAACGGAGTCACGGGAAGGGCGGCGGATACCTACAATCAACTGCTCTGGGATGAGGATGCGAATGTCTATCGCCTCTATACCAGAACCGACTACAAGAATAAGCTCGGCGCGGAAATCGAAGTGCGGGGCAATCGCGGGATGGTCAACCCCGATGTCAAATCGGACCCGACCAACTGGACGACGATTCGGAACTGGTTATTCGATCGGGAGGGCACCGAGGAATACAGGCGGCGCCAGATCTATGCCATGACCGACTGGATCTACGAGGGCATCCACTTCGCCCTGATGAACGTTTACGAGTGGCCGCAGGATTTAAGCGGGGGTGATTTTGATTCGCATAAGCGTCACGAACGGGATACCATAAATTTCTACATTGCCACCAGCCGGGACGGCGACTCATGGAATCTTGACTGGGTCTACCTGGGAAAGCCTGTTATCCCGCGCGGCCCGGACGGTAGTTTTGACAAGGATATGCTATTCTCCTTTTCAAGCATTCTCACCATCGGGGATCAGCATTGGCTCTATTACACGGGATATGGAGAACGGCATTCAATGAGCCCGCGCGATCCCGGAATCGGATTGGCCCGGATGCCTCTTGATCGATTTGTCTGTTTGCAGGCGAAGGACGAGCCGGGTGTGATGATCACCAGGCCGTTCGAACTGGCAGGTGATCAGCTGCTCGTGAATGTGGAAGCTCCGGAGGGTGATATCTCGGTGGAAATTCTCAACCGGGAGGGCGAACCGATCCCGGGCTTTACCCGAGAGGACGCACCGCCCTTCCAGGGAGTCGACGAGTTGCGCCTCTCGGTATCGTGGCAGGAAAAGAAAGACCTGGGTTCCTTGAAAGGGCGAGTCATTCGTCTGAAGTTCTACCTGCGCGAGGCCAGACTCTATGCATTTCAGATTCAGGAAAATACGATTGATCAATGAGACCGGTCCGTATCATGAAATTCGACTGAACCCGACGGTTTGAGAACCATTGATTCTCTTGCCCGTATCATGCATGTGATATCTCCCTTTTTTCCCCTAAGGGCCCGTAACAAAATAACTCACAAAATCTGCTGGTCTTTTCGGCGGGCAACGGTGTTGGATTCCGGCTCAGATAGCCCGCTATATTCGCCCGAACCCGGCTTGTTGCTCCCCGATAATTCTGCGCATCTTTAATAACTTATTTCGTGACGGCCCCTAAGTCACCGGAATTCAAACGTCGACCCTCCGTCGCTCGAAGAGCTATGGGGGCACGCACAGCGACGGTGCTACATCTTGAATAGCTTTCAAGGTACTCTGATCAATGGGAGACCGCCATCGTTTTTTTGAAAGGCATTCGCAAGCACCGTCCCTTGCCGATGGGCGTATCCAGAAGCCTGATCCGTTCAGTAAGGATCGATGTCGTGATGTTGGACCGAAGCATTCTTCGCCTTCATGCCAAAGAGTGCGCTGACGAGGCAACCGACCGAAAGGTTGGTCACGAGGGAAACCGGCGCGATCCACTGAAAACTGATCGGATCAAGTCCGGTTTCCGGGTCCATCCCGAAGATTGGACCCGAGAATGCGACGAGCGTGGCGGCGACGGTCCCCGCGATTGCGCCGGCCCAGACACCGGCCGGTCTGGCAAATTTCACGAAAAAGGCGAAGAAAAACAGGCAGAAGATCGGCACCGGCAGCAGGTTGACCGTTTTGTTGGTGACCGCGGTGATATTGCCGGGGATGTGCTGGATGAAGGAACTGCCGATTACGACCACCGCGCCGATTCCGACGGCGAGCAGACGGGCATACAGAACATGCTTTTTCTCCGATAGGGGGTGTTTCCCAAAGCGGTCCAGGAAATCGGTTGTCACCACGGCGGTGATCGAATTGATCCCCGAATCAATGCTGGACATCGCCGCCGCGAAGAGCCCGGAGAGCACAAGTCCGGATACGACCGGTGGAAGACCGAAAGCGATGAAGTGGGGAAACATCTGGTCGG
>QNAI01000191.1 GCA_003641745.1 Verrucomicrobiota bacterium | reverse complement strand
GTCATCTTCCGAACCTGGCTATAAGGTCCGGCATCGATCCTGTAGAAATACGTACCCGAAGCCACTGCCTGGCCCGCGTCGTTGCGGCCCATCCAGACGACTTCGTGCGGACCCGCGCCGCGGGTCTCGTTCAGCAGGGTGGCAACCTTCCGTCCGTCCAGACTGTAGACCGCCAACATCACGTCCTGCGCTTCGGGCAGGGAGAAGTTGATCTTGGTCATGGGATTGAACGGGTTGGGGTAGTTGGCGCCCAGGTTGAAGATCTTCGGGGTATCGGCCCCGCTGATCTTGTCCAGCGTGTAATCCAGTTTCGAGTTGTCGGTGCCGCGCAGGTCGATGGACAGTTCCTTCGGCGATACGGCAGCCCCGGCTTCGATCACGAACAGTTCGCCGGTGCCGACGAACCCGAGATCCCGGCCCATCAGGGCCAGGTTAACGTCCATGGCGTCGCCCGTGTTGACCAGGAAGGTCATCTCGGCCTGTGAGGCCAGCAGATCACCCTCGGTAACCGAAGTCACGGCAACCGCGGAACGGACATGAACACCCTTCAGACCTGTGCCGCCGACCAGATGCAGGGCCCAGCGGCCGTCGTCCTTCTGCACCCAGGCCAGTTCGATGGTCTGCGAGATCTGCGGTGCGGTCTTGGCATCGGTGACCACGCTGTAGTTCATCGAGAAGACCATCAGGTCCTCGAAGTCGATGATGCTGTCGGTCAGGGGAATGCCTACGCGGCTCCAGTCGTCGGTGGCGCCGACGTCGCACATGTTGTTGTACAACCCATCGCCCTGCGAGGTCGCGAAACACGCGCCCAGCACGGTGATGTCATTCGCTTTGACATATCCATCGATGTAGGGAGGCACGTCGCCCAGCCAGTAGTTGGTGGCGCGGTCATTAGCAGCCGCGGCAACGCTGCCGTTGAGCGCCGCGTCCACGGCGAACACTTCGTAGTAGTAGACGCCGCGGCTGGTCGCATCCCCCCACGTGTCGGTGAAGTTGAGGGTCCCAACACCCACGGAGCCCGCATGGACCCATTCACCGCTGGCAAGGGCCCCAGCGTAATTGGCCGGACGGGTCGGGATCGTGCTGCCCGTCAGATCATCGTATTCGGGATAAGCCGAAACGCCGATGGTCGTGTCGTACCACAGACCGCGGAAAATCTCGTAGGTCGCGTTGTCGATCCCGCCGTGGGTCCAGGTCACATCGACCTTGTTGTGCCGCGGCGCCGCGGTAATGTCCGCCACCGGTCCGGGAGCGGTGCAGTCCACCACGAAGTCCATCCCGTTCATGTCGGCGAAGATGAAGACATTGTCGGGATCGCGGAAACGGTAGCTGACGATGCTGATGTCCACAGTGCCGTCACCCGAGGTGACCAGGTCGACATCGAACAGATTCGCGTCGGCCAGGATGCCGGGGTCCGTACCGAACCGGGACCCGTTGACCGTGAACTGTCCGCCAGTGTTGTCGACGACCTGGAAATAATCCATGCTCGTCAGGACGGAGAAGTCACCCTCGACCACGGTGTTCACCGGGCCGGTGATCTGCACTACCACTTCATAACCGTACAGGCCGGGAGTGGCGTCTCCGCGGTCGTAATCAAAGGTAACGGTCTTGGTCACGCCGCACTGGGCGGGGTCGGGGCCGGGGGCCGTGGTGTTCAACGAAGGATTGATGGCAATCGCCGCATAGGCTAAAGCCGCGGTGCATTCACTGCCAACTTCCGGGATGTGCGTAGTATCGCTGTAAAGAAAACCGCCGGAAGTTTCGGCTAAGCCGGTGTTTTCCTGGACAGCGCCCAACCAGGTTGCTGCATCGTAAAAAGCCTGGTTAGTTGCAGCGGTGGAATTGGTGGTGAAATAAAGAGCCCACACAGGATAGGCGGTATCCTGATATCCGCGGTCATTGATGTCCGGGGTGGCGCCGTATTGATAGCTGAAGGCGCCGTCCGGGTACTGGCACTCCAGGAGGAGGGTCTGCAAAAGAGGCAATTTGTCCGTATGAGAACCAGTACGGGAAAAATTCCTGATCAATCCGGCGACACCAATGGTGTACATCTCAAATTCGACATTCGAATAATCGAGGGTAAATCCCTTGTTGTGTCCGTCGGGTTCAAAAATCCCATCCCCCGGAACAACCGGAAAACTGTCAATAAACGAAACGTCGGCCAACGAATCGGCCAGGGCATCGTATCCACCCGCGGGATAATTGCCATGCAACTCCATCAGGGCATCGGTCCACAGAGCCATGTCCCAGGCAACAATGCCATTGGGAAGACCAGGCAGGCGGCCTTCGATAATCGCCTGCCCGAATGCGTAAATGGACGTATTCCCAGAAGCCGGTCGGCTATCCAGATCATAATCCCAGATGGCCACCGCGGCAGCCTTATAGGCAGCGGAACTCAGGGCCAAGGGGTCCGAGCCGGCAATCACTTCAGGTAAGTTGGAGAAATTCAGCAGGTAAGTAATATTCGGGGCCGAAGTAACATCTGAAGGAAGAGAAGCCGCCAAACCGTTGGCCGCATCCCTCATGGCGATGTAAAGAGGGGTGCTGGGCTCCAGAAGGTATACCTGGTATAGACCATTGATGGTAATTCCCCAGACATTGCCGTAGGTCGCTCCGGTGTTTTCAAAGGCGGTCGTTTGCCAACCAAATCCACCGTTGTCCGGGTCGGCGTCGGTAAACCCGTTGCCGGCGTTGTCCTCAGTGAAGTCGGCCTGCATATAACGGACATAGTTAGCGCCAGCTAAAGCCGCCGCCTTAAAATCCGTAGGATCGCCAAAGGCCTTGTCGGTCACAAAGGGAATTTCTCCCCGTTCGCCTTGAAGAACTCCCTCGGGGGAAGCAACCGGTCCACCAGCCATGGCGGCAACCGTCGCCAAAGCCATGATGCCGATAACCCCAAAAATGATGAGAATTGCGCGAAATTTCATGGGTATTCCCCCTGCAGAAAACGATGAAAAAATATCAGGTAGGTTCAGGCGGGCGAAGACCTCAATCCCCCGGCGATGGGCAAATAATGGGTAAGAAATCGCCTCCCTTCTCTCTCAGAGAGAAACAAATCCGAGTCCCCATCCGTGGGGAAATAATGGTTCCAAAGACAAAAATTGCTCCCGCCGTGCCCGTCCCGGGTGTGGCGGATTAAGCTGATGATGTCTGATACGGTTGGCACGTCCGGATAGGGCCAACAGGTGGCCTGAGTCGGACGCTATTTGGGCGATGCGTTGAGGTTGCCAGAAAATCCCACCTATGTCAAGCGGGTTTCCTTAATTGCATAAATCCGCATAAAAGGAATAAAAAACAGGAGTGTTTTCCGCATAAATAGAAATTCGGGGCCCCAAACCCCCGATTCTTTCGTGATAAGTCAACATTGTTAACGCCCGCAGCCGGTCCCGCGCGCGAATCAACTTTGGAGGGAGCAAAGAAAAGGATTTCGGAAGAACATCTCGACCTGATAACCATGGGTCTTTTATTCCCGGTTGATAATTCCGAGGATCACATAATGGGATACGGTGGATTAACGTTTATTCAGGAGTTAAGGAATGGAGTGTTCGGTGAAGAATTTTCGGGCATTTCCGTTGTTGTAATTTCGTATGCCCAAAACGTTGCTGATAAAATGGGTGATATCATATCGCCTTGCGGAAATACCTGGTTTGTGAAGAAGCCATTCAGCCTTAAAACCCTAAGAAAGGTGATCCCGGAAGCTCTTGGTGCTTCGAATATCTAACGGAAACCTACTCACGGCACCGCCGAGCCAACACACAACAACGAGGTCGGTCTCTACACCAACGATGACGGGACCGGCGCCACGGGAACCTATGTCATGGATACTCCGGTGGACGTGTATCTGGTATTGACCCGGCCCACCGACGTGGAAAACGGTGACGCGCCCTACTCCTTTATCCTGGCCTATGAGCTGACCCTGACCTTCAACCCTGTTCCAAACGACGATTTGTTTCTCCTGGACGCCGTCCTTCCCCCCGAAAATGTCGACATCGGACTTCGCAAGGACATCAATGAGGACTTCCTGGATTTCACCGTCGGGTTGGCCACTCCAGCATCCCTGCCGGTTACCAATGAGTCGGCCGTCCTGGTTACGTTAACCTTCATGAATACAAATCCCGGGATGACCGCCATTTCCCTGGGTCCCACCACGAGAACCTCTACTCCAGGGGAGATGGACTACATCGGGGAGAATAATCCGGATATCCGGGTCATGTACTCCATGGGCGGATCCCATGAGGCTCCGGTTTTCATGTTCAACGACGAAGCTGTGGCTGTGGAGAACGCGTCCTTTGGTTCGGTAAAGGCGTTGTATCGGTAGGAGCTGGTGACCATCAGCCGACTACCCAAAAGGAAAAGGCCCCCCGGGGGGCCTTTTCCAAAATGCTAAAAGTGATACGCAGCAAGCCCCATCAAGCCGCCGGCCACAACCACCCGAACACCCCACCGGTAAGCAGCCCATAGACCAATCCGTCCAGGAAGTTCCTCATGGTCGCCATCCAGGATTTTTTGTACCAGATCGAACTGGGCAGATGCGCCATGGAGTAGCAGCAGAAAGCCGTCGCGCCGGTCACCCGGTGTACGAGCAGGTAATCGGTGCCCGCGGGTAGGCTCATGCGCGCGATGTAGGCGACCATGATCCCCACCAAAAGACTGAACGCGAACCACAGGGCCAGCTGAAGGCCCATCCCGCACTGGCCGTTTGGCAGCACAGTGAAAAACCCCACCGGGCCGTTGTTCTGTTTCTCTTTGAACTCGGGGGAACCCATTTCCTTCATGGAGCCGGCGTGGGGCATCACGTAGTCGCCGGGCGGCAGGTTGAATCCGCGCAGGGCTTCCATGACCCCGTCTTCGGAGGGGGTCTTTTTGTAATCGTCTTTATGGTACTGCAGAACAGTGTGGATGACGGAACTCGCGATGAAAACCGCCACCGCGGACAGTACGATCGGCAACCAAAGGGCTGTCAGGGATATCATGGTTGGCTCCTTCCGGGTTAGAACACTCTCAATCAGGTACCGTGAACCCCTGCGATCCATCCTGGTTGACCGACAGCAGGGAAAACACCGGCGCGCTGCCCTTGATACCCGTCAGGATCAGGTAGAATTGCTTGTTCTCTGCCATGGCCGGGGTCGTAAACACATCCACCAGGCCGGATTTGTTGGTGACCACCATGGGCCGTTTCGTGTCCGCGGGCAGACCGATCGATCCTTCGGTGTTGCCGGCAAAGCGGTCCGCCATGGCTTCGACGGTACCGTCATCACCAAAATCAACGGCCAGGCTTTCCAGATTTGGACACGCATGCACGACAATCGCGGGCAGGGTTCCGGTGATGGTCACGCCAAAATCGTCGGCCAGGCTGAATATGCGCAGGGTTTCTTCGGTGTCGGTCGTGTTGGCCAATCCCGCGGCAAAGGCCGTTGTCGAAGGGGCGATATCGTAGATGTGGACTGACTGGGAGAACAGAGGCGCCACCAGGTCGGGATCCGCACCCACGGAATACATCTCAATGATTACCTGACGGATCCACATCTCGCCGTACACCGTGGCGTCGCCATAGGCCACCTTGTCCTTTACCAGGGTTCGCCGGAAGCTGTCGCCAAGACCCCAGGCTACGTAATAATCAACTACCCCTACATCCGGCGAAGCGTGAACCAGACGAATTTTACGCGATTCCGTGGTCTCCAGGGGGACCGTGCCGCCAGGACCGACGATCAACAGGTCAAAGGGCTCATTGGTCAGGGGATCGCCGGAAATCAGCCCGATCAGGAAAAAATAGTAGTCCTTTTGGGCTTCGAGTTCGGGTGCGCGGAAGGTGGTGATCTGGTTTCCCGTCGCCTGGACCACGATGTCCTGGGTGACCCCCGCGTCGTACACGTTGCCGGCCCGTCCCGACTCGGCCCAACGCTCCAGATTGTTGCCCAGAACCTGCCCGGTCTGCCCGATGCTCACCATCAGGTTCGGAGCGTCGGACCCCGCGTGAACAACACGCGCCCGCGCGGTCGGTGAATTCTGGAAGTTGTCGCTGTAGGTGATCAGGCGGACCTTGTCCGCATCGTCGCCGGATTGGACGAGGCCGGCCACCAGAGAGGTGAGGCTGGCGCCGGCGGCCAACTCGACGGATTCGATCACATAGGCGGGCAGCAGTAGAGGATCTGCCCCGGCTTCATAAATAATCAGGTCCACGGTGCCGGTACCGCGGCTCAGGTAGGTGCTGGCCTTTCCGTATTCAAGATTTTCGAGCCAGAGATCCGCGGTAGTACCGATATAGACGTCGATCGCTCCGCCGTCCGGCGAGGCGTTGACCACCCTGATCTTGACCGTCGCTTCGGGGGGAGCCTCCGAATCGTCACTGCTGCATCCCGCCACGACCAATCCCGCCAGGAGGGCGGCAAAAGCCAGAATTAAGACTCGCTTGAACATGTCGAACTCCTTGGTTCCTGCATCCGGTAGCCCCATGCCGAATATCAGCTTAATGATGGTTGTCAATCTGCGCAATCCTTATGTCCGTTTGTGTTATTCAGCAGGATTTTTGCATTTATGGACAACCCTATGCTATACTTCGCAGACATCAGATTCGTGTTTCTTCGACGCCCGGAAGGACATGGCATGCCTCGCACCAGTTTCGCCCGACTGGCTTGCGCCGTCGTGGCAATGATGATCGTGACCGCCCCAAACCCCTGCATCGCCGAATCCATGTCCCTGGATCTCGGTAACCCGGAGTGGGAAAACGGCATAATGCGTCCCGCCTATATCGATATCGACATCGATCTGGGTGGCCCCGCCGCGTCCATCGAGGACGTCGTCATCCACGTTGAAGGCACACCACAGGAAGGCACCATGGTCCTGTGCAAGGGCGGCGGATGCGATTCCTTCTCCTGCTACCAGACCCTGCTGTCGTATTTCCTGGATGATCGTTCCATCAAATCATGGGTCCCGCTGCAGGGTCCTGTTGGCGGCTACGATTTTTCCGTCCCGCTTCAGTTCGCCGACTGCTACCCCGATTGTTACCATCCCTGCTCCGGCCAGGACATTCCCCCCGATAACTGGGATTTCCTGATGGACGATGGGAAAGCCACCCTGCGTTTGGAACTGCAGGGAGATCTGGATGGATGCGGGACCATGTGCACCGCTTTGAACGGAATCGAACAGGTTACCGTGAAGGTGGATTTTGTGCCGTTGGGCGGGGCCGAGCTTGCTTCGTGGGGGGCCATGAAGGCGGTTTACCGGTAGGTGGGGGGCCTGGCGTCAGCCAATTGCGTGACAATCGGCTCAAAATCCAATCGAAACAGCCGGGGCTAACCTCGTATTTCGCTTATCGACAGCTTC
>QNAI01000190.1 GCA_003641745.1 Verrucomicrobiota bacterium | reverse complement strand
TGGCAACGAGTTCTTCATCAGCCCCGAACAGGGCCAGGACATCTACATTCGCGATCGAAGCCTTCAGAAGACGGTACAGATCAGCCGCTCCTCGATCGGCATCGACGGCGATCAAAATAGCGACCACGCCGCGGTCTCCGGAGATGGGTCCATGGTCGTTTACGAGTCGCGGAGCACCAATCTCGTGGAGGACGGCGGGACCAATTCATTCCGTGATCTCTACGCCACTGAAATCACCCTGGATCCCCCGGACCAGAATGCACCAACGTGGCCGGATGGCAGCGAAATCACCGTGTCCAACCTCGGTGCGACCCTGGCTGACCTCTCCTGGTCGCCGGCGGAGGATGACGAAGACAATCTCACAGGTTACCGTGTGTATCTGGACGGGCATTTGGAAAAGACCACTTCAGCCGGAGTAAGGGAGTTACCCCTCACTGGCTTGTCCTCGGAAACCATCTACGCGGTCAAGGTCGAAGCATATGACAATTCGGGGAATGAATCGACAGATGGACCGGGGGTTGAGATTACGACGAAAGCAATCGTGATCGGCGGCGGCGGCCTGACCGGTACTGCACTCGATGGTGGCCAGGTCATGCTGAGCTGGGATCCCGCAGAAGGATCCGTCGCCGGATACACGATCGAACGCAAGATCGGCGATGCGGCGGATTGGGTCGAAATCGAGGAAGTGGGCGGGGACATCGTCACATTCACGGACACCGGATTGCCCGCATCAACCGATATGGCATTCCGCATCCTCGTCCGTCTGATCGGCGAGACAGAGAAGAACCTTCATTCAAAGACCCGGACGATGACTACAGGAGCCCTGTTCATCACCGAATTCGATATCGACATCCCGCGTGAGCCGGAATCCATGCGAAACTTGGCGTCGTCCGGCGTATTCGAGTTCCGGGTGACCGGTGAAAAAGAGAGGTCCGTTTTCGTAGAGATCGACTACCGAACCTGGCCCGAATTCGTCAGTCCGGAGACGGAGCCGACCCCCATGTCGGTCAAACTCGCACTCTCTGAGGATGTCGATCAAACGGGCACGTACGCCGCCTCATGGGCGATCCCCGACCGCCTCGTCGACGTAACAGGGGTGGCAGCGACACTTCAGGACGGCCACGGCAGCCAGGTATCCGAAACAGCCAAAGCGTTTCCCCGATCGGTGGGTGCCGGATTCTCCGTTGAGGTCACCGTCCACGAATCGCTCTCCGATGACTCGCACGGCGTTACCGTGGCGGTATGGAGTGACACACAGCTTGCCGGGCGGTCTAGGGTGATCACAAGTGACGCGACCGTAACAGGATCCGGTCTCCCTCCAGGCGACGACTACCGACTGCGGTTTTTCTGGCGCGGACAAATGATCCGAGAGGAGAATCTACCGGCCCTGCGACCCGGACTCGTCACAGCGCTTGCGCATACTACACTTGCCCGGGTTCAACCCACCTTCAGGGTGACCGACGTCGAGGGTCGACCGCGGAAGGGTGCGATAATCACTGTAAGCGACCCCGAAACAAACCGAACGTTCGGCCGGGCCGAATCCGATACGGAAGGCACAGCCATCCTCGAGACAGAAGATCTCGCGCTGCCACCCGGGCAGGAAATCAAATACAATGTTTCCAGGTTAACCTGGGACCTGGCCGAACTGGTCGGTGTGGCCGCTTTGCCCCCGTCCGGAACACCTATCGAGTTGGAGTTGTCCTGGTCGGATGCGTATATGCCACCCGGAGTCGTATCCGGTTCTGTCAGGTTCGACGACGGCTCACCGGCAGTGGACGCAACCGTAACGTTCTCCAGCCTCGAACCCGGCATCTACTCGAAAACGGAGGTCAGGACTGACTCCGAGGGCAAGTTCAGCAACGACGAGGTTTTCGGACTCAGCGGGATGGTTGTGACCGCGCACAGCCAGAGCCAGTATGCATCAAAAGATCTCCAAGTTACTGCCGATCCGGATACGCCAGTGACCGTCGACGTCGTAATTGAAGCCCGGGAAACCTACACGATCATCGTCGAAGAGATCGAACTTATTGATTCGGTGGGAACGGTGCAGCGATTTCGTCCCTCTGAAGCGCCGTACCTCACTCGCCATCTGCGCATGAGTGTTGTGCGAACGGGAGAAAGCCGCACGGACGCGGTCAAGGACGTGGGCGACGGAAACATGTCGATCGAGGCGCGCATGCCAAAGGACACCGAGTTCACTCTGTTCGTCGACGGAGGACGACTTGGCTACAATCCGGGCTCCATGGCTCTATTGACTGGCGAAGCGAGCACCATTCGCGTCGACCTGGTGCGACTGCGGATGGACCAGGACGACTTCGTCTTCGGTCAACTGGTCGGACCTGACGGCAATCCGGTCCATGCACGATTTCCCTGGATCGCCAGCACGAGGTATTCGGATGGCTGGGTAAGCAAATCCGATCGGTTCTTCGGCTTTGGTACGAACCTGGTCCTTCCCAGATCAACCCCTGGGGCATACAATCTCGAAATATCGACGGCCGATCGATCGTCATTTCCCGTCCTGAAACGAACGGTCAGGGTGGACGGTCCCTCGGGCCCCATCGATCTGGGTCCAATTCGCTTTCTGGAGCCCGGCAGATTCGCCCGGGGAACCCGGTTCAGGGCCTCTCCGAATCTCGTGATTCCAGGTCAGACGATAATCGTCGAGTTGGATCCGTACAACGGCTTGGATTCGCCCGTCCACAGCGCCGTTGTAGAGCTTCCGCTCCCGGAAGGCGTGGCGTATGAGCATCAATCACTAGTTATCGACGGCGAGCCGGCGACTCCGCTTGAGGCAGATGGCCACATGGTCATCGAATTCCCGGCGAAGACAGATCATCCGGACCTCGACCTGCCCTTGATACCCGAAGGAGCCGACGTGTTCGGTCGCCGAACGATCTCACGTTCCGAGTTCCGCCTGCGGGTCGGAGAGAATTTCGACCTGTCCCGCCTGGATCTTGCGGCCACGATCACCTACCAGGAAGGGGACGAATCCGCCACGGAGACCATCGGTGTAGCCAACCTCGAAGTCCTCGCGAGTCCGACCCTGACAGGATCGAAGGTCGTGACCGGATCTGAAGTCCTGCTCAGGGGCCGATCCCGCGCCGGACGTATCATCGTCATGGACGGGGATACACCGATCGGCCAGACCGAGGTATCGAGAGTGGGCTACTGGAGACTCTCGGCCCAACTCACAACGCCGCAGACTCCCTACTGGCATACCCTGCACGCGGTGTGGATCGATCCGGATTCCGACGACGAACGCGTATCTCCCTATATTGAGGTTCTTCGAAGCCCGTTCGTGGTCCGCCCGGTTCGTGTCCGAATCCGACAGCCGGTCGAGGAGGCGAATACACCCGAGGAAATCGCGCTGGTCAAACGATGGGAGGATGTCGGTGCTTGGACGGAGTTCGAGATTCCGGAATCCGGGCCGGCCACCTTCTGGAAACGCATCCTCGCCGGGTTCCCATTCCAAGTGGAAGTTGAATTCAACAGGCCGGATGACGTGCGAAACGTGTCCGTCCAGATTGCGGGCGCCGCCGGAGGAAGCGGTGAGGCCATGCGCGGCGATGACGGCGTTTACAGGGCGCGGATCGAGTCGAGGCGAAACGTGGAGTGGGATGCAGGGGAGATCACGGTCACGTTCACCCCGCTGGGCAACGCTAACTTCCCAAAATGGGGCAATACAGTCCGTATCGGCACGGACATCGTGCTTCTCGGCGAGGAGACTTCGCAATCGGCTTCGAGCGGATCGACCCCGTCGCAGATTGCGGGAACCGACTTCGGCTATCGAGCCAATGCGTCGATTGGGTCGGACTTTTCCGCCACAGTTGAAACACGGTTCCGCGCAGGTCAGCCGTTATCCGCTGATCCCGTCACAACCATCGACTACCCCTACGGTAGCATTGCCGCCGGCACATCCTCTGTGGGAAGTGTCGGCGGATCCGTCTCCTGGTCCATCTCAGGATCCACAATTTCAGTTAATGCTTCGTTTTCGGTTGCGGCAGCCGAGTTCGTCAAGCGAGACAAAATCTCCCCGTATTTTCCCGAAGACGCCAACCTGGGCGTAATCTCCGCGACTGATACCTCGATAACGATCGGGTGGAGCCAGGCCCTGGACGATACCTGGATTGAGACGTATACCGTTTCAATTGGGAGCGAAGTCATCGCCGAAGTTGAGGGCGACCAGCTCGAAGTAGACCTGCCCGACCTCGAGCCCGGACAGACCTATGAGATTTCGGTCGAAGCCAAGGACGCAGCCGACAGAACTACAGGAACTCCCCTGCGGGCAACGGTTGAGTTCTCGGGTGCATCAACGCAGGTCGTTCGCCCGGGCAGACCTACTGCTTCCGCCCTGCACCCGCGGATTCCCATTGTCGTCGAACCACCCAGGGCTGCAAGCGCAGGTGGCTTGGTCAAGGTTTCGGCTGAGGTGATCGGCAACGTAACAACCGGGGTCGGCGTATTGAATTGGTACAACGGTGTGGAAAGTTCGGAAGAACGTTTCGACCGCTGGGACAATCAGTTGGAAAAGATGGGCGAATGCGGAGCCTCTCCCGGAGACCTGGCGAATATCAAGAACGAGATGGATCAGGCCACGGAAGCTGTAGTGGTGGAAAATATCACATCGACCGTTATGACAGCTGTCTCGGTGGGCGCAGCCTTCACCGGCGCCGGATTGCCTATCTCGGCAGGGATCGAAGTTGCCGGAGTCGCATTGGGCTACATGCTTGGCAACGCGTCCGAGGAAGAGGTCAAGGAAGTTGAGGTCGCCTTGTCCGACGCCCTGAAAGAATGCGAAGACGAGGAGGAGGAGGAATGCCCTCCGGGCATCGACGATTGCGATGACGACGACGGACCGGCCCCGATACGCTCGCCTGTCGCCGACCCGTCCTGGAAGATCGATCCGAGCGGATTCGTCTACGAGGTAATCGAGGACAACCGCCTGGCGGGTGTGACCGCCACCCTGCTGGAAGGTGAAAGCGAGAACGGTCCCTGGATTGTCAGCGACGCTGAAGCCTTCGGGGAGATCAATCCGCAGGTCACGTCCACCGGCGGCAACTTCCGCTGGGATGTTCCGGCCGGCTGGTGGCAGGTTATGTATCAAAAGAAAGGGTACGAAACAGCCTACAGCGATGTCCTGGGGGTCCCCCCACCCCATTTCAATATCAATATCCCGCTCAAATCGCTGACCCCGCCGGAAGTGCTCAGTGTAACCAGCATGAACAACGGAGCCGCCCTGCAAATCGATTTGGCCAACTACATCCGTACCACCATGGCCAGTCTCGACACCGTCCGATTGCGCGATGGTGAGGGTGATCTGTTGGCAGGCCAGGTCTTCGCTCCGACCGACCAACTCGTCGACAACCCACATACCGAGTCGACGGCAAAGGATATTTCCAAACAGGTCCTCTTCGTCCCGACCACAGGTCTGACCATCGGCTCGACTTACATGGTGGAGGTCGACGGGGTGATCGAGTCCTACGGAGAAATCCCCATGGGCGAGACCGTCTCGATCGAGGTGACCATCACGGACAACCGCACCGGCACCTATTTCGGCACCTTTGATCCCGGCGGCGGGATCTGGACCATGGAGGTCGGAGACAACGGCCAAGGGACGCTCTCCGGCTACGACCAGGAGACCAACACAGTCTTCGAAGTCGACGGTGCGGTCGACGAGGATGGCAACGTAACCTTTGATCTCGGTGACCTCGCTTCCGGCGCCCAATTGACTGGATCGATCAGCGATGGCGCGATCGCCGGCACGGTCTCGGTGGTCAATTACGCGGTCGAAGGAATCCGCAGTCTCGGGGATGTTGCCACCCAAGCGGCCACCCGGACCTATCAGGGCGCGGTGGTCAGCTCCACCGGCACCACCGTCACCGCCACCCTCGGCCCCGACGGAACGGTCCTGGCCATCATCGCCGGGGAACTGGCGTCCATGGCTACCTCGGCCATGATTGACGATCAGGGCATGTTCTCCGGTCTTCTCCCCGACAGCTCGGAACTGGAACTCGACCTGTCCGATCCAGACGGCGCCATGACCGGTGTTCTGTCCCTGATTGACAGCGACTCCTGGGAGGTTCTCGGATCGCTTGCCGGTTCACCCAAGGCCCGTCTGGTCAATGTATCCGGGCGTGGTCCGGTGCGCAGCGGCAACGGCAATCTCATCGCCGGGTTTGTCATCCGCGGCTCGGCCGACAACCCCATGCTGGTGCGCGCCATTGGTCCGGGACTTGAAAACTTCGGCCTGCAGGGCGTCTTGCAGAAGCCGCGTATCCGCCTCGTCGACCAGTCCAGACCGGTCGACGAAAACCTGGTCGCCGAAAACAGCAATTGGCTCGAAGCCGGCAACCGCAACGAACTGCGCGCCGTCTTCGCAGGCCTGGGCGCCTTCTTCCTCGATGATGCCAGAAGCGACGCCACCGTCTATGTGCCGGTCACCCCAGGTTCTTATACCGCAGTGGTCGAAGGCATTGACGGCGATGCCGGCATCACCCTGGTCGAAGCCTACGATGCCGACCTGGGCGTCTTCGGCACGACCAGCGAAGGCGTGGCCAACCTCTCACTCCGGGGCGATGTCGGCACCGGTGCGGCCGTCATGATCGCCGGCTTCGTCATCGATGGCGATGCGCCGCGCAGAGTCCTTATCCGCGGAATCGGTCCGGCCCTGGCCGGCTTCGGTGTCCAGGGCACCCTGACCGACCCGGCCGTCACCCTCTACCAGGGCAGTATGCCGTTACGGGACAATCAGTCCTGGGGTGACTTCCTGCCCAACGAGGGGCTTGTCCCGGTCTTCCAGATCGTCGGCGCTTTCCCCCTCGACTCCGGCAGCAAGGACGCCGCCATCGTCCTCTGGCTGGCGCCGGGCCCCTACACCGTTCACCTCGAAAGCGAGGACGCCGCCGAAGGCATCGGCCTGATCGAGATCTACGACCTGCCGTAAGGGGAAATTAGGAGTTAAGAATTAGGAGTTAAGAGTTAAGAGTTAAGAATCGGCCGCTCTCTCAGAAGGGGTCAATGGAAATAAATACGTGTTTCCAGGATGATTCGATCAAGGTTTTCGCAGGTTGATTCCTACGGGCATCTTCGCAGATTTTGCACTTCTTCCTGACCCCTCGTTCGTAGGCCGAACCCATTGCATCAGACCTAATCTCCCCGGCCCCGTCAGCAGCTTCTCGCTCAAACAGGCGCATTTCCCTTTGGAAAGTGAATATCTTCGCCCTTGGATGGGCTCTTGTGGTCATGTCGCCCTTCGGGCTCGGTAGCCACCCCGGGGCAAGCCCTCGACTTCGTCGACTGCGGCAGACCGCAGCGGGGCATCACGGCA
>QNAI01000189.1 GCA_003641745.1 Verrucomicrobiota bacterium | reverse complement strand
GCTGGTGGCGGTCGAGATCGTCGTGCTGATCCTTGGCCGGCAGTCACTCTCCGTGGTCGAAGGTGACTTCGCCTTGCAGGAGAGGAAATATCAGGGACTCCTGGGGAACCGCATCGCCCCGACCAGTGAAAACACCCGCCTGGTCTTGGCGGACCTGGCCCAGGATTCGGAAGTGCTCTTCCAGATGTTGGATACGCTGAACGCCAGCGGGTCCGGGGACCTTCTGCTTTTCCGCGGGGCTCCGACTTCGCGGACCGATGCCTATTTCGATCTGGCCACCTTTGTCGAAAGGACCCGACAGATGGCCGCCGTAGCCGGGGTCGAAATCGGGGCCGAGGAGCGATTCGGTTTCAGGGCCTATGCCAACGAGGGGCCGGAAGTGGACTTTATCGAACCGGTGTTTAAACAGCGGCGCATCGCCGAGGTCGTCCTCGAGGCGCTCTTCAGCGCCAAGCCGGAACGCCTGGTCGAGGTGCTTCGCGACGACTGGGCTCGTGTTTCCAGCAATCCCGTGGTGGTGGACCCGGTCACCCAACCCGGCGCGAACAAGACATCGGGAACGTTTGTGATCGATCCGCAGGTGACCGCGCGGGTGCCCGACGTGGTGCATACCTATGCCTTTCAAGTCGGATTCGTCGGTCGGACGGCCTCTCTTCGTACCTTCATGAACCAGATCGCTTCTTCCGACCTGCCACTGGTCGTGCGCAGTGTTGAAGTGGAGTTGCAGGCGGCTCCGCGTGACCGTCGGAATCGTGGTCGACGCGTGGATCCCATGGCGCAGATCGCCGATCAGGCGTCGGCTCTCGACCTGCCCGCCCTTCAGGCCGCCCGGGTCCCGATTGTCGACCGGAATGTATCCAGCTTCACGGTCACCCTGGAGTTTCTTGAGATCACCATCACACCACCGAAGCCGGTGGGGGAGGGCGCGCCATGATGGGTTGGGTCCGCCCCGTGATCAACCGGTCCGACCGGATCCTGCTGGCCATCATGCTGGTGGTCTTCTTGTGGATGGGGTTCCAGGCCTACCAGCACTTTTCCCTGATCGACACGATCAGCGCGGGAGATCCCAGCCCGGGGGTGGCTCCAAAACCTTATCACCCCAATCCGGCCGCCCCTTTGCGTATCGAAACTCAGACCTGGGAAGCCGCTCCGCCACAATCGGAAGGAAAGGAGTGGGTCTACGATGTGTTCACGCCACCGGTCATCTATTATAATCCGGTGACCCTCCAGTTCACGGTTTCACCCCCGGAGTTTGAACCGCCGGTGGAGCTTACCGAGGATTCTTTCGACCTCGAATTACTCGAGGTCAGGCCCCAGCCGTTTCGGTTGCAACTGGTCGGTTATGTCGGACGTGAAGGCGACCACCTGGCCACTTTCGAAAGCGTATCGACCGGCGAATCCCTGGTCGGACGTCCCGGCAAGCGATTTGACACCGTCGGGGTGACCCTGCGCACCTTTGAATTGCGGAAGGAATCCATTCCCATAGGGGGCGGCTCGGCCCCGGTTTTCGACACGGTGGCCGTGGCTGTGGTATATGACGAGGAAACGGGTGAAAACTGGGTCCTGACGGACAGGACCAAGGCCATGCTTCCCGGCCCTGAGGCCGTTTTCAGGATCTCGGGCAATCCCATTATTGAGTACCTGCTGAAGGAGGGAGCGGAGATCGCCAACGGGCGGCAGACTTATATCATCGATGCCCTCATTCTCAGCCCGTCACAGGCCACGATTACCCTGTCCGATCCCGACTTGCCGGAGCCCATCACCCGCACGGTTTACCCGGTTCCACGCTACTTTGACCCCGGCAAATCCCGATCTGCGACCCCCCGGCGCTGAAATCGAGATCTTGCCTTTTGATTCTTACCCTTTTTTCATCTTCTCAGGCCTCCAACCTTTTCCTGATCATGAGCATCCGTCCCCCCCGCCGGTTCGCGGCCATATTGGCCAGCCTTGTCATCGTCCAGTCGATCCCGATCGTCGCACCGACCCTTCAGGCCCAGTCGGTCACCGAGACGAAGATTGAATTAATGGCCGATGCTCTCCGGGCACGTGATGCCGGAGATTACGTCGCTGCCCGGGACAAGCTGGTCGAGTTGAAGTCCATCACCGGCGAGGATGCGTCGATCAACCGGCTCCTGGACCAGGTCAATACCGAGCTGGCGGCCCAGGCTCCGGCCAAGCCCCCTCCGGCCGCCTCCGGCTCGGTTTCATCATCGGTGACCCAAACGCCGCCTCCTCCGGATCCGAAGCAGCTCGCCGACGACGAGGCTGACCGGCAGGCAGAATCGATGGTTCGGGCGCGTGAGCTTCAGCGGACAGCCCGTTCCCAGGCCAACCGCGGACAGATCTCCGCTGCCATCGCATCCTATGATATTGCGGTGCAACAGCTGACTCCGAACCCGGTTACAATTTCCCTGATCAATGAAATCCGGGCTGAACGCGATGAACTGGCCCGGATGCAGCAACCCGCTCCGTCCGCAAATACCCAGTCGACCCCGCCGCCGAGTGCTCCCACCGCCGGTTACGACGAGAACCGCACCCGGAAAGCCATGCTGCCGCTCGGCCAGACCAGTCCGGGCTTTGTCCGGGATATAGCTGAACTCGAGCGGATGATCCTGATCGGACGCAGCCAATATGTGGCCGGTGATCTGCGCGGATCCGAAGCGACCTTCAAGGAGGTTGAGACGCTTGATCCGGGCAATGCCGAGGCGAAAAACTTCCTGCGCCGGATTGCCGAACAACGCCGTCGGACCGGTTGGTTGGACAAGGCCAAGACCCGGGAACAGTTGCTGGCCGAGGTCACCCAGTCGTGGCAGCGCCCAGGAGTTTATGAGGAACAGGATCGGCCGGGCCCGGCCGAGGATGAGCAGGCACCGCTCAGACGAAAAATCGAGGGCATCGTTATCCCGAACGTCAGCTACAGTGGTGTGGGCCTGAGCAGTGTGATCAACGGCTTGAGCCAGATTTCCAGTGAATACGATTCGGCCGCAGGCGGCCAGCGGGGGGTCAATATCGTCCTTCTCGACCCGAACCAGACCAATCCTGTAGTCAACCTGACTCTGCGTAATCTGTCGCTCAAACGGGTGCTCGATTTCATCGTCGATTCGGTCGGATTTCAGTATGAGATCCAGGCTGATGCCGTGGTGGTGCGTCCCGGTGGTGACCTCTCCAATCTCGAAACCGAATTCTTCCCCGTATCCCGCTCGACGGTCATTCGCATGGTGGCCGGTGGCGGTGGCGCCGGTGGCGGTTCGGATGCTGATAACGCAGATCCCTTTGCCCCGGGTGGGGGATCCAGCCCGTCACCGAGCACGGAGTCCAAGTCGATCCGGAATTTCCTCCAGCAGGCCGGCGTGAACTTCGAATCCGTTGTCGGCAGCAGCCTGGTCTATGACGGTTCGGCCATGATCGTGACCCATTCCAGCCGCAACCTGCAACGCATCCGCAATATCCTCAACCGATACAACGAAGTCCGACAGGTTGAGATCGAGGCCAAGTTCATGGAGGTGGCCGAAGGCGATCTGGAGGAATCCGGCATCGACTGGTTGATCACGAATACGAGCGGCAGTACGAAACAGATCTATAAAAGCAATTTCCGGACGCTCTCGGACACCTTTGAGACTTCGAGTGGTATTGATAATAGTATCCGTATTGTCCAGGGAGGTGCGGATGTAATCGATCCACTACCTCTTCCCCCGCCCAATATCCCGGGTCAGATCGACCTTGGGACCGGTGCAACTCCGATCGGCATCATTGGGGGCTCAATCGGCGACTTCAACATAGCGGCCTCCATCCGGGCACTGTCCCGCAAGACCGGGACCGACTTGCTGAGTGCTCCCAAGGTTACTGTCCTTTCCGGCAACCAGGCCTCGATCACCGTGGCCCAGGAATTCCGCTATCCTGCGCGCTATTCTGAAATGAAGAGCCAGGTCGGCCAGTCCGGCGGATTGACTACTGGTGGGTCGGCTGGCGTCACCATCACTTCCGGGACCCCGCAGGATTTCCAGGTTCGCAACGTGGGGGTCGAGCTCGACGTCACACCGACCGTGGAAGAAGACGACTACAGTATCAGCCTGGATCTCAACCCGAGGGTCACCGAGTTTGACGGTTTCGTCGAATATGGAGGTCCCAGTGTTGCGATCTCGGGAGACACCACGGTCACGGTACCGCCGGGTTTTTATCAACCGATTTTCTCGGTGCGCGAAGTAACCACCAAGGTCACCATCTGGGACGGTGCGACCGTCGTCATGGGCGGCCTGACCCGGGAGGAAGTGAAGACCATCGATGACAAGATCCCGGTCCTGGGTGATGTGCCCCTGTTGGGGCGTCTCTTCCGTTCCCAGGGTGAGTCCTCAACCAAGCGCAACCTGCTTATTTTCGTGACCGCAAACCTGGTCAGCCCGGGCGGTTCACCAAAGAAGCAGGAACTCAAGAATGTGCTTCCCAATTCGCTCTTCCAGAATCCTACCACCGTGACCCCTGCGGGCTCGGTGGACCGGGTTCGTTAGCCTGAAATTGCCCTCCACCCCGTCTTCCCGAACGACAAGAGCCCGCCAGAAGGCGGGCTCTTGCGTCCAGAAAGGTATCGCGGATCCCGGTCCCGCCGTCACGCTTTTGACCGGGAAATACCTTCAAGGAAAAATCTGATGCGACGCCGACGTTCCCGACGGGGCAATTCGTGTTTGTGCGAGACGCGCCTGATGGCGCCCCAGTTGAGCTGACGATGGACTTCCGGATTGAAGTCCGGATCTTCGAACTGGAAAACGGTTGGTTCTCGTCTGATGGCAATCACTCTGGCGCTTTACATCGGTCACCCGGCCGGTCCGAGTGATACCACTCAGCGTTTCTTACCGGGAATTTACGGTCTGCCTCTGGGTCGGAACACCGGGGGCAGGTGAGTGGTTTTATCTATTACGGCGCTCCGTCAGGAAGCCCGGCTCAGCAGGCATGTCTGGGCGTAGCCGAACGAAGCCTGAAGCTTTGCTCTCCAGCTTTGGTTCCGGATTAGTGGGGAGCCCACATGTCCGTTTGGAGGGTGACACCGACCGAGCTCAGCACTTCTCCTTTGACCTTTGTTTCACTGGCGGCACGGGAACCCTGCCAAAACCAATTCTCCTGCTTGAACTCGTTCCGATTCCTTGTTCTTTAACTCCATGAACTTTCGAATTGCTTCCGTCCTGGTTCTGGCCGGTCTGGCCACTTTCTCCACCGCCTTGGCAGGGAAAAAGGAAGAAATGAGGGTCGAACTGACGATCGAGACCTTCAAGGAGTCACAGAGAGTGGCTCCCTTCTTTGAGCATAGTGTTGGCTATGCCGTCTTCCCAACTGTGGGCAAGGGTGGTATCGGCATCGGGGGCTCACATGGCAAGGGTCGGGTCTACCGGGATGAGGATTATATCGGTGACGTGTCGATGACTCAGATCACGATCGGCTTTCAGTTCGGCGGCCAGGCTTTTTCCCAGATCATTTTTTTTGAAGACGAAGATGCGTTGAACAATTTCATCAGCGGCAATTTTGAGTTTGGAGCCCAGGTGTCCGCCGTGGCCATCACCGCGGGGGCCGAGGCATCGGCTGGCACATCGGGTTCATCGGCTGGTGCGTCCACCGGGGGGGCGAGCACCCATGCCGCGGATTACAAACTGGGCATGGCGGTTTTCACCTACACCAAGGGTGGTCTTATGTATGAGGCATCGGTCGGTGGCCAGAAATTCAATTACCAACCGCATCCAACCGAACGAACCACCTGCATGTAGCCGGGCAACGGCACGAATACTGTGCCTGGCCGGCCATAGCCCGGATGGGTGACGGCGGTATCATCGTCACCTACTGCCGCAGCGACGAGCATATGGGCCCGTCAGGCACTGTCCTGGCAGTGCGCTCCTATGATGAAGGCCTGACCTGGTCCTCACCAATCGTCGTGCGTGATTCCGTTCTGGATGACCGTGAGAACGGTCTGACTGCTCTGGCCGATGGTCGCCTGCTGGTGCATGTCTGGTCGACTCATCATACCTGCGAATCCTACGACCGGATGGCGGATTTTTCCTACGAGCCGGCGGTGGTTGAAAAGTGGATGCTCGAGGTGCAGGCCAAGGAATACCTGGCCGCAGCCGGGCAGAAGGGTGGGTGGATCCTGATGTCGGCTGATCATGGTTTGACCTGGGAACTTCAGGGCCCCGGCCCTGATTCCATTCACGGCGGTATCCAACTTGCGTCGGGTGACGTGTTGGTTGCCTCCTACCGTGGGGAAAACGGCAATATCGGCCTGTTCAGGGCGTCGCCGGATGATCTGGTCTGGGAGCGTCTATCTGTCTTTACGCCCCCTGAACTCCCCGATCGGCGATTTGGTGAACCACATATCGTTCAATTGCCTTCTGGGCGGGTGGTCCTGATGCTGCGCTCAACGGCGATTCCTTACGACGATCAATCCAGCGGCAACCATCTCTGGGTGGCCTGGTCCGACGATGAAGGGCGAACCTGGAGCGAAGGTTGTTCCACCGGTCTGTGGGGATATCCGCCGCACCTCCTGCCGTTGTCTGACGGACGTATTCTCTCTACTTACGGTTGCCGCAGGAAGCCCTACGGAGAACGGGCTTGTATCAGCAGTGACGGGATCAATTGGGATCCTGCCCATGAAGTGGTGCTTCGTGATGATGCCGACAGCCTTGATCTGGGTTATCCGGCATCGATAGAGTTGGAGTCGGGCCGTATACTGACAGTGTATTACCAGTCACCCCATTGCTCACCTCCCGCTGAAATGCACCCGCCGGATCCCCTGCGCCACAAGCCGGATATCGTCGGCACGATCTGGGAGATCAGCTGAGGTCAGGCCGATTCTCGAAAACATTACTTCCTCACCCGCTCAGAATTGTAGTGAATCACGTTTTCAACGATCACCCGCTTGAGATGGCCTGCTGGTGAAACATTAGGGCTGACTTTCGTCAATCGACAGATCAGCAGTTGTTTGTGAGTTCGCTTCTGGAACAGAGACAGCTTCTGCTTAGTGTCCGTCCGCAATGAGACCCCACCTCTGAAGCAAAAAGCAGGAGCTCAGGGACCGTAATGAAATAACTCACACAAATCTACTGGTCTTTTCGGCGGGAAACGGGGTTGGATTCCGACTCAAATAGCCCGATATGTTCGCCTGAACCCGCCTTGTTGCTCCCCGAAAATTCTGCGCATCTTTGAGAACTTATTTTGTTACGGCCCCTAAGAAGACAGGGCTCCCACAATCGGCACTCCGACTATTCCGATCGACAAGTCACCCGACGCACGGACTTAACTGCATCGAAGTGACGGTCGTCACTGAGGATTGGCAGTCCGTATTCTAGAG
>QNAI01000188.1 GCA_003641745.1 Verrucomicrobiota bacterium | reverse complement strand
CATGTAGGACGGAAGTTCCAAGGCCATTTGTCGTCGGAGATCCGCCACCGTCACGTCCATCTTCTCGACCGGGACATAAAACGAGGCGAGCGAAACCCCTCTTGAATCGGTGTGAACCACAATTGTACTGGCCTCCCGCACTCCGGGTTGGGCGAGGAGGTGGGCATTGACCTCACCAGGTTCGACCCGGAAGCCCCTGATCTTGACCTGGTGGTCGTTTCGGCCGGCTCCGACCAGGCAGCCATCGGCCTCGAACCGGCCCAGATCGCCGGTTCGGTAGACCGGAATACCGCTGCCTCCCGGATCCTGAACAAAGCTTTGCCGGGTCTTGTCCGGCTGTCTCCAGTACCCGATCGAGAGGTAACGGCTGCGAACGCAGATCTCACCGGTTTCCCCGGGCAGAACCGGCTTGAGTTGCTTGTCGAGAAGAATGACCTCCACATCGTCGTAGGGATAGCCGAAGGGGATTCGTTCGGGAGGTAGAGCCGTGTCGGGACCGATCGGGAAGAGCCGCAGCGAGTTGATCTCAGTGGCGCCGAGGCCACAGTAGAATTCCACTCCGGACCCGAAAACGCGACGTCCGAGTTCTATGTCGCTCCGGTTGGCCTGTTCGCCCCCCAGTGCAACCATGCGCAGATTCGGAAACGAATGCCCGGGTCCGATATGGTTTGCAAATTCGCGGAAGAGGGATGTGACGCTGTGACAGTAGGTGATCCGGTGGCGCCGAAGCCAGTCGGCAAGGTCGCTGATCCCGTCGTTTTTTATGTCCCGGGGGAAGATGCATCCCCCACCCAGCAGGGCGGTGAAGAGCGTCGTGATACCGCCCATGACGCTGGCCGAGTAAAAAAGAGTGAAGTTGTCGGCAGGGCATGCGCGGATGGCCCGGCCTCGTCGCCTGACCATGTGGCCTATGGAAGCGTGGGTATGCAGAATCCCCTTTGGCCTTCCGGTCGAACCCGAAGTATAGAGTATGACACACGGGGTGTCGGGTTCGATTTCTTCGCTGATCGAAGGTGTTTCTCCGAATGGCGGAGGTTTGAATTGGTCGATCGGCCTGGATTCGATCGGCCGGTCGCAGAACCCGGAGAGCTCATCGCGATGCTCGGGATCGGTGATCACGAGATCGGGATCGGCATCCTGGAGAATCTGTCTGTTGCGATCGGACGGGTAGCGGGGATCGACGGGAATTGTGATCCAACCTGCTTTCCATGCGCCCAGACTGGCGGCGAAATGGTGAAACGAATTTCCGTGGAAAATCAGGACTCTTCCGGAGGTTTTCTTTTTGTGCAGGAAACAGCTGATCCGATCCGCACTGTCCGCGATCTCGCGGAAGGTCCATTGTCGATCATCCAGACAGAGGAACGGAGCATCACCCATCCGGGAAGCGACGTGATCAAATCGGCGCCCGATCACCAGTGCATCGTCATCGTTGGCCCAGGGAATCGAATCCGATGACAGGTTGCCGCTGTCACCGGACCGATCGACGGATGAGGGTCGGGAATTGTGGGACGCTGGCATGGCCGTGGGATGGGGAATCAGCTCCATCCCAACAGATGGGGTCGACTCAGGGTATCAGGGTAAACCCGATCTGGTGGCCGCGACGACTCTAAATCAGTGAATACATCTCAACATCTGGAATAGGTGTAGAGCAACTCCGCTGTGCCCCCTCAGTCCACTCCGACTTCGCACTGTTGGCAGTGTAGATCCTGCAAGCTCTGGCTGAAGGTTCAGTGCGTACACAACAGCAGACTGATCAGGTAGGGCGTGGCCGCCGTCTTCGTGTGGCTCCGCCGTGACATGGCGGATGCGTCGTCCCATAGACTGAGTTCTGTCCGATTTGCCTGCCCTCGACGGCGCGTCCGGCGGCCACGCCCTACCTTTTCTGAATACCGTGCAGATCAAACCACAGTTGCTACGGTTTGTTTGTGTTGTGTTAAAGTCCTGGATACTAAGCGCGTTCCGGCCATTCGAGCGGGGCGCCTTCGGCGATCAGGCCGGCTCGCAGCCGGGCGAAGTCGAGGGCGGTCCATGTCGTCGGTTCATCGATTGCCTGATCGACGGCGAGCCCGGCGGCGTGGCCGAGCGCCATCATGGTGCGGCTGAGCCGGCAGCTGGAAGCGGCGATGTGCGAAAAACTGGCGCCGCGACAAGCCACGAGAAGATTCCTCCAACCGCGGGGGACCAGGCATCGGAACGGGATGCCATAGGGGTGGGCCAACTCGGCGCAGCCTTTGGAGTGGCGGCCATGGATGTCGGGGGCATGATCTGCAATGGCGATGATGTCAGGGTGTTTCTGGATGGGCAGTCCGTCGATCACGTCTTTCTCTCGGAGCACGTATTCGCCCATGACCCGCTTGGATTCGCGGATTCCCAGGGCGGGTGCGATCCACTGAAGACGGAAGGCGCGGAATTCCGGGAATTCGCGTTGGACATGTTGCCAGTGCCCATGGACCCGGCGGGTGCATTCGGCATGCCCCTCGCGGTATCCTGATGCTCCTTTTCGAACATACGAGAGCACTGCGTCGCCCTCCATGGTCGGAAGCATGTTCACGATTCGGTCGCCGTTCGGCACCTGGGTGAATGAGGCCACCGGCCAGGTATCGCGAAACCAACATTCGAAAGGAACATCGAGAGCTGGCAGGGCTTGTCCTGCGCGCTGCGAAATACGGTAGACGAGGGTGGCCGCATTGACTCCCTCAGGATTGGCCTCGGCCGGTGCGTTTTCTTCGCCGAAGGTCGATGCTGCGTCCCGACCCTGCATCATCGCACATTCCAACCATTCGCAGACCACGGCATCGGCGGTGGCATCCACGAAATAACGGGCCTGAATCTCTCTGCGATTGGCTTCTGATTCGATCGAAATGGAATCGAGGACACCGTTTGAGTTGCTGTGACCTTCGATGAAAGCGTGGTTGAGCAGGACCTGGCAATGCCCGGTCTCCTCAAGCATCCGCTGTTGCGCTCCGGCGCAGACCTGAGGTTCGAAGGTGACGCCGTGCCAGAGTTCACGGGCTCTTTCAGCGTCCTCGATGAGACCATTCGTTCCGTAGCGCTGCAGGGAATCTTCATAGGTGCGGGTTGGATCGATGATCGATTCACCACCCGGGAAAGGAGGGTCGTTTCGGTGCGGCCAGCAACAATGACGGTCGATCGAGTAGATCCCGACGGCTTCGGGAACGGCTTTCATCCGTTCATAGAGAAAGCGCGGGATATCAGTGCCGCCGATCCCCATCTCCCAGGTATTGACGCCGCAGCGGACCGCGTTCCCGCCCAGGCAGTCCGCCTTTTCGACCAGCACGACCGAACGACCTCTGCGGGCGGCTGCGAGGGCGGCTGCAAACCCGCCGCTGCCCCCGCCGATTACGCAGAGTTCATAGGTGTCGGGCGGGTGCATCCCTCACCTCACCGTGCGTAGTACTCGGCCACTCGTCGGATGGCCTGGCCGCACTTTTCACCGTATTCGTCGCTCATTGCCTCGTTGACCGGGATGATGAGGCAGGTGTCAAGTATCTCTTCGGCGACCGGACAGGAGACCTTGGTGTAGTCCATATTGGTCAGACCGAATTCCTGGATCGGCCAGCCTCCACCGAAGAAGGCGTGGTTGGCAAAGACCGGATACTTGTAGACCGGGGCGGGAATATAGCCGGAATTCGCGTTCAAACCCTCCGCCTTGAGGGCCGCGACAAAGGTCTCCCGGTCCACCTTGAGACGATCGGGTTCGATTCGCATCATGTAAAACCAATAGGTCGCCCAGTCCCCGTCGACGACTTCCGGAGCGATCACACCGGGTGCGTCGTTGATGCCCTGGGTGATGAGAGTGCCAACCGCGTGGCGGCGGTCGCAGATGTGTTTGAGCTTGCCCAATTGCGCGGCCGCAACCGCGGATTCCGGCTCACTGATCCGATAGTTGGGGGCCAGGGTACTCGGCATTCGATCGCCGGATACACGGTCATAATTCTTGTCTCCCCATTTCTGCAGGCTGGGACCGATTTTCTCGTCGTTGGTCGCGACCATGCCGCCATCACCGCAACTGACATGCTTGAAATCGTTGAAGGAGTAGCAGCCAAGCGTGCCGATGGTTCCGACCGGTCGCCCTTGCGAAAGGGCGCCCCAGGTCTGGGCGCAGTCCTCGATCACGGCCAGATCGTGCTCTTTGGCGATCGCCATCAATTCGTCCATCCGACAGGGATTGCCTGCCAGGTGAATGGGCATGATGGCGCGGGTCTTGTCCGTAATCTTTCGGCGAACGTCCGCCGGGTCGACGTTATAGGTATGGGGCTCGAGGTCGGCGAATACGGGCACGCCCTGTTGGTAGAGGACGCCGATCATGGAGCCCATGTCCGTAATCGGTCCCATGATGACCTCATCGCCCGGGGCGATTTCCAGTGAAGACACCGCCATGTGCAGGGCGGCCGTACCGGAAGAACACGGTGCGCAGTATTTGAGCGGATAGTGTTTCCTGAAGGCTTCGAGGAGCGCCTCGGTCTGGGGCCCGTTCCAATAAAACAGGGAGGACTGCTCGACCATGGACGACAGATTGGAGAGTTCGGCCTCACCCCAGCGAGCGAGCTTGGGCGGGGTGTCTTTCAGGATGGGTTGACCGCCTTCGGCGGCCGGCAGGTCAGATGGTGTGGTACTCATGGTGTTGGTTTCCTCTTTGATACGCCGCGACATGGTGTCGAAGTGTTCATATCGAGATATTTCCCTGGGCTGTGTTGCTGCGCTCAATCGCATCGAACAACTCCAGGCACAGCATCAATCGTCGGGGCAGGTGATAATTGCCCATGCGATCGACCTGGGCCGGGGGGGTGTTTGAATCGTTGGCTTCGAGCGCCCAGACTGGTCCGGACCGGCCTTCGACCCGGAAGGTATCTGTCGTGAATTCGTCGATACGCAGGAACTGGTCGAGCGCCTGGTCCGATCCGGTCATGGCATAGAGCATGAGGTTTCCGATCAGGGCCTCGTCGTGATGCCAGAGCAGACGACCGGGCAGCGCCCCGCGCGAGAGGCTGAGGGCGGTCCTGAAACCGCCGTTTTTGGTATCCCAGGACGCCTCCGAATGGGTTCGGAAGCGAGCGAAGGCCGTTTCGAGGACTTCGTCATCGTCGAGCAGGACGGCGGCCTCCATGATCATCCACATGGTTTCCATCCCGTGTCCGAGGACGAAGAAGTCGTCGTTCACATCGTCGGGCCGATTCAGGTTGGCGTCGAGGGCTTCGGAGGTGAGGCCGTGGATCGGATGGAAGAAAGGGCCGAGGGCGTTGGCCACGGCCTGTCGGAGCGCTTCGCGCAGGTCCGGGTCCTCGTGTTGCCGCAGTACCTGGGTCAGGAACCGGATGAATACCATCTCATGACCCAGGAGGCGGATGCCGGGGTAGTGAAGCGGCAGATAATGGGGCTTTGCGGACCGGGACCGGTCCTCGAAGGTCGAGCGGGTTCGCCGGTAGGCTTCGAGGGCATTCTCAAGCACATCGGTTTCTCCGGTGGCTCGTGCGAATTCCTGCATGCCCTCGGCTGCAAACATCCCGGCGAAGCCCATCAGGTCGGCGCCTTCGATCGGCTCTCCCCCGGGTCCGACACTGCTCCACCAGAGGCCGGAATCGTCGCGTCCGCTGCGGAGCAGGAATTCATAGGTCCTGCGGGCGGTCTCCAGAAATCGCGAATTCCTGCCATGTCGCCGGTAGGCATGAGAATAGACCCAGAGTCCTCGCCCCTGATACCACATGAACTTTTCGTCCGTCACGCGGTTGCCGTCGTAGTCGAGCCCGCAGAATAGGCCGCCGTTTTCATGGTCGACACCGAATCGATCCCAGAACGGAAAGGCCTCGTCGAACAGCCAGCCACGATACCGCTCCCGAATGATCTGCAACCCGGGCCCCAGGGAGGTTTTGCTCGAAATTTTCCCGGGAGGGTTGTTGCCCTCGGGGCTTGCTCCGTTATCTTGGGTCACATAGGGAGTAACTAAATAGTTATCTGCCGTGAGACAAGACACCAATCATGGCCCGGTCCTTTGAAACGTTCGATCGAACGCTTGATAAATCATGCAGACAAGATCCGAAGTCGCACCCCTTGAACCGCGCACACTTCCGAACCCCGGCATCGGTCAGTGTATGATCGGGGAGGAGGAGACCAATCTCGTCAACCAGGTCATGAAAAGCGGCCTGATCTTTCGCTACTATGGCCTGAAGCCGGAGGACAGGCCGGCCTTGGCGGATACATTCGAACGCGAGTTCTGCGAGATGATGGGGGTAAAATATGGATTGGCGGTCACCAGCGGGACAGCTGCCTTGGAATGCGCCCTGGCCGCGTTGGGGGTCGGTCCGGGTGACGAGGTGATTGTTCCGGTCTGGAGTTGGATTTCCTGCGTCAGTTCGATCGTTCGTGTCGGGGGAACCCCGGTGCTGGCCGACGTCGACGAATCCATGACAATTCCGGCATCCGAGATCGAGCGGCTGGCCACGGACAAAACGAAGGCGGTCCTCCTGGTGCACTTTCAGGGGGTGGCCTGCGACCTGGATGCGATCATGGAAGTCTGCCGAAGCCGCGGTATCCTGGTGCTCGAAGATTGTGCCTCCAGCGTCGGTGCTTCGCATAAAGGCCGCCGCATCGGATCGATCGCCGACATCGGCATCTACAGCTTTCAGTTCATGAAGGTCATGACCTCCGGGGAGGGGGGCATGGTGGTGACCAATGACCCGAAACTGTACGAGCGTGCGGTTCGGATGCATGATGTCGGCCAGGTTCGGCCGGCCCATGCGGCTCACATCGAGCCCACCGAGATCTCCTTCTTTGGCTCCAATTATCGGATGACGGAGCTCACGGCGGCGGTCGGTCTGGCTCAATTGAGGAAACTCGACTCCATGATCGCGAAGACCCGCCACAGCTACCATCGCTTGGCAGAAAAGGTCTGCCATCTCCCGGGTGTCAGTGAACGAACCATGGCGGATCCGGAGGGCAACCTCGGCATTGAGATGTATCTGCGGCTGCCCACGGCCGAACATGCGGACAAGGTCACAGCCGAATTGAAGCGCTTGGGGATACCGTGTGCCCAGCGAACGGGCACCTACGCTCAGTATGCCAGGGAGTATATTGTCAAACGACAGGCCCACCACCCGGAGGCGTCGCCGTTCAAGGACGTCAAGGATTGGCCGGCGCCCGGGTACCGTCGGGAGGACTTTCCTCGCTTGAATGACATCGTGCCGCGGTGCGTGGTGCTGCCGATCGGCGTTCTCTACACCGACGAGGACATCGATTTCATCGCCGCCGGTTTCCAGCGCGCGCACGCACTGGCGGGAGTGGGGTGAGGGGAAGGAGGGAAGATGTTAGATGTTAGATG
>QNAI01000187.1 GCA_003641745.1 Verrucomicrobiota bacterium | reverse complement strand
TCTAACTTCACACTTCTAACTTCCCTAAGCCACCCGGTCTCGCCGGGCCCGAACGCTCATCGAATATCGGCCCCTCGAACGGCTGACGGTGACCTTCGCGTTGAAGGCATCGGAAAGAAGGTCGCTCCGAAGAACATCCTTCTTGCGCCCCGCCACCAGAACTCGACCCTTCTTCAAAACAAGCACGTGGCTGAAAGCGGGTGGGATCTCCTCTACATGATGCGTAACCAGCAGGACCGTCGGTGAGCCGGGCCGCCGAACCAGCCGATTGACGAAGCCGAGGAAGGTTTCGCGAGCCACTGGATCGAGACCGGCGCAGGGCTCGTCGAGAATGAGCAACTTCAGGTCCGCCATCAGGGCGCGGCCAATCAACACCCGCTGACGCTCGCCTTGTGAAAGGACGCCCCACGGTCGATCGACCAGATGGGAACCCTCCACCTCACGAAGAATCCTCCGGGCCCGTCGCTTCTCGGCAGCAGTTGGAATTCCCCAGTAGTTGATGACGGCTTCGCGCCCGCTGATGACAATTTCATCGGCAGGTTCGGACGCTTCAATGGCCTGGCGGACGGTACTGCTGACCACACCGAAGCGCTTGCGAAGTTCCCGCCAATCCACCTCGCCGTAAGTTTGACCGCAGACCCGCACAATGCCGTCGCTGGGAGTGAGATACCCGACCAGGACGCTGAGCAGCGATGTCTTTCCAGACCCGTTGGCGCCCAGAATAGCCCAATGTTCTCCCGATCGAACGTCCCAGTTCACATCCGTCAGAATCCGAACATCACGATCGACCGTGATACCATCCAACTCAACGACCTTCTGTTTTCCAGCCACGAGCCCGACTATTGAGAAGAGCTCGAGCGCGTCCAGCCGGAAGAGTTCGCCAAAAGATGAGCACGCCATCCTCTCAACAGACCTCTGGCCGATACTTCCAGTTTCCATGTTGTGAACACTTCCAGTCCGCGCCGTCCGAACCGATATCTAGTAGAGCGACACGCGTAAAATGATGGGTATGACAGTCGGTACCGGAATTGTAGGAGAGGATTTATCCCTCGATGGATCATTGGATCGAGGGATAAACCCTCTCCTACAGACCCCATCAGGTCATGGGTGTCAGTGCACCAGTATAGAATCGTATGAGTCACGTAGAATCAAAAAAGATCCCCACTGTCCGCAGTGAATGGGTCGAACACCTTCGCCGAATCGCGGAACCCGTTCTGGAGGCCGCCGCCGTTGCAGAATTGCGGAAACGCATGCCCGTTGAAAAACACTCACAGGCAGCGGTCCGGGAAAAGGTCACCCACCTCGAAGCGGTGGGTCGCTGTCTGTCGGGAATCGCACCCTGGCTCGAACTCGACAGCCCGACCAACGGACCCGAGAAGGCTTTACAGGAAAAGTTCCGGGACCTCGCATGCAAAACGATCATGTCGGTGACCAATCAGAAGTCACCGGACTTCTGCAATTTCACCGAATTCGGCCAACCGCTGGCCGATGCCGCTTTCCTTTCCCAGGCACTGGTCCGGGCACCGACCCAACTGGTTGAGAAGCTGAGCGAAAAGGCGCATTATGACGTCGTTCAGGCGCTCAAATCGACCCGGGCCATCGCGCCGGCATTCAATAACTGGCTGCTCTACCCGGCAATGATTGAGGCGGCTCTGCACCGACTCGGAGCGAAGTGGGACCCCCTGCGAGTGGAGTATGCAATCCGTCAGCACGAGCAATGGTACCGGGGAGACGGCATGTACAGTGATGGCCCCGTTTTTCGGTGCGATTACTACAATAGCTTCGTCATCCAGCCGATGCTTCTCGATACCCTCAGTGAAGTAGGGGCCGTGCGTGAGTGGATCTCACCCGAATACCCGAAGGTGGTGATCAAGCGTGCGCAACGTCATGCCCAGATCCTGGAGCGCTTCATTTCGCCCGAAGGAACGTTCCCCCCAATCGGCCGCTCCCTCGCTTATCGCACCGGCGTACTCCAACTTCCGGCCCTTCTCGCCCTCAGAGGCCAATTGCCCAAGGAACTCAGGCCGGGGCAATTGCGTTCGGCAATGACCGCGGTTCTGAACCGGATGATGAACATGCCCGGCACCTACGACGAAGCCGGCTGGCTCAAGATCGGTTTCTGCGGCAGCCAAAGCAGCATTGGCGAAAATTACATCTCGACCGGAAGTCTCTACCTCTGCTCGACCATCCTCCTTCCGCTCGGCACGGCCGAGGACAAGCCGTTCTGGGCAACCCGGTCTGAGGACTGGACGGCAAAACGCCTCTGGGCGGGCAAGCATGCCCCACCGGACAAAGCACTGCCCGATCAACAGGTCATTCAGTAGTCCAACCCTCGCAAAACCAGGTGACAGCTGACTCGATTGCTCCCTTGTAGGAGAGGCTTTATGCCTCGATCAAACTGGCCATCGAGGGTTAAACCCATTCGGCATGCTCATGGCAGGCCTCTCCACCCTTGCCCATCATTTCACGTGTGGTGGTGCACTAAGTGACCGGCGGCAAAAATCGCCGGTGGCGGCAATTCAGGCCACCTCGATCAAGGCGCCCGATGGGTTCGATTTCTTCTCATTCGCGACCAGGAGCCCAATAATGTTAAAACCCTGTAAAAGGGGCCCCTGATTCGCGTCAAACACTGATGAAATCCCGTCTGGCATCGATGATGCAATGGTGACGCTCGAAACCTGATTATCCACCTATGAAATTCATCGACCTCAAGCTTTACATTCTCGCCGACCGCATCCACCACCTCAAGACACGCAATCGGATTCGCTTTGAACGGGTTCTGCGTCGCTTGAAACGCCGTCGGGATCACGTATGGTCCGATCTGATTGCCGCACGGGACCTTCCAATTGAGCATGCCACCCCGATGATCGACCAGATCGCTCTGGAATGGGAAGCCATCGACCGCTCGATTGGCCGCACCCTGAAAATGCTCCGACCGGCCCGATAATCAGATCATTCCCCGCTCCCGACCGACCGACCGGCACGAACCGATCGGAAAGCAGGAACGCAGAGCCCATCCAAGAGTCCGCGCCTCGAAACAGAAGCGTACACCGTCACCGTGTCATAATCCCGGTTGACTATTGTCTCCGGTTCCATCCGGGGTAACGTGATCTCAGTGATCGCAACACCCACGGATGAAAGCTCTTTTCAAATCCACCGCTGAGCCAGGCCTTACTCTGGCCGAGGCGCCAATCCCCGAGCCCGACGTCAACGACGTCTTGATCAAGGTCATCAAGACATCGATCTGCGGCACCGATCTTCATATCTACAACTGGGATCCGTGGGCCCGTCGAACCATTCGCCCCCCGATGATCATCGGGCACGAATTCGTGGGACGGGTCGCCACCGTCGGTTCAAACGTCAAAGGCTTCCAACCGGGTGCACTGGTTACGGGCGAGGGACATCTCGTCTGCGGCCACTGCCGCAACTGCCTGGCCGGTCGGCGGCATCTGTGCAAGGAAACCCGCGGCGTCGGCGTCAACCGCGACGGCGCCTTTGCCGAGTACCTGGCCATCCCGGCATCCAATGTCTGGCATGCCGATCCATCCATCGCGACCGATATCATCTCCTGTTTCGATCCTCTTGGAAATGCTGTCCACACCGCGCTTACCTATGACCTTCTGGGCGAGGATGTCCTCATCACCGGAGCCGGACCGATCGGATGCATGGCTGCGGCCGTGGCCCGACATGCGGGAGCCCGGCATATCGTGGTAACCGACATCAACCCCTATCGGCTCGACCTGGCCCGCAAACTGGGCGCCACCGAGGTCGTCAACCCCGAAGAAGAGTCGATTGCCGAAACCGTCCGGCGACTCGGCATGAAGGAGGGCTTCGATGTCGGCCTGGAAATGTCGGGCAATTCCCGCGCCCTCAACGATATGATCGGTTCCATGTTCCACGGGGGGAAGATCGCCCTGCTCGGTATCCTTGAGTCGAATACCGCGATCGACTGGAATAAGGTCATCTTCAACGGCTTGACCCTCAGGGGCATTTACGGACGCCAGATGTACGAGACCTGGTACAAGATGACGGTCATGATTCAGACCGGCCTGGATATCTCGCCTCTCATCACGCACCATTTCCACTACACCGAGTTCGCCCAGGCGTTTGCCCTGATGCGGTCGGGCCGGAGCGGGAAGATCATCTTGGATTGGGCGGACGACCAGGAGGCATAGGGCTCGTCCCGCTGAACCTTGCATGCCAATGCGAGGGTGGCTGATGTCGGCCGCGACGCGACCCCGGTAACGGTCTGACCCCTCGAATGGTGCTTATCTCAAGGGTCTGTCGCCCAACTCGGTCGCGCAGGCCTGTCGATGCACGGGTTGAAGGGGTCAAAGCGGAACATGCGTATTGACATACACATGTTGACGCAATGACCCCACCGTTCGAACCTCTTGAACTCACCACCCCACCGCTTGCAGCCAGGTGTGGGCAATCAAGAGGTGCCCACTGGCATTGGGATGAACGGGTTCATCGCAGAACTCGTCGGGATCCCGCTTTCTGAACTGCCGATCAAAGGCCTTCTGTGGCCGAACAAGGATGGCCCCATACCGTCGCGCCAGACGTTCCGCGATCCGACTATAGGTCACCAAACCGGCCGCCATCCGTCCCCGGTGATGCTCGATCTCGTCACCAGGCCGGATCGTACTCATGTAGAAGGGCATCACCAGGATCAGTCGGGCTTTTGTCTCCTGGCAGGCCCGCGAAAGTATCCCGTCGTAGAGAGCCTCGTATTCATCCGGTGGAACCGGATTTTCAAACCCGCTGACCCATCCATTCAGATCGTTGATCCCAATCATGATCGAGACCCAGTCCGGCTGGTGCCGTATGTAGTCGTCCGTCCACCTCTCGGTCAGGTCTCGCACCGTATTTCCGCCGATACCGCAGTTGATCCAGGTCATCTGCCGGCCCGGGTAGCGCGTCTCGATCAGGTCGACCACCATGTGAACATAACCTGCCCCCAAGGGGCGATGCTCAAGACGTCGTCCGCAATCGGTTATCGAATCACCGATAAAGAGCACCTTTTGACCGCGTCGCAGCAAGAATGGCATGATGTCTTGATAAGAACCATCACCACCAAGGGAAGAACGAATCAGAGGAATCGATCACCCGGTGCACTGGCATGTATGCCCTGATGGGGCCTGTCATGAGGGGGGTTCTGTTCTTCCACTCTCCTGCATCTCCCTTCTTACTGTTCCCGTTAAATGCCGGTTCGATTCCAATCCAGATTCCTCACCCGCGTTTTCCGGGGTCTGGCTTCACGCAATTACCGGCTGTTCTTCCTGGGACATTCACTTTCGCTGGTCGGTGGCTGGGTCCAGCGTACCGCCCTCGTCTGGCTCGTCTATCGGTTGACCGGGTCCGCTCAGATGCTTGGGCTGGTGGTGTTTCTCGGCTTGTTTCCGAGCGTTCTGATCGCTCCCTTCGCCGGAGTGCTGAGCGATCGCTTCGATCGGCGAACCATCCTGGTCCGGGTCCAGATCATTCTGGCCGTTCATGCCGGCCTCCTTTTCTGGCTGTCCATCACCGACCGTATCGCCATGTGGAATATCCTTCCACTGGCACTTTTCTTCGGCATTGCCATCGCTTTCGAGATGCCCACGCGGCAGGCCTTTGTCCGCGATCTGGCCGACAAATCCGAGGACATGGGCAACCTCATCGCGCTCAATTCCACCATCTTTAATCTGTCCCGGCTGGTCGGTCCACCCATCGCCGGATTCTTGATCACCCTGGCTGGAGAATGGCTCTGCTTTCTTCTGAACATGGTCACTTTTGTGGTCGTGATCGCCGCCCTGTTGGCCATGCGGTTGACCCCCAAGCCCGTCGCCCTTGTGGGCGAGACCCTGCTGACCGGTGTTTCAAAGGGTCTTCGCTATGCCTGGACCCATCCGACCATTCGCACCTCACTGCTGCTCCTGACCTCATACAGTCTCCTGGGTATGGTATACTTCGTCCTGCTGCCGATCATCGCAGTTGAAGTCCTTGGTGGGGGGGCCGCCACGCTTGGCTGGCTGACCGGCGCACCGGCCATCGGCGCTCTTCTGGGCGGCTTTTTCCTCGCGTCGCGCACGTCCACCAAGGACCTGACCACCATCATTCCGCGAGCAACCCTTGTATTCGGCTGCGCCATCCTGGGCCTAGCCTTTGCCCGGTCATTACCATTCGCCCTCATCGCCCTCAGCGTGGCCGGATTCGGCATGATCATTCAAAACACGGGAACAAACACGCTCATCCAGCACCACGTGGACGATCGCATGCGGGGCCGGGTCATGAGCCTCTTTACGGCCAGCCTGCTCGGGACCAGCCCGATCGGATCCCTCCTCGGCGGTTTTGCATCGGACCGGGTCGGGGTAACCGCAACCCTCGCCACGAGTGGTTTCGCCTGCATGGCCCTCGGTCTGGCCTATCGATTTCAGATTGCCCGCATGGACGGGGTGCTCAGCGATGACGAACCCAATAAGGATCCGGATCGATGAACCTGCCCAACGTTCGGAGCCAGTCCCGCGTTCTGCCTTCAATCCCATTTTACCGGATTGGAAAGACCGCTTCCCGCAGCACAACTTCGGATCCAGCCGGAATCTCGAGAGAGCCGGCAGTTTCCGGGATCGACAGATGACCCTTTCATCGCCAGAGAGAAAGGAGTGACGGCAAAGCCGATACATCAGCGGATCACCGCCCTGCATGGCATCCTGCTCCCGCTCATTCTGATCGGTGCACCAGGACCGGACGAATCAACCCCGACGGAAAATGTGGCGCCCCTGACCGACGAACGCCCCGCTTTTGCACCGCGCCCGGCCGCGGACCTGCTCGAGGCCCAGATCGCTCTTTCCAGGGAAAACATCTCCTGCGGTCCGATTGATGGCGTCTACGGTTCCCAGACTCAAGCCGCACTGGAGGTCTTCCAGCGGAAGCATCATCTGCGCGTTCACGGTGACCTCGATGAATCCACCCGCAACAGGCTCATACTATCCCGCCCGGTCCTGACCCTGATCACTGTTTCTCAGCACGACCTGGCAGCCTTGCGACCCTACCCGACGACCTGGCTCGGCAAGTCCGAAATCGACCACCTTGGTTTCGAATCCATTCTGGAGATGGCTGCGGAACGCGGACACGCCAGCCCACGTCTCATAAGGAACCTCAACCCCGACGTGGACTGGGAGGCGATCGGGCCCGGTGCGGTTATCACGGTTCCGGATGTAGAGCGGCAGCCGATCACGGAACGGGCCTCCATGGTTCTCATTCACCTGGCGGGCAAGATACTCCAGGCCTACGATTCAAATGGTAAGCTGTTGATGCATTTCCCATGCAGTATTGCCCGGCGCGTGGATAAACGCCCGGTCGGCAAG
>QNAI01000186.1 GCA_003641745.1 Verrucomicrobiota bacterium | reverse complement strand
CCAAGGCAGAGTGGAATCGGCGGTCGGGTGAGGCTCCAAACTCGGAAAAAACCAGACCCGCACCAGCAGCCTCCTCCCGCTGCCGGATCCACCGATCGGGCATTTCGGGCCTGGTGAAGAAGCGAACCAGAGGGAGGGAATGGGAAAACCTCCCCCCGGTCATGCGTTCAATCTCGCGGAATATCGTGCGTCCGGACTCGAGGAGCTCGCGGACCCGCCAGGCAATGGTCAGGCGTTGGCCGGTGACGGGATTGAAGAGGCCGGCGGCGATCTGCGAGCAGGTCGAGCGGCAGGGATCATCGAAGACGACACTCCGGAGACCTCGTTGTCTGAGGGTCCAGGCGAGAATTGTCCCGGCCAGTCCACCGCCCACCACGATGACATCAACCCGGGCATTGCTCCTTGAAGCACTCCCAAAACCTGAATTGACTATGGCCATTGTGAATTTGGGTCACCAGCAAGGCGCTTCAATCGGAGACAGGGCTGCAAGCCCTGTCCGGTTGAAGGAACCCATAACGCACATGGCCCCAAGGGGATGTGATCAAACTGAGAGCTCGCGGCGTTACCTCGGTTACTCGCGCACCTCCAGTGCGCCACGAACCGAGGCGCCTTGCGCTGCTCACAGTTTGACTCACACCATAACTCATTTCAGGTTTTGGGAGTGCTTCCAGATTCAGCGGCCGTTTCCGGCATCGTCGGTCTCCGCCAGTACCTGTTTCATATCCGATACAAGTTCATCGATCTCTTCCGCAGTGGTCGCCCAGGAACACATGAAGCGGTAACCGGCGTTCCCGATGAAACTGTAGAATTTCCAACCGCGATCGAGCAGCCCCCGGGCGACGGCATCGGTCATGTCAAGGAAAACGCTGTTCGCCTGGACCTTTGATTTGATGGCAAGGCCCGGGAGCGGCTCTATCGCATCGGCGAGACGGGTGGCCATTCGATTGGCATTACGGGCATGCTTGAGCCACGCTCCATCCTCCAGCAGACCGACCCATTGACTGGCAAGAAACCTCATCTTTGAGCAGAGCTGGCCGGCCTGCTTGCATCGATAGTCGAACTCATGGGCCAGTTCCTTTCGGAAAAATATGACCGCTTCGCCGATTGCCATGCCGTTCTTGGTTCCGCCGAAGCAGAGCACGTCCACCCCGGCTTCCCAGGTGAATGACTTTGGGGGCAGGCCGAGACTGGCGGCGGCGTTGGCGAAACGTGCGCCGTCCATGTGGACACTCAGATTCAGGCCGTGGGCGACTTCACAGATCTCCCGTAATTCGTCGGGCTGGTACACCGTGCCCAGCTCGGTCGCCTGGGTCAGACTGACCACGCGGGGTTTCGGATAGTGGATATCGCTTCTCCGCTCGATGGCATGTTTGATCGCACCCGGCAGGATGCGTCCTTCATCACCCTGCAAGAGAAGGATCTTTGTGCCGTTGGAGAAAAATTCAGGGGCACCGCACTCGTCCGTCTCCACATGGGCGAGTTCATGGCAAAGGACGCTGTGATAGGACTGACACAGCGACGCGAGCGCGAGCGAGTTGGCCGCGGTACCGTTGAACACAAAGAAGACTTCGCAATCCTTTTCGAAGAGTTCCCTGATCAGGTCGGCCGCCCGGTCGGTCCAGTCGTCGTCCCCATAGGAGGGCAGGCGACCACGATTGGCCCTTTCCAGGGCGGACCAAGCTTCCGGGCAGATGCCCGAGGTATTGTCACTGGCGAAGTGGTTTTTTTGCATGGGATGGGGGGAGACGGAAGGCGGTGGACGGTGGTCAGTGGAAACTGGGGGGGAGGGTTGTCACGTCCTGACTTAAAGTGGACACATTTTCTTTGGTTTTTTCTTGGTTGGTTTTTTTGTCGGGTTTGGTAGGGAGAGGCGACCATCCCGCTTGGGCGAATTCCGGTGCCATCAGGACAACCGTGACCAGGACGAGGAGAGATAAGAAAGATGGAAGGGAATCGCTGATGTTCATAGTCGTACGCATCTCAGTGGTTTTCAGAAGAGTGCGACCACTGAACGTGGATCCCGCCAAGGGAGGCCACGGCACCTGAGGTCGGGGTCGCCGACTGTTTTCGGACAGCCGGACATCGGGCTAAAACCAGTCCAGTTTCTCGATACGAACCGTTCCCGTCAGTTTAGGGTTCATGGGGGCGGATGTCGATCGACACTCAGTCGAAAGCCGGGCAGCAACCTGAAATATAAGGACGGATATCCGGTTGAATTGGCCCGTTTTTAAGTGCTGTTTGTTGCTGGCGGACGGTTTGAAGGGGTCAAAGCTCAGATCTCGCATTGACATGCAAGATGTCGAGCAATGACCCCACCGTTCGCACCAATTTCGAGCAATGACCCCTCCGTTTGACCCCCCGTTTGAGTCGTTTTCGAGTCAGTAGGTGAACGACTGGGGGACCGGCCAGGTGATCTGGGTCTGCACCGCGGGCGGAGCGGCCGGTGTGATCGTACCGGCGATAGTACCGTTGGCCCTGGAAGGCACGGCAAAAACGATGCCTACTCGCATCTTGGGCGATGAGGCGGGAACCCACTGGGCGGTCATGGCGCCGCCATAGACTGAGAGCCGGACGTCGTAGCCTGCCGGTTGAACGGGGGCGCTTTTCGATTCGTCCGGGTGGGAGAGCTTCGATCGACGAACGATGCCGATGATCAACCGGTATTCCCCGGGCGCCAGGCCAGTAAGCATGAAACGGCCGGACGCTTCGGTTTTCGTGGCGGCGATTTCCCCGTTGATGACGTTCTCAACCAGAATTTCCACTCCGGCATCTGGTGCTGCGTCGGGGTCGGAAACCCCCGGACTTGCCAATAGACCAATCAAGCCAAGCACGGCCAAGCCGCGAGCACCGGGAAATGGGAACGCTCGGAGGTTCATCTCCTGTAGATCGACAGGATTCAGCGGTCATTTCGGAGTTTTACGGTTTTCTGGTAAGAATATCAGCCCCGCTCATTGGTGACCGCCGACTCATTCGCCGTGCTGAACGCGGCGGGCAATTGACAGGGTTCGTCTTTCCGCGTAGAATAAGGGAAACCAAGAGCCTGTGATTCGGGCGATATGATTGACTGCCGGTCCGGGCGAAGGGGGCTGTCATGAGACTCATACAAATCAACGATCAGGTAACCTTACAGCGAACCGAATCGGGACTGCGGCCTGTGCCCGGAGCGGTTGACGTCATTCCCACCAAGGTGGGCGACTTCCACACCTACGTGATCAGAGATCACTGCACAGTAATCAGGCGGTACGATGACGGTCGTCTCGAATTGAAGAGCCATGCCGGACGAAACTTCGAGGTGCACGAAAGCGACCCCCGACTGAAAACTGAAGGATGGATTTCGCTGTTTGTGCAGCGACCGCGGGGGATCGACCCCGCACGGGAGGAAACGCCCAGGAGCTTGGGTTAGCGATCGATCAAAGTGTAGAGCGCCTGGGTGCCTTTGTCTTCGCCGCCTTCCGCCGCCAGCTGGTTGTAGAGTTTCCTGGCCAGTTGCAAGCCGGGTAGATCGAGGTTCATGGCTTCGGCCGATTCGATGGCGATGCGCATGTCCTTGATGAAGTGCTTGACGTAGAAGCCAGGGGCAAAATCCCCTGCAATCATGCGCGGTCCCAACACGTTCAGCGAAAAACTGGCCGCGGCGCCACTACCGATGCTCTTAAGCACGGTTTCAGGATCCAGCCCGGCCCGCTTTGCGTAGACCAGCGATTCACTGACCCCCATCATGCCGGCCGCGATGGCGATCTGGTTGGCCATCTTCGTGTGTTGACCGCTTCCGGCCGGTCCCTGCAGGACGATGTTCTTACCCATCAGTTCGAGGATGGGGAGGACTGCATCAAAGTCCTCTCGGGAGCCGCCGGTCATGATCGACAGGCGGGCTTCCCGCGCGCCGACATCGCCGCCCGAAACCGGGGCATCGATCGCGTGTTGGCCCCTCGCGCGAGCTGCCTTATCGATACGACGGGCCAGTTCCGGGCTCGAGGTTGTCATATCAATCAGGTAGGCACCCTCAGGCGCCCGTTCCACAATGCCGCCAGCACCGAGGTAGACGGCCTCCACGTCCTCGGGAAATCCAACGATGGTGATGATCACCCGGGCGTCCGCGGCCGCATCGCCGGGAGTGTCGCACCATCTGGCTCCGGCATTTACGAGATCATCGGCCTTGGACCGGGTCCGATTGTAGACCTTGAGCGAACAGCCGGCCTCAAGCAGATGCCCGGCCATGCTCCTGCCCATGACTCCGGTGCCGATGAATGCAATTGTGGTGGATTCAGGAGAGAGAATGGATTCTGTCATGGAGTGAGATTTATACCGGGCTCAGGGGACACCGGTCAAGAAACGGGGGGCAATTCCACGAATAGCGCTCCACACCCGAGAGTTTGAACCCCACGGGATGAAATGCACCAACTGTCTGGATCAGACCGTCGGACTACCAGGCGTAGGCCTTGGGTGCTTCGCCGCCGGGGCCGGGAAAGATCTCATCCAGTTTCTTCAGCGTCTTTTCATCGAGCCTGACATCGGGAACGTGGAGACTGTCCTCAAGGTGTTTCATGGTTCGGGGCCCGATGATCGGGGCGGTGACCACCGGATTATGAAGGAGCCAGGCAAGCCCGATTGTAGCCGGATTCTCACCGAGGCGCCGGCAGAGGTTCTCGAAACGTCGAAGCTGGCTTCGCTTGGACTCAATTTTCTCCCGAACCGAGTCATCAGCCCGTCGGCCCGCTCGTGCCTTGCGCATTGCACCGGCCAGGATTCCTCCCGCCAGCGGACTCCACGCAATGAAACCGAGACCGTAATGTCGGCAGGCCGGGATGACCTCGAGTTCGACCGCGCGGTTATCAAGGTTGTAGATGCTCTGCTCGCTGACCAACCCGAGAAAGTGTCGATTGGATGCGATCTGATTGGCTGTGGCAATGTCCCACCCCGCAAAATTGCTTGAACCGACGTAGATGACTTTCCCTTGCGTCACCAGCGTCTCCATGGCCTGCCAGATCTCGTCCCACGGACAGGCCCGATCGATGTGGTGCATCTGGTAAAGGTCGATATGGTCGGTCTGCAACCGGCGCAGGCTGTCATCGCAGTGTTTGATGATCTTGGCTGCCGAAAGGTTGCGGACACCCCGATTCGGATCCGATTCTCCCTCCCGGACCATCGGGTTGTAGACCTTCGTCGCCAGCACGATATTGTCGCGTCGACCGCCTCCCTGGGCCAACCATCGACCGATGATCTGTTCAGTCACACCTTCGCCGGGTACCCGGCCGTAGACATCGGCCGTATCGAAGAAGTTCACCCCCCCTGCAAGCGCACGGTCCATGATGGCATAGCTGTCCTCTTCGCTGGTGAAGGGACCGAAATTCATTGTGCCCAGACAGATGGGGGAAACCATCAAGCCTGTTCGTCCGAGGTGTTTGTATTCCATGGTCATATTAAGATCTTTCCGGTCGAGTCACCGATCCTCCTGCGGCGACGGGAGGGTCTCCCTATAAGCGTTTATCTGGTCGCGGAGTTCGGCTGCGCGTTCGTAGTCCTCCCGCTCGACGGCCTCGACCAGGGCGCTCTCGAGTTGTTCCCGCTTGCCCAGGGGCTTCTTCGTTTCAAAATCGGAGGCGAGTTCTGCCAGAGCCTCCAGGGAACGAACACTCTCATCCTTGAACTCCTCGGCCTCGATGGGATCCAGATTCTTGATACGGTTGATCGCCTCGTTCGCGACTTCGATCGCACGATCAAGATCGTCGTTTCTGGAGTGAAGCAGGGAGACAGCTGTGGCGTTGATGCGGATGATATAGGGCCACCATCGCTCGAGGTGCATGCGGTCTTCCTCGCTTTCCGCGTGTCGATTGACGAACCGGAACACTTCCATGTTTCGCTCGGTATCCCGTACCACGCGGCTATGGTCTTCGATCTGAAGAAGGAAGACGTAACGCTGGTAGACCCGGAAGCTTTCCTCGAAGAGTTCGGCGCAGTCGTCAGCCGAAAGGGTGAACTGATCGTCATCGCCGTTCACGACGATGTGCCGGGCCTGGCGATCCTTGTAATGATCGAGGGCAAAATCGCGACCGTGGGGCCGGCGCCCGTCCGGTCGCCCGTCCAGATCCATCTGGAGAATGCCCTGGAATGCGCCCTGGTCGACGCGGACCTGCACCTTCTCGACCCCGTCCGAATCTGTGATCTTTCGAACATTCTCGGTTTCAGAAGCGGGCCATTCCCTGAGTATTTCGCCGATATCGTGTTTCATGGTGAACAAGAAGTGGACCGAAAATCGTCGGTCAATCTGGTCATCAGCCTGAAGTGAAGACTCTCCGGTGTCAAACCGGCATGGGAGGGATGTTCAGAATGTTTTGGAGCACAATCGACCTGGCTCTACATCTTCATTCTGACTGAATCGCTGTAGAGTCACGTCCGGGATACGGGATCATGAACTCAACCCATGGGGTCGATGACCCTCCGGGTCTGTCTTTCGAATGGAGCGGTTCGTTCCCCTGTCAATTAACCCATGAAGTCATGGAAACGTAGATACCGCTGCAGACGCCGGTGAGGCTGAGCAGGCATATCACGACGAGGAAATACGAAAAACGTCTGGAGGTCATGATCCTGGACGATGGCAGGATGGCCAAGGTCAATAGGATCGGGCCGAGGACCTTGAAGCCGTAGAGTCCGCCCCAGCCGTATCGTTCGATGACCATGAGGAGAACCGGGTTGGCCTCCAAAGCGATCCCGAGCGTGATATTCACATGGGTCAGGACGATGTCGGCCAGGTTGAGGGCCAGAAACAGTCCCAGGAGTTGCAGATTGGTCGGCACGGCAATCGCTTCCCGGCCGATCACAACTGTTTCCCTGGGGTGAATCCACATATTGGACTGAAGGTAACTACTCAGTCCGAAAAGTCAGGTCCATTCGGACCCGATCGTGCCGTCATGTATTCCCCCAGGGCAATTCGGAGGGGACGGTTTGAAGGGGTCAGGGTAGGGCCGTTTTTGGGGGTCGGGCGGTTTGAAGGGGTCAAAGCTCAAACCATGCATTGGTATGCACGGTTGGTGAGCAATGACCCCCCGTTCTGGCCGGTTTGAAGGGGTCAAAGCTCAAACCATGCATTGGCATGCATGGTTGGTGAGCAATGACCCCCCGTTCGGGCCGTCTGATGGGGTCAGGCAAGCGCCGCGAAATCGCCGGCCAGCAGCGCGCGTTTTGCGTCCATATAGACCCTGAACTGATCCCATGAGATGTCGGGCGGGACAGTATGATCGATGGAAGGGATGAAACCGCCTTCCTCGATCAGAGGGATGAACTCAGCCAGGTGCTTTCGGATCGCTTCCGTGCCCTGCGGGATGACTCGTTTGTCGACTCCTCCTGACAGTCGCAGGTCGCGGCCGAATTCCGCCCGCCAGGCCATTGGGCT
>QNAI01000185.1 GCA_003641745.1 Verrucomicrobiota bacterium | reverse complement strand
GGCGGGTTGCATTCGGGTTCGGGTCTGGTAGCAGTATTTTCATGAACGGCCTTGGTTCATTGGAAATCAACCTGAAGATACCCGACCTCTGGCAGCAGGAGGCGGTGCGATCGCTCAATCAGGGTTTCGATGTGGTGGTCGACGCGCCAACCGGGGCCGGGAAGACCTATATCTTTGAGTTACTCGTGGAAAAGGGACTTCGGCGCCAAGCCGTTTTCACGGTGCCGACCCGAGCTCTGGCCAACGACATATTGATTGAATGGCGGGCTCGTGGCTGGGATGTCGGGATTGCGACCGGGGACGTGGCTGAGAATCTCGAAGCCCCCGTCGTGGTGGCGACTCTCGAGACCCAAAGATCACGCTTCCTGGAACGGAAAGGCCCGGGCCTTCTGGTGGTGGACGAATACCAGATGCTTGCCGACCAGATCCGGGGTGTGAGTTACGAGTTGGCGATCGCCATGACTCCGGAAGATACACAGTTGCTTCTGCTCAGCGGAAGCGTGGGCAACCCCGGGGATCTGGTCGAGTGGTTGAACCGCATCGGGCGCCGGGCGGCGTTGGTTTCCCATCGACACAGACCCGTGCCGCTCGAGGAAATCCATCTCGATTCCCTGAATGAGCGGGTGCCTTCGTCGATTCGGGGTTTCTGGCCCCGATTGATTGCCCGTGCTCTGATGGCGGATCTCGGACCGATTCTGGTTTTTGCACCTCAACGAAAAGCCGCCGAGAAGATTGCGCGTCACATTGCGGGTGCCCTCCCGATCATCGACCCGCTGGTGCTTTCGAGGGAGCAGAAAAGCATGGCCGGCAATCGCCTTGAAAAAATGATCAAGTCGCGCATCGCGTTTCATCACAGCGGACTCAGTTATCAGCAGCGGGCCGGCGTGGTGGAACCGCTGGCCAAGGCTGGGCAATTGCGTGTTGTCGTGGCAACTACGGGTTTGGCCGCGGGTATTAATTTTTCCATGCGCTCGGTTCTGGTGACTGACAACGAATACACGTCCGGCCAGATGCAGTACCTTATCCGACCGGACGAGTTGCTCCAGATGTTTGGCCGGGCCGGTCGCCGCGGCCTCGACGAGATCGGCTATGTCCTGGTGGCTCCGGATCGACCTCGATTGAGCGAATCGCGCCCGTTGGTCGTGCGCCGTCCGCCGACACTCGAATGGCCGAGCCTGCTTGCGGTCATGCAGGCAGCCGCCGATCGTGAAGAGGACCCATTCCCGGCTGCCCTGGATCTGATGAGACGACTCTATACGGCAGTCACACCAACCCTTGGGGTCGAGCGGTCGCTTGAGACCGGTGGGATGCCCTGTGGCCTCCGCATCGACGCCCTTCGCGCCCGCCATGCCCGGCCCCTGGTGGTGGAAATGCTCGACTCGCATGGTGTCTGGGTGCAACGCCCGGAACTCGAGCCCATGGACCTGGATCACGTTCTGCGTCGGGTCGGCCAACACTGGCGCCCGATCCTGAGCTCTCCCGATGGGCTCGCCAACCTGGGTAGAGGATCGATCTGTCGGTTGTCGGAGGGAACAGAGAAGGTCTATGGCCGGCAGTTCATCATTGCCGTGGACGTGGCGGACCGGGAAGGGAGTTTTAGGCTGACCAAGACCGTTCGGCGCATGCTTCGTTCGATGCCGGACTGGAATACGGTCGGGCCGACCCGCGAGTGGGCTGAGCCGGAGATACGACGATGGCTCCCCGATGTGATTTCTGAACTGACGGGAGGCGGACGGCTGTTCGATCTCTCGGATAGATCCGGGCGATTGGTCGCGAGAATCAGCTTCGGCCATGTGGAGATGCCCGCCTATCGCGATGAACATGGTTGCGGGCTGCTCGATCCGCCTGATCGAAAGGCGTATCCGGTCGAGTGCCAGCATTGTTCCGAATTGCCGGATTGCGAAAACCAGCTGAGTCCGCGGTCATCTCCCGCTTCCGCCTGGATGCGCCTCCGGCTCATCGATCGATTGGGACGTCCCACCAGAAGGGGGGCCATCTTCAGCTTCTTCCATCACGGTGAAGGCCTGGCCGTGGCGGCGGCGCTTGAGGACGAGGACTATCCCATCGAAGATCTGGCCTTCGACCTCGCCAATCTCCGGGCCGGGCATCGGTTCGAGGAATTTGCCCGCACCAGCGCCCGCCTCGCGAATGCCTGCCGAGCATGCTACGGGGAGGCCACCTTCGAGGGATACCTCATCCGGGGTCTCCCGACACACTATGGTGACGGTGCGGCCGAAGTCCTGGCGGAAGTGGGAGCATCAGGTCTGAATCGAGAGCTGTTCAGCGATGTGCTCCGGCCCGGGGATCTGGAGCGGGCACGACTCGAGTGGTGGAGCCTGTTGCGACATATCACCCATGCACCGGATTTCGATTGGGAAAGATGGTGCTCCCTGAAGGACCAGGCGACCCGGTTGCTCAAGGCCTATGCTGCGCCGATGGAAGCCATCCGCCCGCCCAACCTGACTGTGGCTCAGTCGAAGAGGATCTCGCATCGGCTGTGGGTCAGGTAAGATGAGGCTGATGACTGTGTGGACGGCATTCAGGATCCTTTATCGGTTGCTTCGGACTTTGGTTCTGAGCGGCGCGTCCGGAGGCCACGCCCTACCCATCTGCCTGAAGCACCGCCTCTGCCTAAAGGTAGGGCGTGGCCTCCGGACGCGCCGCCACCGAACGCAAGCGATATTCCCGACCATGTTCTCGATATGTGTCCTGGTTTCCCTGTTCCGTATCTTCCCGAACGCCCGCGCCGAATCGCCCGCCGACCCGCTCCTTGTCTTTGCCGCGGCGAGTTTGGCCGACGCCATGACCGAGGTGGGACAGGCGTTTGAGGTGGTTGAATCGACTGAGATCGTATTCAATTTCGCCTCCTCGAGCATCCTGGCACGGCAGATAAAGTCGGGTGCTCCGGCCGACGTGTTCATGTCGGCCGACGAAGCGAAGATGGATGATCTCGAACGGGGCGGATGGTTGGTCGCGGACACCCGGCACAGCCTCCTGGGCAACCAACTCGTGATCGTCGTACCGGTGGATTCCCAACTCAAACTGTCGGATGAACGAGACCTGGTCCCGGCGTCAGTCACCCGGATCGCATTGGCGGATCCCCGCTCGGTTCCGGCCGGAATCTACACCCGGACCTTCCTGCAGGATCAGCGGCTTTGGGACACACTTGTGCCCAAGGTGATCCCGACCGCGAACGTACGTGCCGCGCTGGCTGCGGTTGAGTCAGGAAATGTCGAAGCCGGGTTCGTCTACCTGACCGATGCCATCAGGTCCACCCGTGCTTCGATTCTATACCGGGTACCGATCGATGAAGGCCCCGTTATTTCGTATCCGGTTGCGGTTGTTCGGAAAGATAGACTGAATCCCCTGGCCACTCGATTCGTTTCTTTCCTTTCCCAACCCGAACCCATGCGGATTTTTATTTCTCACGGTTTCATCGAGTCCGTACGAAAGGTATCGGTCGGTGAGAAACCCGGGTCAGAGGCGCCGTGATGGAAGTCGATCTGCTCAGAACCCTTCGCCTTTCGCTCGGCGTGGCCACGGCCAGTACGCTTCTGATCCTGCCGTGCGGTCTGCTTCTGGGTTGGCTGATGGCGCGAAAATCATGGCGCGGCAAAGTCCTGGTGGAAACCCTGGTCGCCCTCCCTCTGGTTATCCCCCCGGTTGCCACGGGCTTGATTCTGCTCTGGGTTTTTGGACGCCACGGTTGGATCGGAAGGTGGCTGCACGAGTGGTGGGGCTGGGATATCGTGTTTACCTGGTATGCTGCTGTCATCGCGGCGGCTGTGATGGCATTCCCGTTGCTTGTGCGAAGTTGCCGTTCGGCTTTTGCCGAGGTAAATCCGCGTCTGGAGCAAGTCGCTCATACCCTGGGCGCGGGACCTTGGAGGACCTTTTTCACCATCACCCTGCCGTTGGCCTCAAGAGGCGTCGCGGCAGGCGTTCTCCTCGCCTTTTCGCGAGCGCTGGGTGAATTCGGAGCGACCGTCGTGGTGGCGGGGAATATACCCGGCAAGACCGCCACGCTCTCCCTGTCCATTTACAGTTTGATCGAACTGGGGCGGGATCGCGAAGCGCTCGTGTTGATGAGCATGTCGATCGTCCTCGCGTTTGCGGCCGTTGTCGCAGGTGAACTGATACACCGAAATCGGAGGACAACGGCATGAATCTGGTTCTGCACCGGGTGACCTGTCCCCTCGACCCGTTCACGGTGGATCTGGATTTACGGTTTGAGGGCCGGGTGACCGGATTGTTCGGACCGTCCGGCGCCGGCAAGACAACCGTCCTTGACCTGGTGGCGGGGCTGCGGATGCCGAGCCGCGGTCGCATCGCGCTTGGAGGCCGGGTCCTGACCGATGTCGAAAATCGGGTTCGGATGCCGACCAGGGATCGCCGCATCGGTTACGTGGTTCAGGAGGATGCCCTGTTTCCCCACCTTCGGGTCGAGGGCAACCTGCTTTACGGGTGTCCCCATCGAGTGGATACGAAGAGCGATGTTTTCAGCTTCATGCATGTGGTGGAGGTCCTGGAGCTTTCTCATCTGCTGAGCCGTTCCGTCGCGCGCCTTTCCGGCGGTGAGCGGCAACGCGTGGCCTTGGGGCGGGCCTTGATTTCCCGACCGGAACTGTTACTGCTTGATGAACCGCTGGGGAGCCTGGATCGGGAGTTGAAATCCCGAATTCTACCTTACCTGGCGAAGGTTCGCGACGAATTCGGTATTCCCATGGTCTACGTCACCCATGCACCCGAAGAGGTGATGGCTCTATGTGATCACGTCGTGGTGATGAATGAAGGCCGATTGGTCGGCCAGGGCAGACCGGAGGACTGGTTCGAACCGGATGAGGGATGGAGGTTGAAAGGTTACCTCAAAGTCTCATAAAATCAAACTGAAATATCCATACATTTCTGCATTCCAATAGGTTACGGGAAATATGGCAGAGTTTTCAGGTTCACTGAAAGTGAAGATACAAAGTGTGGTTAATTTTTTACCACAGAGGACACAGAGTATCCACGCAACCTCACCCTTCCTTCCTCTGTGGTTTTTCTGAAACGTTTGGGGTCAGTGTCCTGTCTCGCAAAACGGAATCATCATCGTCCGCGCGACTGAGGCGGCTACAGAACGCATTCGTATTCTCACGAGTAGCGGGCCGCTCTATATTCCTTCTCAAACCCAGCCCCATTATAGCCCTGTTCATCGAAGGGGATTTCGTCGAGCTCCACCTCGACATCTCCGTTGAGCCATGAAGTGCGTGCTGCCAATGCAGCCAGCTCCACCTCGGCAATGTCCGCCAACTTCATTGGGGGATCCTCCACCTCGCCAGCCAGGTAGGGAAGCACCTTTACCAGAAGAGCCCGGTAGAGGAGGCTGGTGTCGGTAATGAATTGAGCCACTGCCTTCTCGGTTACAATAGTTGCGTATGCCGGCAACCAGGATTCCTGACTGCCGATGGAAAGGAAGCCGGTCCTGCCTCCTTCCCATTTCAGTTGAAGCTGGCGCTGCACCGACCCGCCCAGATGCCGAACCCTTTGAATCCCCGGCCCGAGAATTGAAAGGAGAAGGGAATAGGCATGGCTCCCATAATTGAACTCATCTACGGAACATCCTGCAAAAACAGTATGCGGCGTTCCTCTCTCTTCGAGTGGTTGACTCAGATAGTCTTCTGATTCCCGACAATAGAGAAAAGAGGAGCCACCGGTCAGACATGCGCCTGCTTTCTCATATTCAAGCAGGGCCGTCAGATCCTTCCTGTTTCCGACCATCGGTTTATCGATGAAGACAGCCTTGCCGCCTTCCAGGAAAGGGCGGGCGCGTTCCAGATGAACATCCCAATTGCACGAATGGATAATCGCCGCATCCACTTGCCCGGCCATTTCATCAGTCGATGCAAAGACCTTCGGGATTTCCAGATCCCGGGCAAAAGACGCCGCATAACCGGATGGATGAACCCCTCCGTGGTCAATGAGTCCGACGACTTCATGTCCCAATTCCCGGATGAGGGGAATCCAGTTTTGAGGGTGACTTGTATCGAGATCAACAATACCAATTTTCATGTTGTGAAATTTTGAACTTCACCAGTGCGAATCGCCTTGTCGGCAGCGAGAACAATGCGGGTTGCCTGTATGCAATCGTCCACCTGCAGCGCGGGCTGCCGCCCTTCCGACAGGGCTTTGATGAAGGCTTCATTTTCCAGCTGAAAGCCTTCCTCATCTTCACGGACCTCTGTCCATGTCTTTTCTCCATCGAAGAAAGTCGCCTTCTTCAATCGGTCATAGAGCTGAACTGACCTGCCATCTGCGCTGTACAACTGGAAGAAGAATTTGCTGGTAAAGGGCGGGCAGGAGGAATCTCCCTGGACCCAACTCGCAACGCATCCTGATTTGAAGCGGATGGACGCAACACACTGGTCGATGCACGCATGTCCGGGATGAGTCATCATACCCCCCACGGCCCAGATAGATTCCGGTTCCGATCCGGAAAAATAGCGGATTATGTCCGTGGTATGGCAACCCTGGCTGTGGACATTTGCACCGCCCTGAATGGGATCCTGGGCCCAGTTGTCATCGCCCCACCGATTGTCCATCATCTGCCCCACGATGATGGATGGATGGGGTATGAACTCTCGGGCTTTCCTGATGAGCGGGTAATACCTCATCTTGAAGGCCGGCATGAGAACCGTCCCCGTCTCCCTGATTGTCGCAGCGACCTTTTCACAGTCCGTCATATCCAGGGCGAGAGGTTTCTCGATCAGGACATGCTTCCCCGCACGTGCGGCATCGATGGCCAGAGATGCATGAGAATCATGCCTTGTGCAGATATAGACTGCCTCTATTCGCGGGTCTTCAAAGACCTTGGCAACATCCGTGGTCGCATAGTCCCCGCCAAAGTCGGCCAGAGCCCGATCAGCTGCTCCCTGGTCGATATCGGCATAGGCCGAAAACGCGGCGCCGTCGATTTTGGAAATACATTCTGCATGGACACGGCCCAGGCCACCGCAGCCGATGAGAGCCAGTTTGCATTTGGTATCATTCTCAGTCATTGTCTTCGATTCCTGGAAAGGGTCGGGTTTTTGATTCTTGCCAATCCGAGGTATGCCGTTTCGCCGAAAAGCGGTTCCCCCGATTCAGAACGTGGTCGATCATTCCTGAAAATTCGATTCGCTGAGGTCCGGGCATCCCGTCTATCCTCTTCAATGCCTCAGAGCAGGCGAGTACATAAGTCCAAAGTCTGACCTCATGCTCCCCCGTCCAAGGGTGCGCCCGGAATGGTGTTACGCCTGATCGGTGTTCTCCCGGGAGCCCATTGCGCGCAATGAGCTCGGTTGAAATAGTGTTTGCCCAAATAGTTCAGGCTGTCCCTCTTGCGGGCGGGCGTGCTATGTAGGAACTATGTAGG
>QNAI01000184.1 GCA_003641745.1 Verrucomicrobiota bacterium | reverse complement strand
GCGTTCAGTTCCCTCCATCAGGCCGAGGAAGGTCCCCTCCTGACCCCCAATCGTGAAGTTCCCCGTAAACAAGGAGGTGTCCGCGTCGGCGTTGATGGAAAAAGTCACGCCACCGGAGGTGGTTATGGCACCTTCGCCCATGAGATTGACCATTCCGCTCCCGGCATCGGTGGCGGTCGGGTCGCTCACGTAGAGATAGGTCCGACCATCGGCGCCGATGATGCTGTAAGCGAGACCGCTTGATGAATTGACCACGGCGGCTTCGTAGATTCCGGCTTGATCGAGATTATCACCCAGAAGGATCGATTGGGTCCCGGAAAAGGTCAGCCCATCCGGTGAAATGGTGCCGGCGAGCGCCGATCCATCGATATCACCGGTGACCGTGATTCCACCATCCGTGGTGAATGAAAACATCCCGTCTTCATCAATGGAGACATTGAGATTCAGGAGTCCGGTGTCGGATGAGGGAATATAGGCCAGGAACACAGCTGACTGGTCGGGGCGAACGAAAAGAGCGAACTCTCCGGAATCGCTCCCTCCTGCCATGCTGCCAAAATACGCACCATAGAAGGCGGCGAGATTCACAGACACTGAATCGCCACTCTCATTGGCAAAAATCACGTTATCCAAGGTCACGCTATCGATTCCTTCCGTGACCGCCTTCTCCAGTTTCAGCGGAATGATACTGAGAAAGCCACTCGCCAGCTGTTCATTCGTATTCGAGGTGACCACAACACGGGTCCGGCCTGATTCGATCTCCTCGCTATCAACCCCGTGGTTCCCCACGGACGTACCGGCGAACGGTTCCTCAAAAAGAGAAACCTCGGACGGGTCATAGATCAGATCGAATTGAACACCGACCACACCATCGGTGGAATTGAAGATCACGGGTACATCCAGTTGCGAATCGACCTCTCCTGAAGATGGACCCAGACCGAGACTGGAACCCCCGACAGCCACCGTCGCCAAGCCGATGAACGCCAAGCATGCTACGAAATGTCTCAGGGGTGTTTTCACTTCAATTTCCTCGATTGTATCCAAAAGGTAGAGGCGCGCAGTCTTTCCAATTACTGAGAAAACTCGGCCGTCGCCTGGACGGCGCCGAGGCCTTGTGGGATGATGGTATTGAAAGTTGCTGATCCGCCGGAAAGCGTGACCGGCGACTCTCCATCCAGGGGGAGTTTAACGATTGTGGGACCTCCGGTGAGTCGGAGCTTAATCTCCGTTCCATCAGGAATATTCTGTCCGGTGACCACAATATCGACCGGGGCCGCATCGAAGAATGTCAGGTCCGGAGCCTCTGCCAGACCAAGGGGCAAAGCGGGAATCGGCTGACCGGCGATACTGGTCACGGATAGAGTGGGAATGTTTTCGAAAGAACGGCCGGCATAGGGTACAGTTCCGATCGCCTGCGGCGAAGCATTTGCCGCCAGCGGACGTTCGTAACCTTCCACGCGAATAACTCCACGACGGAGGATATTGGTTTCAACAAAGGCCCTCGCATTGAGGGTGCCTGTGCCGAGAACGCGGTCGGCCACCAGCACGATCGCACCGCCTGAGCCATAGCCACCATCACCATTGAGTTGACTCTTGTCGCCTCCTTTGGCGGTGATCGAGCCGTTAACTGTAATATCACGCGAAGAGGCAATCAAAATGGCGCCACCACCGCCACCACCGCCACCACCGTGACCTGTTTCCGTTCCGGAGCCGCCACCACCGCCTGACCCTCCGATCAACGGATCAACGTACGGAGTACCATATGCGTTGCCATATTGGCCGGCAGTTGCCCAATCTCCCCGGTTCTCCCCCTGTCGCCCGCCAGCAGGTCCCAGACCCGCTTCGCCCGAATAGGAAAATGGATCCGTATCCTGGCGCAAGGCGCCCCACCCACCCCGGTAGCCGCCGGGACCGCCTTCACCCGGCGTGCGGGTATTTTTGACCGCGTCCTGTCCATTCAACCGCACCGTACCATCTATCGTAACGGCGCCGTTGGCCAGCCAGATGACAGGCGTGTTGGCCGCATTCCTGTTAAAAGTCACCACCACACCCGCTGCGATATCAATCGTAGTGTAGTTCCAGATACCATCCGGCTTATCGGAAATATCGATCACATATCGCGACGCGGACACAGGATCCCATTTCGCCCCGGCAAAGGTCCAGACATCGGCGACCGTGAGATATTGATTCGAACTGTTCTTTTCCTCAATCTCCCCACCGAAAATAACAATCTTCCCGGCGTCCGAGTCATAGGTTGCATCGCCGAAGTACCGTGGTGGCGGCTCCACAGGAAGATCCAGTTGCGCCCAGTCAACGCCGTCCCAACTCCAGGTATCACTGTATTTCCCGGTCTGACCATTCGAAGTCCCCCCGTAGAGAATGACTCGACCGGAGCCCGAGTCATATTCCATGAAATGTCCGGTTCGAACTCCCGGTTTGGTCGTGCTTACGACCGTTGTCCAATTTGAACCGTTCCAGGTATAGGTCTTGTCCTGCAGGGCTCCTCCCCCGGTTTTGCCGCCAAAGAGGACGACCAGGTTGCGCGTCGCGTCGTAGGCCATCTGGTGTCCCCAGAGAATGGGCGGTTTGTTGGCGGGGGTCTTCGGGGTCCAAGCGGTTCCACTCCAGGTCCAGGTGTCCTGCTTGACTGAACTTCCTGATGCGCCACCAAAGAGGACGACTTCATCGCGCGCAGCATCATAGACCATGCCAAAGAGCCTCAGGCCGAGTGGCTGCGTCCCGACATTGAGTTTCTGCCAGGTCGGATTTACGTCATCACCTTTCCAGATCCAGGTCTCCGGTGTGATCTCGGATCCATTCGTACGTCCGCCGTAGAGCAGGATCGCGCCGGCGCCTCCATTGGAATTCGGATCCCATACCATGGCGTGACCGAAGCGAGGACTGGGACTCGTGGTCGGCGCTACCGCTTTCCATCCTGTGCCATCGTCAATCCAGGTTGTGTTCAAGCCGACCACGCTGCTGCCCGGCGTATTATCAACGTTGCCCTGGGTCCCTCCGAACGCCACGAGTTCCTTGCGGACCGGATCGTAGGCAATCGCCGTCCCCTCCACTCCGGAAGCGAATGACGCCAGGATAGACAAAGCACCGTCAGAGCCATCGGACGGACTTGTATAGGCCAGATTCTGGGCCTCCGCCAGACCCGCGGCAAGAGCCAGTACGCTGATCGGGGCGAGCAGACGTCCAAATGAAAACAGACGATTTCCGATGGAAATTTCCCGATGAAGCCTATGTGCATTCATAACTTTAACAGGTTCGGGGGTTCTATATAAATTCTATTGATTGAGCGTGGTTACCGGCGGCGACGCCACAAAGTGGTCGCCCGCATCCGCCTGGGTCAGATCGTTGAAGAAGGTGACGGCGGCGCTGGAAACGAATCGCCGACTCGGATCGGAACCGTATTCCCCAATTCCGTTGAAATAGGTTACGGTTGGAGATTCGACTATCTCCCGCCGGAGACTCAGGGCGTTCAATGGATCGGACCCGTCGAGTATCTCGGAGTAGTCGTCCAGTCCATCGTCATCGGAATCCACATCGTCCAATGCCGTGCCGGCGGCAAACTCCTTAAAGTCGACCAGCCCGTCGGCATCCCTGTCCTCTTCGGCGTCCGGTGTCCCGTCCTCATCCGTATCTGTCTTGGTCGGATCGAATCCGATGAAGGCCTCGGCTGTATTGGAAACGCCATCGCCGTCGAAGTCTTCCTCGCCGTCGGAAATGCCATCGCCGTCCGTATCAAACTTGGTCGGATCGAGGTTCAGGACCTCCTCCAGTTCATCCGGGACGCCGTCGCCATCGTTGTCGGTAAAGGAGAAGACTCGGAATCTGGAAGTGAAAGTGGGCGACACCCCGTTGCCGGCCAGATCAGTCAGGTTCGCATTGACCTCTATCCGATACAGGCCCGGTCCGGCTGCCGGATTGATTGACAAGGTCAGGACGGTGACATCTTCGGATGTTTGAAAAGTGATTCCGCCGATCATAACGTCATCGCCGGTGCCGGGCAGGGCATCCTCGCCCGCTTCGGTTACCCGGACCGAAGTCGAATCGAGGGTATCAAGGTCGATCGGTTCGCTGATGATCAAAACCGCCTTGTCGACCTCACCCACAATCGACCCGTCAACCGGTTTGACGAACCGAACCGTCGGCGGGGTGGCGTCGGGCACCAGGGTGATAACCTGGATGTCGGTGACCGAAGTATTTCCACCCGTATCGGTGGCGATGGCCTGAATGGTGAATGACTCCCCTGCCTCGGCAATGGTGGGTGCGACGAAGCGATGCGAGAACGGGAAATTGCCATCACGGAATGCAAGATCACCATCGACGAGGAATTGTACATCACGGACCTGGACGTCATCTGACACCGCAGCGAGCAAACGCATGACCTTCCCTTCCTCGAATTTGCCCTCGAAGGCGTTGCTGGAGAGGGCACAGGTCGGGTCCGCCTCCTGATCGTCGTAGGCGAGATAGTTTATCACCTGGAGCCCGGAACCCGTGTCCGCCACGTAACCGAGACCGTTGTTGATGGCCACATCGGCCGCGAGACCCGGAGTGAGGAAGGTCGTCAGGTAGGTGGATTCATCGGCGTCGAGGCCGATTTCGTAGACATCGATGTCGTGTGCTCCATCGTCGGTGCTATTGGGGCTGACCGCAGCGAGGGCCAACCCGGAGCCGTTGGCCACGATCCGTTTCCAGCCAAACTGGTTGGTCGTGTTCTGGGCCAGTAGGGAGGGAGCGGCCGGGTTCGAAAGATCGAATGCATTGTAGCCTTGGGAATGCGCTGCCAGCAGGTAGTCAATCCCATAGAAAAGCCGCCATCGGCGATTGCCCACACCCACGATGCCCGGACTCGAGATTGCAGATCCCGCCTGCTGCATGAAGGCGCCGTCGACCTCGACCACGTAGAGGTTCTGATGGACGAGCGCGTAGAGATAGCCGTCCCCGAGTTCAAAATCCTGGAATCGGGTGGACCCAACCGTAATCCGATTCAGCTCGATGCCTGAATTGAGATCATAGGCAACGATATCACCATTATCCAGACCCGCGTAGATGATGTTTCCGTTGGTTACGACGACGTCTGCGGAAGTGGCAATCGCGGTCGGCTTCGCGTCCGCGGCCATCGGTCGTTCACCTGGATCCGCAGACGCCACAGTCGGTGGTCCGTTTACCGGAACCCGCGCGTAGATTTCAGCATTCGGCGGGTCCGTGAAGTCCACCAGGGCCAGACCTGATGTTCCGACCGCTGTGACGATTCTATTTCCGGCACAGGCGATATCCACGACACTGCCCGGAGTAACAACCTGCGCCTCTCGGAAAGGCCGGAAAGCCGACTCAATATTGTAAACGACGACTCCGAATGACCCTCCCAGTATGGCACGGTCGTTCAGGGTGCAAATGATTGAAGCCGGTCCCGGAGCAGGTGCAGCCGCGATCACACCCGTCGCCACTGCAAGGCCATCCAGAGGATTGCGGTCCTGAAGAACCTCAGCGCAATCGTTGATGCCGTCATCATCTGTATCCTTGTCATTGATATCCGTGCCTATGACCACCTCGTCGATATCGGGCAGACCATCCTCGTCCGTGTCCGGAGGCGGCGGGTCGATGAAGATGGCCCTCGGGATATTCGTCGGCCGTCCTGAATCCGCCGATCGAAAAACGGTGACGGCATACTCCTTGGTAAACGGGCAGACGTACTCGATTGAATAAAGGGTATTCGGCCGGAGAATAATTCCGACAATCTTGCCCGAGGCATTGGTTCTCCCCCTCTGAATGAAACCATTCTGAAAATCTACCAGCCGCCAGTAGAGACGAACCGCCTTGAGGGGCTTGTCCTTGACGAGTTCGGCCTGCTGGATTGACAGGTCGATGCTGAACTCGTCCCAGAAGAACCTGGTGCTGGTCCAACCGAGGGAAGACGCATCGTCGTAGGCGGTCAGGAGGCGGGCGTAGGCGCTCTCAAGATCGTCTCTCTCGGTGGTTGACGGGCCGTTCTCGGAAAGATCACGCACTCGTGTCACCAGGCGATCGGTTGCGTCCCGATCGCCATCGCGGGCGCCATCGACAATCGAGTCCTGCTCATCGTCGTCGACTTTGCCATCGTCATCCATTGCATCCTTGATCCGCTCCATGGTCGGGCCGAGGCCGTCGCCCAACTCACGCCCGGGTTCACCGATCAGAATATCATTTGCCTCGGTGCCTGCTTCATCAATCTCCTGCTGCAGTTCCCACGCTCGCCGTTGCTTATCGACCAGATCCATGCAGGCGGCATAGGCTTGAACCCGGTCATTGGTGCTTTTGGCGGCGAGACCGAGGGCCACAATATCGCCGGCCACCGGAATCAAGCCGGCCACCGTGCTGATGACGGCTCCCTCGACAAATTCGGCACACTTCGGCGGATCGATGTTACAATCCACCAGGGCCCCTCCAATATTGATGACTCCGGAAATCGCATCGCCGATGATAGGGATCGATGTGACCCCCAACCCGGTCAGAAAAGCGGACAGACCAGACTGCACGCCACCACTCAGGGCCAGTGCGCATAACCTGGCACACGGATCACGGTGCTGACTGCCACCACCTTCTTCGCCCTCTGTGCCGGGCCCGCCTCCGTGCCAACCAGGTTGAAGGACGCCAACCCCGGGATCCGAAATCAGATATTTCCCGTCAGCCGAAACAGTCATCGGGCCTCCCATTTCCCACCGACCCGTATCGTGATTGAAGCTCCAGAGGGCGGATTTCGCACCGGGCGGCAGGATCCGCCCGGTCAGGGGATCCGGCAGGTTGGGAAACCGAACCGGAACGGGCCGGTCGAAATTGGTGGCTCCATCGGTCTGGATGGTGATGACCAGGGGAAGGTTCAGACCTTCGGGCAGGGGCTCCGGAATTCGATCGGGCGGCACCGGAGCAATGCCCACCTTGCCACCACGAGTCCCATCATCGGCAAACAGCGAATTTGCCGGGACCATGATGCTGACTCCGGCCAGATCCGGATTTTCATCCAGAACCGCCGCGGGGAAAACGACCTCCGTATCCTCGGTCTGACTGACCGTCTGCAACGAGCCGGCTACGACCAAAGGAAGAAAGATCTCTCCTGTTCCGGCCGCCAGATTATCATCCCGCCCGGGGACGGCATCCCAAGCCTTGCCGACGAAAGGGTAGTAGTCACCATCAGGAAACTGGCCGGTTACCGGACGACCATCGACGTTGACAAAGAACCGACCGGACGGGACGTCATCCAAGGTGAAAGATCCGTCGTTACCCGTGATCGTTCTTGTGTTCTCTTCATCGCCCACCACTTCGATGATCACACCGGTCAGCGGCGTATTATTGCCCAGGGAATCCTTTTCTGAGGCAAAAACATAACCGATGACCGCTGTCCCGGACACTTTCGATATGCTCAGCGTAT
>QNAI01000183.1 GCA_003641745.1 Verrucomicrobiota bacterium | reverse complement strand
GTGGCTCCTTGCGATTGGCTTCTTGCGGAGCAACCCAGCTTTCCCGCCCTTGGCATAGGCTTTCTTCCATTCGTAGAACGATGATCTCGCTACACCGAAATCCTGGCATGCTTCCATGTTGTTACCGATGGCTTTGGCGTACTCCAAAGTTACGTACTTACGATGGGCGGCGAGATGGTCTCTAGCTTCTTTATTCATGGTCCGGACCTCCTTCAGTGTGCACTATCCTAGCATCTGAAGTGCCCGGGAGGGTCTGGCATTCCTACAAATAGAAGCCCCAGGCATTGGACTGGTTCTGAAAGGCAAAAAAGTCCAATTATTCCACCCCAACCAACCCATCCGCAAATTCATAGGAAATGATTTCGCCGTCACGGGTTTCCTGGAATCCCCGCTCCTTATGGGAAATTTCACTGATTTCACTGGCAGTCTTGCTCTCAAAATATTTGGCTACAGATGAAAGAATATGAATTTCGGTATTGGTGAAGATCGAATAGTCCGGAGTGCTAGAAGAAACGAGAACCTCCCAGGAATAGGTCCCTTTGAATTCCTCCTCGATGGCGAGGCTTTTTTCGATATCAGTCAGGAATGCGATAAAAAATTCATAGTTATCCGGGCAGGGGCCAAAAGGCAGATGGGCGTACCTGGCCCCAGAGATGGAGACGGTGTTGTGTTTGAAGCAGAGGAAGTCGGAGTACCAAAGAAGCTTGTTCAATTTGGTCTTGGGTATTCCAGAATCTCGACAAAAATGTGACACCATGGCCAGGAACTTCTTAGCATCGAAACGTCGGTATCCACTGTCAATGTCGGCTTTGTAATCAGTCAAAAACCGCTTTGAGAAGGACTGAAAGGCGGATTCGGCGTTTTCCCTGGTCTTCAGCTTTTTGGCAAGGTGATCCCGTTTTTCCTGGGTGAGAAGGCCTGGATTGTTTTCAATGACACCCAACAAGGCATCTGGCTCCATGATCATTTGCATGGCGCGGTCATGGGCTTCATCCTGCAACCCTCCGTTTTCGTACCTACTGAGGGTTGCTCCTCCCCAACCCAGAAGTTCGCTCAAATCATGTTGGGTCAACCCCAAAGACTTGCGGAAAGTCTTGATCTCCTCCGGGGATAGGAGGCCAACCTCTTTTCGGAAGGCCCGGAGTGCCAGATCGGCAACGTCGTGCCCCATCTCCGGACTTTCGAATTCGTTCTCGCAGACAGCGCACTTGATCAGCGGTGCTTCGATGGATACATCAACGCCCTTGATCGTATATTCCAGCTTGGCCAGAACACTGGTTGCCGACGTTTCTTTTTCACAGTGTGGGCAAAAGGACTTCATGAGTTCCCCCCTTTCTTCCGTCATTTGCGGAATGGGTAATTCAACGGGCGTTCCGCAGGGTGAAACGAAAGGCAGATGGCCATATCGAACGGTTCCTCTCCAACTACCTTCAACTTGATGTAGACTTCCTGGTCGCCAATTGTCATTCCGAAGATCCAGACTTCACCCCCGCGACTCGAATCGTCATCGTCTTTGGGGCCTTCGCAGTAGTCCTCCGGTGTGAGCTGAATCAGGTAATCGTTCCTCATGACGGCATTGATGCCAAGCTGCAGCAGGCCGTCCACGTTCTTGATGGCACTCCAGATTTCCAGTCTTTCCGGAGGCCCGAGTGCCGCTCTTTTGAATTGCCGAAGGAATGAAACAACATCATCCCTATTTGGGCGGCCCATTGATCCATCTCCGTATTGATCTCATTATCGGCCTTCCGTGGATAAATCTTAAGATTAAAATACCATTGATATTATATCATAAGATATATTTCATGGGGTGTCAATTGATTTCAACCAATAAGTTCCTGACGTGTCCCTCCTGAAAGCCCATCCGGCCTGTAGAATAGCAGTTAACGTGGCCTGAGATTCTAAGTCATATTCTCAATATGTGAGTTTAGACGGGATATTGGACACGATTATCAGGTGAGCCGCGGACGATAAGCAGAAACTGGGTGATTTTGCCCGACCTCGTAAGTCCTTAAGTATCAGGGCGGACGAATAAACAGGAGCGACACCCAGCACTACAAGCCGCCAAGGCCAGCAATATCAGTAATGACCCAAAAAAGCGCATCAAATTTACCCTCCTCTTTTGGCGAACAGCTTGGGCGGAATAATCATACGGGATTGGGGAGGGTTGACACCAGCATTCTGATACGTCAGAATCGAATGGCCAATCAGGTGACTGGATGGCCTGCAACCGGGGGATTTATGGGGAAGACAAACATCGACAAACAGGCGCCGGGCAATAATCGCTGGCCGCGCCTCAACTGGAGCAAATCCCACTGGTTGCACATTGCCTTCGCGGTTGCCGCCATCGGTTGGTATATCCTGGGCGGGATGGCGCAGTCCAAAATTTCGGGGCTGCCTTCAGACTTCCAGCTGGATCAACTCACCTACCCTTTATCGGTCGGACAATACAGCGTCAGCAGCGAGTCCGAACTCCGGGCTCGGGTTGCCGGTGAACCGGTCGGGTATCCCCTGTTGCTGCGCAGCGAAGATGGTTCCATCAACACCCTGGTCACCACCCAGAAACTCTATACCGCCTTCCACGGCTTGATCACCAGGATCAACGGCCTCTTTTTCCTCGCGGTGTCCCTGATCGTATTTGCGCCACGGATCGACAAGAACCCGGCCCGCGACCTGTTCTGGGCGTGTTTGTTCTACGGCCTGGCCATCATGATCGGCGGCGTTTATCAACCTCAGGGCGAGGTATGGCCCGGAGCCCTGATGCCCATGATGCGCATCCTGTCTCTGGCGGTTCTGCCAACCTTGATGCTTCACGTAGGTTTGAGCTTTCCCCTGCGAACCAGGATCCTCGACCGCTCCCCGTGGCTGATGCCCACCGTCCTGCTCGCCGGACTTGCCCTGGGGGGATGGCAATTCTGGGCCTGGACCCGGTGGTTCGAAGGAATCGGCGACTGGAACGCCATCGACATCCCGCGCCGCGCCGGAGGCATCTTCCTGGCGCTGTTTGTCGGCTCCGGTTACGTGGGCATGATCTACGGCTACCAGCACTCGGAACAGGAACGCGGGCGCGAGCAGGCGAAATGGCTGCTCTGGGGAATCGCCATGGGGTCGGTGCCCTACGTGTTCCTTTACGGGCTTCCGTTGGCGCTTGGCCTGACCCCGCTGCTGCCGATCGAGGTGGCGCGTCTGTTCTCGATCGTGATCCCCATTTCCATGAGCCTGGTGGTGATCCGCTTCAGGTTCCTCGATGTCGACATCATCATCCGGCGCAGTCTGCTGTATGTGCTGCTGGCCAGTATGATGGTCGGAATCTACGCGGTGATCGGCATCTTCATCGGCCATCGGGTCGAGGAACGATGGCCCGAGACCGGTCCCTTGGTGCCGATCGTGGCCACCATTGTCGCAGCCTCGCTGTTTACCCCCACGCGACTGGGATTCGCTCAGCTGATCGACCGGGTCTTCTTCAAGATCCGTTACGATCACACCCAGGCCCTGGACGTGTTCAGGGGTGAGCTCCGCGGCGTCGAAGATCAGCAGCAGATCGCCGACAGCCTCGCCGCTTTTCTCGTCAAGCACCTTGGACTGAGCGAGAGCTCCGTGGTGCTGCAGCACGAAGAAGAATATTTCCTGGCCGGCGAGAAACGAAGCAGCAAACCGCCCCAACAGTCCTTGCCTGAAGGCGTGCGGATCATGGCGCTGCCCGGCAGTACGGCCCGTCCAGCCATCGAGACCGAGGGGTTTTCCCAGGCCTGGCGGGAGGATCAATATGTTCTGGCCCATACGATCGAGGCGGAAGGGAATCGTTTCGGTCATTTGGTCCTCGGGAGAAAAAGCACCGGTCGCAGCTACGTGGCCGAAGACCTCGATCTGCTGGCCGAGGCGTCCCGGGAAGCCGCCATATGTGTGCATCGCATGAACCTGAAACAGGATTTTGTCGACGAGGTCGTGGCCCGGCACCATGTCGAAGAGATGAACCGGTTCCGCACCCAGTTCTTTGCCCAGTTCGCCCACGATCTGCGCAGCCCCCTGACCTCGATCAACTGGGCGGCCCGAAACCTGCTGGACGGAGTGGTCGGGGAAGTCAGCCCGCCCCAGGTGACATACCTGGAGGGCATCGAAACCTCGGCCCGACAGCTTGTGCGCCTGGTCAACAACCTGCTGGAGGCCACGCGGCTGGAATCCGGGATGCCGGAGATCGAGTTCTCGCAGGTGAATCTGACTGCCACGGTCGAGGAGTCCGTCTCGAAACTCAAGGCCACCGCCGAGGCCAAGAAAATCAGTCTTGAGATTCAGTCCCCGGGAGCCGCGCAGATATTCGGCAACGAGGAAAAACTTCTCGAAGTGATCGACAACCTGATTGATAACGCGATCCGTTACGCCCCGCCGGAAACACGGATAGAAGTCACCATCACCACGACCGGGGATCGTTCTTCGTTTGTGGTGGAAGACCGCGGGCCCGGGCTCGACCCTCAGGACATCGAAGCCATATTCGAACCTTACCGCCAGGGCGCCTCGAGCCCTCATTCAACCCAGCAGGGGTTCGGCCTCGGGCTCTTTGTCGTCAAGAGTTGGGTGGAGCGGATGGGTGGCGAAGTCCACGCCGGCAACCGCGAAGGCGGCGGCGCCATATTCACGATCGACCTTCCCACCCGGGAAACGGGTGATTCCCAGGAGACAACATGACCAGCCTTAATGCGCGCATCCTGATCGTCGATGATGAACCCATGCTGCGCCGAACGATGAGCGACCGCATGAAATTCTGGGATTGCACCACCGAAGAAGCCTCGACGGGAGAAGAAGCCCTCGAGATGCTCGGCAAGAAATCCTACGACCTGGTTTTGTTGGACATCAAGATGCCGGGAATCAGTGGGCTGGAAGTTCTGTCGACGATGAGAGAGCGCAAAGACATGACCGACGTCGTGGTTTTGACCGCCCACGCCTCGGTCGAGGCCGCCGTCGAAGCGATCCAGAACGGCGCGGTTGATTTCCTGCTGAAGCCCGCTGATTTCGAGTTGGTGAAAAACACCGTCAGCCGGGTTTTGGAGTCGCGCCGCCTGGCCCGCGCCCACGACGCCTTGCGTGAACAATACGCACTCAATGAGCCCTTCGTGATCGGGGAATCCCCGAAAATGAAGACCCTGGTCGAAGGCGCGAGGCGTGCCGCGCAGAGCAAGGCCACCATCCTGTTGCGCGGTGAGAGTGGTTCGGGCAAAGGCGTGATCGCCGAATACGTGCACCGGGAAAGTACGCGCAGCAAAGGACCATTCGTCTATGTGAACTGTGTGGCCCTCAGCGACGAGTTGATCGAAAGCACCCTGTTCGGACATGAGCGTGGGGCATTTACCGGCGCGGTGGCGCGCAAGACGGGACGCTTCGAAGCGGCCAACTCGGGAACCGCGTTCCTCGACGAGATCGGAGACATTTCCCCCCGCCTGCAGGCCAAGCTCCTGCACTTCCTGGAGACCGGAGAATTCGAACGCGTGGGCGGCACCCGCACCCTGTGTGTCGACTGCCGGATCGTCGCGGCGACCAACCGCGATCTGGAAACCGCGGTCCGCGAAGGCAAGTTCCGTGAAGACCTTCTCTACCGCCTGAACGTGATCGGCCTGGAAGTGCCCCCCCTGCGGGATCGGGGCCAGGACATCGCGTCCCTCGCCGAATTTTTCCTCGCGCGTTTCGCCACCGAACTCAAACGACCCGATATCAAGATCGCCCCGGAAACCCACGCCATCATGTCCGCCTATTGCTGGCCCGGCAACGTGCGGCAATTGAAAAATGCCATGGAACGGATGGTCGTGATGGCCCCGGACAACATCCTGACCCCGGATCTGCTGCCCCCGGAGGTCATGCGCGGAGAAGAGCCCATGGCTCCGCCGATTTTCGACGGTGACGGCCTGCTGCCCCTGCGCGATGCGGAGTTGGCGTTCCGCAAACAACACTTTCGCCGCGCCCTGGCCATGACCGACGGCAACCAGACCAAGGCCGCGGCGCTTCTCGGTATCCAGCGCAGTTCGCTGAATCGTCAGATGAAGGAACTGTGTCTGCGGGATGATGAACCGGCGGGCTGAGTCGTGTCCGACCAGATACAATTTCAGAGGCACAACACTCACCAATCAACCCGGGGCCGCGTATCATGTACGCGGCCCCTTCGGCTCCCCCTCCTGCATTCGATCCTAGTCGGAAAATGCCATGGCTCAATCGGCACCAACTTTGGTACGCAAGTCCATCAGCGCCTGTGCCGCCTCATTCGCCGCTTCCTCGGCGGGGAAGGCGGTGTGGGCGTAGCGCTCCATCACACGCTGCTCAAGATTGTGGCTGTATCCGGCCGCGGCGACCTTGGCCGCGTAGAGATCCTCATTGAACAGGGGCACGACGGGATCAAACCGGTTGTGCACCGCAATCATGGGGATCGTCAGTTCGCCACTGGGCTCGTAGTACCGGTCGAACAGTTCGTCCGTCGGGATCGAACGATCGTAACGCTGTACGGCCGCGTTGATCATCGCCAACATCTCGGGCGTCAACGGTCCGGGGCTGGCCGCTTCGTATACCGTATCGAAGTTGTCGATCGGGCAGGCGCCATTCGTGCGCTCGAGGACATCGTGGAAACCGCGGAAATTGAAGGCCAGCGCGGTCAACAGTGATTCCATGAGCTCATTGGCATTACTGTAGGGCAGCGGCGTCTGCTTGAGTTGGCTGATGACGCCCAGACCCGTCTGGTTCGCCGTAACCGCTCCGATTATATTCATGATCACGTCGTCGTTGAAATCAAAGTCCTCGGGGACGTCTATCACTGTTCCGGGCAGGACCCCGGGGTAAAAGAGGTCAAAAATAACCCGGACATGGGCTATATAATCCAGCTCGGCCTTGGTGCCGCCGACCATCCCGTTCAGTGTCACGATGCCGTCGAATTTACGGGCATGTGTCTCGGTGAGTTCGACGCCGATCAATCCGCCCAGGCTGTTGCCCATGAGCCAGGTGTAGCTCGGTTTGGCCTTCACCAACGAAACAAACAGGTTCTGGAGCTTCCGAGTCGCCCAGGCGCCGTCCTTGATCGCCAGACCGTTCTCACGATAGCTGCAGTAGGCCCAGGCAAAGCCCATCCCCACGATCTGATCGCGGATCTCAGGAGCGTTATCCTTCTCGGGCAGGACCAGCGGCTCGCCGGCATCTACGAAACCGTGGGCATAAATTACGAGTTCTCCGTTCCAGTCATCGGGTACCACGATGGCGTACAGGTTTGCGCCGCCAATGACACCCTCATAGGTCGTGACCCCGTCGCCTTCGACGACGATGGCCTGCTTGGCTTGGGCATCTCCGTCGAATGTGCTCTCAACCGGCCCGGTGATGTCTTCGGAACATCCCCCGAGTGCGAAAAGAGAAATGGCGCAGATGATCAGCAACAGGTTTCGCAAGTCAGTTCTCATGGTATTGGCTCCTTGTCTTTGG
>QNAI01000182.1 GCA_003641745.1 Verrucomicrobiota bacterium | reverse complement strand
GCCATGTTCTGGCCAACGGGCCTCTGGCGAAACTCAAGCGGAACAGGAAGAGCCTGACCGGGCGCTATCTCAATGCTCAGATCCGGCATCAATTCAACGGGAACTGGCGTCCCCTGCCCTCGACCAGGGGTCGCGCGGGTACTGCCGAATGGCTGACCCTTACCGCCGCTCAGTTTCGCAACCTCAGGAATGTCGATCTCCGGATTCCTCTCGGACGGCTGGTCATGGTGGCGGGGGTATCCGGTGCGGGAAAATCGACTCTGGTGCGCGACCTGCTCAAAATGGCGGTCGGACTCGCGATCAAGAAGGATCAGCGCCGCCTGACCGGCACCGCTTTTGAGAAGGAATACGGAACCCTCGATGGCCCCGGTAAGGCCGCCCCGTTCAGGGAACTGAGAAACGGGAATCTCTTCAAGTCTGTCATCGAGGTGGACCAGGCACCAATCGGTAAAACGCCCCGATCCACCCCCGCCACTTATCTGGGCGCGTTCGATCTGGTTCGGAAGTTCTTCGCCGAGCTCCCCGAGTCAAAGATACGCGGCTACAAACCAGGGAGGTTCTCCTTCAATACGCCGGACGGACGCTGCGAGGCCTGCAAAGGGGCCGGCCGAATCAAGTTGGAAATGAACTTCCTCCCGGACACATTCATCTCCTGCGAGGATTGTGAAGGATCCCGATACGGACCTGAACTTCAGGACATCACCTGGAAAGGAAAGACCATTGCCGAGGTGCTGGCCCTGACTTTTGACGAGGCAGTGGCGTTTTTCGACTTTCACGTCATCCTGCGGGAGACCATGCAATTGATGGTGGACACCGGGTTGGGTTACCTGACCCTGGGACAGAGCAGCCCGACCCTCTCCGGGGGCGAAGCACAGCGGCTGAAGCTGGTGACCGAACTGACCCGCGGGCTGCAGACCTATACCGAGCGTTCGCGTGGCATCAAACCACGCAATCTCTATATCCTGGAGGAGCCCACGATCGGACTCCACCTCAGCGACTGCGAAAAGCTGATCCAGGTGCTCCACCGACTGGTCGAGCAGGGACATTCCGTGATCGTGATCGAGCATCACCTCGATCTTCTGGCCGAAGCGGACTACCTGGTCGAAATCGGGCCCGGAGGCGGACCCTACGGCGGCGAAATCACCTTCCAGGGTGTGCTCAAGGATATCCGAAAGGCCCCGAACAGCGCCACCGCGCCCTATCTGATCGACCGGCTCAAGGGTTGATGCTTTTCAGTGCGCGCCCAACAGCAGACTGATCAGGTGGGGCGTGGCCGTCCGTCTTCGTGTGCCTACGCCGTGGCCGCCGGACGCGCCGGCGAAGGCAGGGTGACCCGCTGAAACTCAGCCTATGGGACGGCGCGTCCGGCGGCCACGCCCTACCTCATTCAAATTCCATGTAAACAAACCGTAGCATGCAACGTAGTGCACTACGTATTGTTTTAATGTATGCACTTAATGCATACGTTTACCGGACGGAGAAACTGGAAACCATCCCGAAACCTGCCATGGCCATGGCGATTTCGGGTCTCCAGCCACGCACTGGCATGCAATATGGGTGATGTCTGCAACAGGGCAGTCTCGGTAGTGCGCAATGACCCAGGTCAGAGTGACAGCCGCCGCCTGAGGTGCTGAAATTGCCGGCTGACCTCCGCATCCAACCCAGTTAGAAAAGGAGCCGGACCGTCCTTATTGTACCATCGGGAAGTCACCACCTCATAACCGCCCTCGCGAAGGAGTGAGTCGGTTGGCAGATAGCAGGGTACATCCTGACAGTAGCCCCAGACAGCAAGGGCTTCATCCTGGAGCGAGCATCGCAGTATGCCCTGCCATTCCGCCATCGGCTCACCGCCCATCCAGGCGATGTCATGCCCATCCGCCAGTCGGAGGAGTCCGACTTCGAACAAGACGGCCTTGACCGGAGGCAGACCCTTGTCCAGACGAGCTCCCCAATACACGCCGAGACTCCGTTTCAATTCATCATCCGACCGGCTGAGTTCCTGCCAGAACTCAGGCGGCGGGGCCCGCTCCAGATCCTGGGCCAGCAATACCCGTCCGGCCGCCGCTTTGAGGTTCAGTTCGAGTTCGTCAACCGGTTTGTCCAGCGCCGAAAGGACATCGTCCGCCAGCTCTGTTCCTGCCCGCTGAACATCGTCGAGCGTCGATTTCCGGAAAGTGTTCGATTCAAAATCAGCGACAATCCGGGGCCGGACATTCCCGGCCAGACCCTGGATGAACTGGCAATGCGTTTCCACGCCGAGACTTCGGGCCAGATGGCGGCGACTGACGCCGACAAAACCAGCCGAAAGGCTGTTCCAAGCGAATCCATAGACCAGTACCGGGTGGCATCCGTAGCTGTAGACGACGGCCCGTTCCGAAGCCGACGCCAGGTCGAGTACCCAAAGGTCCGGATTGCAGACGCCGTCCGCATTCGGGCGCATCTCCATCTCGCCCTGTTCGTTCCGGTTGCGCCGATTCACGCCAATACTCGAATGCCCCCGATGGACACTCACCGTGACGTCCCGAAGGTTTCGCCCGGCTGCCACCGTGGCGGCGACAACCTTCTCAAGCAAGACGGTCTCGTATTCCTCCAGTTCGGCGGGCTTCTCCATGCAGGCGGCGTATTTGTCCGCATTGGCCATCGGACCGCTGTGGACGTGCACGAAATTCAGAACGATGGCTTCGAGGGGTATGCCTGTCTGCATGGACAGATCCTGACGCAATTGTGCGCCCGATCGGGAGCTGAGGCCGACCAAGTCGAGCGAAACCCACAGCTGCCGCCCCCCGTGCCCATCCTCCAGCAGTAGGACCTTCGCCTCGAGAGGATCCAGAATATCTTTCCCGGGAGACAATCGCGATCCGCGCCCACCCATCGGCAACCCCAACGGAGGCGTAATATCCGCGCTCGCCCACCCGGCTCTCGCATGGTCCTTATTGGTCATCCTTGGGCCATCCAATTACCGGGAGACGGGGATTGGATCCAGACCGCACAGAACGGTCCCGTTCGATCTCGTCGGGCTGACCGTCTCGAATTTATCAAAGTACCCTTAAGCGAGCCGGCCGAATCCGGGGTTCACCATCTTCGCACCTGCGACTTCCTGAAGTCGGCCATCCGAGTGCACCACACTCAACTCGCAAAAGGTATCGTCGAGCGCGATCAGCAATCTTTCCACCTGAGCCAGGTCGTGTGTACCCATCACATAAAGTTGGCTCGAAAACAGGAATCCACGCGCCAACATCCCACGGATCATCAGGATTTTCGCCGCCGTGCTACCATCGCCCAGAACACAAGTGACCGAAGGCGCCGACGGCTGACCGCCAACGGTGACCACGAGGGACGGATGACGCGCGGCCAGATCCTCGAGCCCTTGCTGCAATTTCCCGCCCAGTGACCGGACATGCTTCTGCGTCTCGGTGCGCTGCATTTTCTCGATACAAGCCAGTGCAGCCGCAGGCCCTATGCCGTCTGTCCAATAGCTGGAGGAGATAAAGCTCGCCTCTGAGGCATCCATTACTTCGCCACGCCCGACGATGGCGGCGCAGGGAAATCCATTCGACAACGCCTTCGCGTAAACGGCCAGATCCGGTTCGATGCCAAGCGTCGTGCAGCCGCCGGGAAAACCAAATCGCCATCCAGCCGTTACTTCGTCCACGATAAACACCGCCCCGGTCGCCCGGCAGCGCGCTACGACTTTCTCGAGAAAACCATCGCGTGGCAGTTCCGAACGCATTGGCTCCATCATCACCGCGGCGGGTGCGTTTCCAGCCGCGGCGAAGGCATTTTCAAATGCTTCGATATCGTTGTAGCGAAACGGAAAGGCCGTTCCTGCAAGTTCGCGCGGCACGCCGCTGGGCTCCAGTCCCGGCAACAGATGGCCATCGAGGGCGTCCGTTCCCCCAAGATTGGCGGCCAGATACCAGTCACTCCAACCGTGGTAACCGCAGAACACGATCCCGCTGCGCCCCGTCGCCGCACGGGCGATGCGGACGGCCACCCCGAGCGCCTCTCCGCCGCCTCGGGCATAACGCACCTTGTCCGCCCACGGGTGCAACTCAAGCAGAGCGTCGGCAAGAAGAACCTCATCCGGGGACGCCAAGGTCGAATAGCTGCCCATGCTGACTCGCCGGCGCACGGCAGCGTTGACCTCCGGATCGCTGTGTCCAAGCAGAATGGCGCCAACCCCACCGGTGAAATCCAGGAACCGCCGACCCTGCGTATCCCAGATCTGGGAACCCGCCGCCCGGGAAAAATACGACGGCCACGTCACCGGATCGAAACTTTCCGCCCGTTTCGACAGAAGTCCGGTGCCGCAGGATATGCGCTCACGCGCCGCAGCCCATCGCTCCGGACCACCGGGCTCCACCGGCACATCGGCCGGATCAAGATGCGGCGCCAACAGTCGCACCGCATTGTCGCGAAACACGTCCTGAGCGTCCGCCGCGTTGAACCCGCCGATCTCAAAAGCCTCCCGCAGACAAAACAACGACTCCACACCGACGAGCGCGACGTTTTCAAAGGCGGTGACCGCCGGGGACGGCAGGTTGTCAGCATAGAGCCACGAAAAACCGTCGCCCATGGTGAAACACTTTCCGCGAAGTTCGCTTACCATATAGTCACTGCCGAACAGGACCCGTCGCGGACCGAGAACGTCCAGAGCCACCCGCAGGGCTTCCACCTCGGTAACCGCGGACGTATCCACCACGACATTGTCCAACGGCTCCAGCCGCCGCAACGCGGCGCGGGCATTGCGGTAATTGAACGAACGCGCCACATGAGCCAGCACGAGTCGGCAGCGGGGATACTCGCGACAGAGACGCTCGATCGACTCCAGGTTGTCCGGATCGGCAACGCCTTGGCTGCGCATGATATGCAACATCAGTACACCGTCGATCTCGTGGCAGATCTCCCACATCCACCGCGGCGCAAAGTCCTCGATGCGGGCCTGGCTGGTGTCGGCGACCGGAGCGTAGAGCCCATAGGGTTTGATGCCGATGAACCCGCGTTCCTTCACCAGCGCTCGCGTTGCATCGGCACCATCTTCAGGCGAAACGAGTGCGATCTTCCGGCTCAAACCACGCTCCGGATGTTCCTCAAGCTGCGATGCCACCCAGTCGTTTTCGCCGACGCGATCGTTGCCCACCGACGGAAATCCGAAGAACAGCCCTTCGACCCGTCGCTCGGGCAACCAACGGCCGGCGGCCTCAAGATACTCGCTCATTCCATACCCTGTATCCGGTTCGAGATATCCGGGGCGCCTTCCCTGCGCAAAGTGCCGCGAGTGAAACAGATGCGCGTGAATATCTATGACCTCCTCGGGCACGAAACCCTCGGTTGCTTCGCGAACCAACCGTTCGTCGACCGATGTCAGCTGCCGGACCAGAGAGATCGCCATGACCGGATAATGCGCAATTCCCGTCTGATGGGAAACCCGTTTTTGAGTTGTGCCGGGATGCGCTCACCCCACTGAACATACGCCTGGTGGAGCTCCAATGAATCCTCTCCCTGATCGGCTCACCTGATGGTTCCGTCCGAAGCGGCTGGCCTGCCTGCCCGCCATCATGTCCGGGCGTAGCACGCGAAGCCTGAAGCTTTAGCGACGGAGGGGGACGTCTTCGGCCTTGTGCCATTCGAAGGGGTCAAACCTTGATTCCTGCATTGGCATGCACGAATGCAAGGAATGACCCCGTGGCCACATGGTAGGGCGCGATGTACCTGGCGCGCCGTCTTCGATCAGAAAAACTTCCTGGTTCGTCCACCAGGCGCATGTTCAGTGGGTGTTCGGCATCCCGGAAATCAGCACGCGACAAGATTCGCGGGGCAATGGCCAAGTTTAGGCTGTCCATGGCGCCCCAACCCTCGCTAAAGTCGCCATTTTCCATGAGCACCTATATAGTAGACATCAAAGCACGTGAAATCCTGGATTCCAGGGGCAACCCAACGGTCGAGGTCGACGTCGAACTCGCTTCCGGAATCATCGGACGGGCCGCGGTTCCGTCCGGAGCCAGCACCGGCGAAAACGAGGCACTCGAACTTCGGGACGGTTCCCTGACCGCTCGATCCCTGCCCAAGGGTTCGAACTGGAAGAAGCGCTACCTTGGAAAAGGTGTGCTGAAAGCGGTGGACAACGTTCACCGCATGATCTTCCCCGAGATCGAGGGACTCGACGCCGTCGACCAGGTTCTGATCGACCAGACCATGATCAAACTGGACGGCACGCCGACAAAAAAGAATCTCGGCGCCAACGCCATGCTCGGCGTGTCCCTGGCCACGGCCCACGCGGCGGCCCAGGCCTGCGGGCAGCCACTCTACAAGTACCTCGGCGGACCGAACGCCAAGGTGCTGCCGGTTCCGATGATGAACATCATGAATGGTGGCGCTCATTCGGACGCTCCAATCGACATCCAGGAGTTCATGATCATGCCGGTCGGTGCGGCGACCTTCCGTGAGGCGCTCCGGATGGGAGCCGAGGTCTTCCATGCCCTCAAGTCGGTCCTGAAGGGCCGGGGTCTGTCGACCGCTGTTGGGGATGAAGGTGGTTTCGCCCCCGGACTCGACTCGAATGCCGACGCCCTCGAGGTCATCGCCAAAGCGATCAAGAATGCCGGCTACAAACTGGGCAAGGAGATCGCTCTGGCTCTCGACCCGGCTGCCTCGGAATTTTATGATGCCAAGTCCCGGAAATACGTCTTCAAGAAGTCTGATGGTTCCAAGCATTCGGCCAGGCAGATGGTCGACTTCTACAAGGACCTGCAGAAGAGATTTCCGATCATCTCGATCGAGGACGGCCTCGACGAAAATGACTGGGCCGGCTGGAAGATCATGACCGAGGCCATGGGCGACACCACCCAATTGGTCGGGGACGACCTCTTCGTCACCAATACCAACTTCCTCAAGAAGGGCATCGACAGCGGCACGGCCAACTCAATCCTGGTCAAGGTGAACCAGATCGGCACCCTGACCGAGACCCTCGACGCGGTCGAGATGGCCAAGGAAGCGAACTACACCGCGGTCATTTCCCACCGCTCAGGAGAGACCGAGGACACGACTATCTCGGATATCGCCGTCGCCACCAACGCGGGGCAGATCAAAACCGGTTCGCTCTGCCGCACCGACCGGGTCTGCAAATACAACCAGCTTCTCCGCATCGAGGAGGAACTGGGCAGCACGGCCGTCTACGGCGGCAAGATGCGCTGAGTCACTGAGTCGCCAACCATCAATCACCAAAAGGCCGATCGGAAACGATCGGCCTTTTACGCTCACGCGGCAAGCCGCAGAGGTGGGAGTCAGCCCTCCGGACAGGTCCAACCTTCATCCTCTTCCATTCTTCCCCCACTTCCTCCTTCTCACTTCACACTTCTAACTTCCCCCTCCCCATCCGCGGCGCGCCGGGCCCTCCTTCGCGTAAAGCTCCGGCGGGTAGACCGTCACGCCCTACCTGCTTCAGCCTCCCCACTTCTGCCTTC
>QNAI01000181.1 GCA_003641745.1 Verrucomicrobiota bacterium | reverse complement strand
CATTGCTCGATATCTTGCATGCCAATGCGAGATGTGAGCTTTGACCCCTTTTGGGGGTGGAAGGTGGTCGGTGGACAGTGGACGGAGGGGGGTCAGAGGACAGATGACAGAGGACAGATGACGGAGCGCGTCAAAGGTCGAAAGGGCGGAGAGCAAAGAGCAAAGGCGGAAGGCGGAAGAGGTCGGTGGTCAGTGGCGGAGGGGGGGTGCTTCGACTGGGGGGCGCCAGGGGCGTCCGGATACGGGATCGGGGACGACGTGACGGGCCGGGAAGAGCCAATACCAGGGCCAGCTTTCTCCGGAGCGTGGATCCCGGCTGCGCACCTCGGGAGGCACCCAGACGCCGGCCAACCCTTGAATCCGATCGCGTTCGTGATTGAGCCGGACGCCGGCCAGGTGGACGCGCAGGGCAGTCACCGAATCAGCGGGAATGGGGACGCGGGCGACGATGACACCTTCGAAATCCCTGATCGCAATCTGACGGCGGTCGAGATCGACATCTCCGGCCCGGAGGTGGCCGGTTGTGTTTGCCGGGAGATCGGCGGAACGGGCGAGGTGGCGCAGCAACTCAGCCGCCTCGCCCTGTATCCTCCGCATGGAACCGGATCGGGCCGGCCGGTAGAGAGCCGGTTGCTCCCTGACTCCGGGAGGGAATCGTTCACTGACCATAAGGTAAACATATGTTCACTATATGGAAAAAGCAAACCGAAGTTTGAGAAAGATGCTTCCCTCAATTCTCGATTGAGGGTTGGTTCTCCGTGCTCATGGTTTTTGAATTCATGGCGAAGAAGGTTACAGGGCACCTGGAAGAAATTGGAGTCTGACATACTCGAACAATTCAAGGTGCCCGAGAATGTCAGACACCATCTTGGCGCGTCGAATTTCCGTCGATGTCCCGACCTCCGGCCAAGACCCTCAATATGAAGAAACGCAAGGCAGTCCCCGCCGCCGCTTCACCCTCTCTCCTGGCTCGAATCGACGATGTCGAGAAGACCTTCCTGGCGGGAAAGCGGGATCGTTGCGCCAACCTTGACAGTGCGGTCCGAGTCTTCCTCCAATATCTGCACGGGGTCGAGACGTTGAATTTTGACCGCCCGTGCGTGACGGTGTTTGGATCGGCCAGGTTCAAGCCGGGTTCACCTCATTACAGGATGGCACGGATGCTGGGCCGGAAACTGGCTGAAGCGGGGTTCGCCGTAATGACGGGCGGAGGACCGGGCATCATGGAGGCGGCCAACCGAGGGGCCCGTGAGGGAGGAGGACCGAGTATCGGCTGCAATATCCGGTTGCCGCTTGAACAGGAACCGAATCGGTACCTCGACGAGTTTATCGAGTTCGACCACTTTTTTGTTCGGAAGGTGATGTTGGTCAAGTACTCGGTTGCGTTCGTGGTATTGCCGGGTGGTTTCGGCACCCTGGATGAGATCTTCGAAACGCTGACCCTGATGCAGACCGGCAAGATACAGCATTTCCCGGTTGTGCTGATGGGCCGTCGCTTCTGGAAGCCGATGATTGAGTTCATCGACCAGTCGTTGATGCGCAGGCAGACCATCAGTGAGGAGGACAAGAACCTGTTCATCGTGACCGATTCGGCGAATCGCGCCGTGCGACAGGTGCAGTCGTTCGTGCTGCCCACCAATAACTGGAACTCGAAGAAAAACTGAGACCCCCTCAGAAAGACTGGTCAGGTGAATTCACTGGCGAAGAGGTCCCGTTGTTCGATCGTGCCGAGCATCAGAAGACGAGCCTCCTTTTCCAGGATCGTTCCTGGCATGGGATTCGTGATGGTGCTCTCGTTTCTTTCGATCGCGATGACAATGAGACCGGTCTTGGCCCCGATCTGACTGGATCCCAGATCACCTCCGACCAGCACATCGGGCACTGCCACGGAAAAGAAGTCGGCGCCCTCGCCGACCATGATCGGTTCCCGACCAAGCAGAAGGGCGGTCACGTATTCCCTTCCCAGGAAAGCATAACTGAGCACGAAGTCGGCTCCGGCTCGATAGATGGCTTCGATGTTTCGTTCCTTGGTGATCCGGCTGACCAGATTGAGGTCCGGCTTGAGTCGTCGGCAATAGACGGTCAGGTGGATGTTCACCGCGTCGCTGTTTGTCGTCAGGGCAACTGCACTTGCCTCATAGATACCGGCTTCCTCGAGCACGTGAAGATCGGCGGCGTCACCATAGGTGGTGCGATCGAATTGCGACCCGATTTCCCGGCGAAGGCGTTCATCCTTTTCGATCACGTGAACGGGAAGACCCTTTTCCTTCAATGCCTTGGCGGTGGACATGCCGACCTTCCCCATACCGATCACAAGCACGGGCCCTTGGCCGTTGGGAACGGCACCGAGGAATTTATCCAGCCGTTTGACCTGGTCTTTCGTGCCGATGGCAACCGGAACATCAGTGTTGCTCAATGGGCGGTCCGCCCGGATGGGCTGAAATCGTCCCTGGTTCCAGACGCCGACCACGTTGACTCCGGTTTCACTTCGGAGTCCGATATCGGTCAGGGTTTTTCCGGCCAAGGGTGTGTGGTGAATAAGGAATTCAGCGATTTCGAGATCTTTGAAACGGCCGACGATGTGAACTGCACCGATCCCGGCGCCCACCCGGGCGGCCAGTTGTTCTCCGAGTATCCGCTTCAGTGGCAGGGTGTAGGTTGCGCCGCTGAGAGTGAAGATGTCGAGTGATGCTTCCTCTTCGGCCAGGGCAAGTATGGGAATGGTCGGGCTCACCTCGCGGGCGGTGAGTATGATGTTCGTATTGGTCGTGTCTTCGGCGTTGGCAAAGATCAGTTTTGCCTTGTCGACCCGAAGGTTCTCGTAGGTCTGGCGGTGATCGATCTCTCCGGTGACGACCTCGATATCGCCGGACATCATCTGAGCGGCCACCACCGGGTCAGATTCGAGAATGACGTAGGGTATATGATTGAAGGAAAGTCGGCGGATCAACCCCGGGGTAATCGAGTCATTGCGGCAGATAATAACGTGACCGGAATGGTGATCCTCGCAGGCTCGTGGCGCCTGATTCCTCAACCGGGCTTCCAGCCAGGGGGCGTAGAAGTGGCGGATGAAGGCGAATGGCAGCATGATGAGCAGGAGGATGATGCCCGACATGAGGACCACGATCGAGAACAGCCGACCAATATCGGTGTGAAAGGTGATGTCACCGAATCCGGTTGTACTCATCACGGTGAGGGTCCAGTAGAACCCGGTCAGCCAGGAGTGTTCCTGGCCCTCCGCGAAAGTCATGATGAAGTGAAAGATCGCGGAGTGAAGAATGATGACCCCGAGTATGAAATACAGGTAGGTTCTCAGGGCGCTGAGATTCCGGCGGGCCTGTTTGTCGGCGATAAAGTAGGAAAGCTGGGATACGAGAAACTTCATGCTTGGGTTCAGGTATCGATCAATTGGACGGGGGTTCTGCGCGAAAATGTCCGAATGAACTCGGGCTTGGGATCAGAGTTGTTTGAAGAAGTCGTTTCCCTTGTCATCGACGAGAATGAAGGCGGGGAAGTCCTCTACCTCGATTCTCCAGATCGCTTCCATGCCGAGTTCCGGGTATTCCAGAACCTCGACCTTACGGATATTCTCCTCGGCCAGGATGGCGGCGGGACCGCCGATCGATCCGAGGTAAAAACCTCCATGCTTCCTGCAGGCGTCGGTGACCTGCTGACTGCGGTTGCCCTTGGCCAGCATGACCATCGAACCGCCGTTGGCTTGAAAGAGGTCGACGTAGGAGTCCATTCGGCCGGCGGTGGTCGGCCCGAACGACCCTGAAGGCATGCCCTCGGGTGTTTTGGCCGGGCCGGCGTAGTAGACTGGATGATTTTTCAGGTAGTCCGGCATGCCTTCGCCCCGATCGAGGCGTTCCTTGATTATGGCATGGGCGATATCGCGGGCCACGACCAGTGGACCATCGAGCGACAGGCGGGTTTTGACCGGATATCTGGAGAGTTCAGCCAGGATCTCCTGCATGGGACGGTTAAGGTCGATCTTGACTGAGCCGTCGGTCTTTTCGTCGCGGTAGTTCTCCGGGATGAAACGGGCGGGCCTTGTCTCCAGCTTCTCGACCCAGATGCCATCGCGATCGATGCGGGCTTTGATGTTTCGGTCGGCCGAACACGATACGCCGATGCCGACCGGACATGAGGCGCCGTGCCGAGGGAGGCGAATGATGCGGACATCGAGTGCGAAGTAGAGCCCGCCGAACTGGGCGCCGATTCCGGTCTTTCGCGCTTTCTCGAGAATGCGCTTCTCGAGTTCGACATCTCGAAAGGCACGTCCGTGTTCGTTGCCGGTGATCGGAAGGGAGTCGAGGAATTTGGCCGAGGCCAGTTTGACGGTCTTGAGACAGGTTTCGGCCGATGATCCGCCGATGACGAAGGCGAGATGGTAGGGCGGGCAGGCTGCGGTTCCGAGCATCTTCATTTTTTCGACCATGAAACGCTCGAGGCTCTCCGGGTTCAGCAGGGCCTTGGTCTCCTGGAAAAGGAAGGTCTTGTTGGCGGATCCGCCACCCTTGGCGACGAAGAGGAATTCGTAGCGGTCGCCTTCGGTGGCATGAATATCGATCTGAGCCGGGAGGTTTGTACCCGTATTGACCTCCTCGTACATATCGAGGGGCACGGTCTGGGAGTAGCGCAGATTTTCCTCGGTATAGGTCTTGTAGACGCCCTTGGAGATGAACTCCTCGTCGCAGGCGTTCGTCCAGACTTGCTGGCCCTTCTTGGCCATAATCGTCGCGGTGCCGGTATCCTGACAGAATGGCAGGACTCCTTCCGATGCGGTCCGGGCATTGCGCAGCATGGCCAGGGCGACGAAGTGGTCATTGTCGCTCGCATCGGGGTCCTCGAGAATGGCCGCCACCTGCTTGAGATGGTCCGTGCGCAGAAGGAACGAGACATCTCGCATCGCCTCATTGGTGACTAGGGTCAAGGCTTCGGGGGCGACCTTGAGGATCTCACGGCCCTCGAATTCGGCGACCGATACGTGGTCGGTGGTGACCAGGCGGAACTCAGTCTCATCCGGACCGAGCGGGAAGGGTTTCTGGTAAACAAACGGTCTTGTGGGCATAGTCGATTGATCTGTAATTGATCAGGTGTTCCGCTTCCAGCAAATGATTTCGGATCATGAGGCAGATCGTGTGCCGGTATTGAGGCAGATATCATGTACAATCACGTTGCTTGATCCATCTCAATTTCCGTTACACCATCCATCATGGTCTTGGTTTGCCTGAACTTTCGGCTTCATCGCGGAGCCATGCGTTTCCTGAGCCTGGTCCTTCTGGTCGGCCTCCCGGGTTTCGCAGGCGTATCCCACGGGGCACCGTTCAGTGACTCCCTCAGTGATCGGGAGATGAAAGAGACGGGTCTGGAGCGTCTGACGCCGGATGAACGAACCGTGCTTGACGAGCTGATTTCCCTCTACCAGGAGGGCCGTCTTGAGGAGGTTCGGGAGATCGCTGAAAAGGAAGCGGCAACTCTCGCCGCCGCCGAGATGGAGGTTCGCCTGGCTGATGCAAAGGAGGAGGTTGCCTTGGAGGCGACACAGGAGATGGAGGTTCGAATCGAGGAGATCAGAGAGGAAGCCACGGCTGAGGCGGTGAAGGTCGTTGAGGCGAAGATCGAAGCTGAAAAGCGTTTTGTGGCCGTGGTGGAAGGGACATTTCGCGGGTGGTCGGGACGAACTCAGTTCCGGCTGGATAACGGGCAGGTCTGGATGCAGAAACGTGACGCCATGTACAACCCCAGGTCGGACCAGGAGGCCGTGGTTGTAATAGAGAAGGTCAGTTATGACCAATACCGTTTGATTTACGCAAAAACCGGCGCCAATGTACTGGTAACACGGATCAAGTGATCGGTCTTTAGTGTCCTGTTTCGCAAATGCGCTTGCCAATACCAGAGCCATTTTCAACCCCAGCGAGGCGGCCGCGCCGGTGCTATGCCCGTGTGGCACCGCCCGGCGCGGGCAACGCGGCCGAGGTTGAAAAGGGCCTGGCCCAAGGGGTGGGGTGTCATGGGGCCGCTAGCGGCGTTAAGCTCTACCCGATCGGAGTCTGCACCCCTCTGTCCGAATGATCCCTGCGCCCAGAAACGGTCCCCTTCATCTCATGCTGATCATCGCGGCCAGTCTGATGCTGGGCGGATGTGCGGCGGTGCCCATCGACGTGAGTTCGAGGGACTATGATGGCGAATCGGCGCTCAGGTTGCCGATCGACGGGCGGGCCGAGATACTGTTGCCCTTGGGTGACGCCGATCGGAAAATCGTGGTGGGCGATGATTTCCCGGTTCTGACCCTCAATGACGGTGAAGCGATCACAAAGGCGGCTGGAGAGGTATTTGCCAAGGTCTTCAAGAAGGTAGGCGTTCGGGGCGATGTGAAGGATCCGCAGTTTGTGCTCAAGATCAAGGGTGAGGCCGAGGTGCATCGGATCTGGGCAGTCTACGGGGCCGAGGTTGTCGTTCGTCTGGAGACGGGTTCCGACGATATGATCGGGACCTACCGGGCTGAGGGAAAAGCGCGTTCCGGGGTGGTCAACGATCAGGTGGCTCTTGAGAACGCCTACCGTGAGGCGTTCATGAAAGCGGTGACGCTCATTCTTGAGGATCACCGATTCGTCGGCCTGGTCTGGAACGGCCTGCCGGAAGGTCTGGAGCGGATCACCGAGGCAATGCCGGATCGCCGCAAGCCGCAGTACGAGGCAATCATGCGATCGGTGGTCACGGTCAAGGTGATGAGCCCGGTGGCGGAGCCGGGTACGAACGGAACGGTGGCCATGGAGAAATCGCACGGCTCCGGTTTCTTTGTCGATGACAACGGGTTGATCCTCACCAACCACCATGTGATCGGAGATTCGATGGACATCTCGGTTATCTGTGACGGAACAGAATACCCGGCTCAGGTTCTGGCATCGGATGAATGGGCCGACCTCGCGCTGCTTCAAATCGAGCACCTGGATTCTCCCTACCTCAAAGTCGCTGAAGAGAGAGATGCGGCGGCGGTGGGGGAGGAGGTCGTTGTCGTCGGATCGCCGCTGAAGAGCGAACTCGATTATTCGGTATCGAGGGGGATCGTCAGTTCCTACCGGGTGATGGGAGGGTATTCATTTCTCCAGACCGATGCGGCGATAAATGAAGGCAGCAGCGGCGGTCCGGTTGTGAACCTGCGGACAGGCGAAGTGGTCGGCGTGGTTGCGATGCGCTATTTCGGGCAGGGGTTGGGGTTTGCCCTGACCAGCGACGTGGTGACCGAGTTTCTACGAAAAAACGGTGTATGGGCGGACGAGTAAAGGGCACTTTGATTAATTCGAGACGGACAATCTCCAATCAATCAAAGTGCCCTAAGGGACCGTAACAAAATAACTCACAAAATCTGCTGGTCTTTTCGGCGGGCAACGGTGTTGGATTCCGGCTCAGATAGCCCGCACTATTCGCCCGAACCCGCCTTGTTGCTCCCCGAAAATCCTGCGCATCTTTGATAACTTATTTCGT
>QNAI01000180.1 GCA_003641745.1 Verrucomicrobiota bacterium | reverse complement strand
TCCTACCGTGTCAGGAAAGAAGTCAATACGGACCAGCTCTGGAAGATTTTCTTCAGCGATCCTCCCGGATCCAAGGATCTCGACCAGTACAACGATATCTATTCCGGGAAACTGAATTACGGAAGAAACGGGCGTTTGACCAGCGATGCCTATTTCGAATACAACGACGGCAGGGAAACGGTGCAGAAAATGAAGACAAACCTGCAGGTCTTCAACAACCTTGCCAACTACCATCTGTCTCCCAACGCGACGCTTAATTCGCTTACGAATTATTCGAAGAACCTGACGGACGTCGGTGTTATATCCCACAACCTGTCCTCCGTCTTCATGCAGCAGACCGGTCATAAATGGCGGCGCCCCGGCAGCTTTGGGACCTCGCTGACGCATTCCTATTTCTACATGACTTCCGATACCGGCGTCGACTATGTGAGCAGCCGGAATAACATCGTCAACGGTCTGCTCAACGTTCCGACCCACTGGAAGCGGCATGAAGTCGATCTGGTGGCCAGTGCCAACATTTTGGCCGACAGCAAGGGGTTCCGGAACAACCAATACACCTCGGAAATGAGAAACCGCCTCGAATCCCGCCATCTGGGCTTTCGCTGGCGTCCCCGTCACAACCTGAAATATTCCAAGGGCAAACAACAGAATCCCACCGCCAACAGCAACGAGATTGAATCCAAATTCAGGATCGAGGGAGAACACCCTAAAATCGGACCGCTGGGTTCCCTGCGTGTGATGTGGGATTGGACCTGGCGCCGCCGCACCAACGACAAGGGCATCGATTCCCGGAACAAGACCATCGGGGAAGTGGGCTTGACCAAGAAATTCGGACGCAAGTACAAGATCAAGGCCATCGCGGGCTGGGAAAAGGAAACCTTCGATTTCGTGGACAAGGAATTCGACCAAAGCGCCCATCCGGATAATCCAGGTCGGGTGCCGGAGTTGCGGCAGTCATTTCGGATCGACAGCCAACTGGCGCCGGTGACGTGGTTCGACCTGGGCGCGAATGTCATGTGGATCAGTACCAACGAGTCGCGCATTACCAAATATTCGGTCTCCCTCTCCATGCGGATTCCCAAGTTGAAGATTCCCATCAAATCATTCATCAGCAAAGAGAACCGGGAATTGGTCGGGATCCGGCCTCAGAAGGTATTCCAGGCCGAGACGAAGATGAGTTACAACATCAGGAAGATCAGGTTGGTGATATCCCATAAATACACCGACGAGACCCTGATCACCGAGAATTACACCTACAGCGAATTCCTGGCGAAGATTTCCAGGGATTTCGACATCTACTAGGGGTAGGGGCCATGAGGCGGAATTGGCAAAACGGAATCCGGAGCGGGACGGCCCTGATGGCCGCCGTCCTGGTGGCGGTTCCGTGCGCCTTGGCCAACCCCGTCTGGCCGCCCCCGCCGGATCAGGCCCGGGTGGAATTCGTAAACGAGATTCGCTGTGAGGACCTTAGTCCCGAAGCGGGGTTCTTTGGAAAAATAGGCCGGTTCCTCGGGGGAGACGATCCCGATGAAAAACTGGGTCTTCCCTTCGCGGTTCTGCCGGTGGGCGAGATGCTGTACCTGACCTGCCAGAATCTTCCGGCGCTGGTACGGATCGATCCGCAGGAGGAATCCTACAAGCTTTTCCGCTGCGGTGATTCGCCCCTGGTGACTCCGGTGTCCCTGGCGGCCTGCGGGGATACGGTTTTTGTCTCTGATAGCGGCAACGGCACGGTGTACAGGTTGATCGACGGATCTCTTGAACCCTGGATTACCGAGGGTCTCGTCAGGCCCACCGGACTGGCGGTTTCGGCCGCTGACCGGGCGGTGTACATCGTCGATACGGGAGACCACCAGGTGAAGGTCTTCGACCTTGCCGGAAGCATGACGGGGCATATCGGCCGCAGGGGTGAAACCGATGACGACTTGAATTTTCCCACCTTCGCCGCGAGTGCGGGAACGGGAATCCTGGTCAATGACACCCTCAATTACCGGATCAAGAAATTCGAAGGGACGGGCGAACTGCTCGGGGCCTTCGGCAAGGAAGGAAACGGACCGGGCACTTTTTCCCGGCCCAAAGGTGTGGCCGAGGACCGGGCGGGCAACATCTGGGTGGTCGACGCGCTGTTCGACAACATCCAGATCTTCGACCCCTCCGGCCGGCTCCTGCTGATCGTCGGTCGATCGGGCCAGGCGCCCGGGGAGTTCTGGTCGCCCGCGGGAATCGGCATGACCAAAGACCTGATCTACGTGGCCGACACCTTCAACAACAGGATCCAGGTGCTGAAAAACCTGGGAGGCGGATCATGAAACATCGGTTGGTTTTTTTCCTGTTGGTCCTGATGGCTTGCCTGCCCTTTCTCATGGGTGCGGGCAAATCCTCCATCGTCAATTCCCCGCACAACCTATCCGTTTCGGGCATGGGGGAAATCAAGTCTCTCAAGGAGACAAGGATCTGCATTTTCTGTCACAGCAGCCACAACGCATCCACCGAGGGTCCTCTTTGGAACCATGTCACGACCAACCCCGGAAAATTCAAGGCCTATGAACGGTCAACCATGAAGGGTTTGCCCGAGCAGCCCAACGGGGCCACCAAGTTGTGCCTGTCCTGCCACGACGGCACCGTCGCCGTGGGTGCGGTGCACGGGATTCCCGGAGGCATCCGCATGCAGGGTGTGGGGGCTGACGGGACCATTCCCCCGGACCGCCGCAGTAACCGGGGAACGGATCTTTCGGGGACCCACCCGGTGTCCATCAAATTCAAACAGGAACTTGCCCTGCAGAAATCATCCCTGCGGTGGCCGCCATCCGATCCCCAGAACGAAGTGGGGGTGGATGCCGATGGTTTCGTCCAGTGCACCTCGTGCCACGACGCCCACGGTTCGCGTTCCAAAACGCTGCCCTTCTGGAACAAGGAAACCTTTGGACAAGTGTGCCAGGTCTGCCATGCGTATTGAAGTATCAAACAATCGTGGCGAGGGGACTGCCCGGGTAGTGTTGGGGGTCGTTCTGGCCGGGGTCGTGCTGTTGGCATCCGGCTCCGTTCTCGGGCACGTGGGGAGCCCGCAACTCACGGACGACTGCGGCTCCTGTCATGTGGGCCACGGCAAACCAGGGGAGCCCATGCTGGGGAAATCGGAAGAGGATTTCTGTTACCAGTGCCATGGCTCGGACCAGGAAAGGTCGCGGATGGTGGCCGAAGGCCGGCTGCTGCCTTCGGCCCGTTTGATGGATATGCGGCAGGAGTTCGACAAGCAGTACACCCATCCGGTGGAACGGCAGGGAATGCATTCACCGACGGAAGTGCTGCCGACTTTCGGCGGCGCCGAAGTCTCCCACGCCGAATGTGTGGATTGCCACAATCCCCATCAGCGCCTGGAGGCGGGCAAGCGGATGGATTTCGCGGTCAGCGGCTACAGTATCAACGGGCAGCACATGGAAAGGAGCCTCCACCAGTACGAGATCTGTCTAAAATGCCATACTGACAAGATGGGGGCCAAGAGTTCGGAAATGAGCCTCGACCGGGTTTTTGCGGTGAATGTCCGGTCCCAGCATCCGGTGACGGTCCCGCTATCGGGCCGGTTGCTGCCCAGCATGGTGGACAAGGCCATGACCGGACAGAGAATGAAATGCTCGGATTGCCATCGCAGCAGCGACCGGGACGGCCCGCGGGGGCCTCATGGATCCGATTACGAATTCATGCTCAGCGGCAACTACAACCGTGACGTCTACGTGCGGGAATCAGCCTTCGCCTTCGAATTCTGCTATTCCTGCCACGACCGGTTCAGCATCCTGGGCAACGAGAGTTTTCCTTTTCATCGGGAACACATCGAGGGGGATCCGGTCAGCGGCAGGAAAGGAACTTCCTGCTACACGTGCCACGCGTCGCACGGTTCTCCCGAAAATCCGAATCTCATCAAGTTCAATTTGCAGGCGGTAACTGGTGAAAAGAGCGGCCGCCGGGTGGAGTACCTGGAAACCAGCCAGGGATCCGGGACCTGCGTGCTCGAATGTCACGGACACAATCACGCACCGGGGGGGTACTGATGTCTGTCCTGAGATTTAAATCCCTCGAATGCGGGGTCGGCTTGTCCGCCGCGCTCATGTCTTTTTTGATTCTTCTGATTTTGTCCGGGTCCGTTTCCGCTGCCGAAGTGCGTTATGTCGGGTCCATTCACGACGGACAGTCGGCGCCCACATCCCTGGCGGTTGACGGCCAGGGCATCGCTGTTCTGGAACCGTTCGACCGCCAGGTAAAGGTATTCACCGCTGATGGTTTTCTCGACAGCAAGATCGACATCAATGGCGACGCCCGGGGGCTGGCTCTTCTGAGGGACCGCATCTACGTCTTCTGTGACGACGAGGCTGCTTTGGTGTCGGCCATCGACCTGGACGACGGCCGGCAATGGGTCTTTACGGGAAACCTGGGCCAACCGGTCGATCTGGTGGTATACGGCGGGGAATGTTTCATCCTGGACGGGGCCCGCCGCAATATCGTTGTCTGCAACGCCAACGGATCGGTCACCGAAACCGTGTCCCTGCCTCATCCTGCGGGGGAGGAGCCGGGGTGGCTGGCGGATCTGGCCTGGGATCCGGTCCGGCGGATTTTTCATGTTTTCGACCAGACAAATTCCCGCGTTCTGGCCTATGGCCGGGACGGCGGTTACCTGGGTGGCTTCTGTGATTTCGGGACCCATGACGGCGAAGTGTCACGCGGGGGAGAAATCGTCTGCGACGCCGACGGATGGATCTACGTCACCGACCGGTACCAGGGCCGGGTGGTCGTCTTCGACCCCGATTGGTCGTTTGTCGTCAACGTGGACCCCGTCGAACTGGGCCGGGATCGCCTGTTGACTCCCACGGGAATCGCCGTCGATGGCGCCGGGTTCCTTTATGTGGCGGCCACCGAAGGGTCGGCCATCCATATATTCCATGTGGACAAGTCCACCTCTTCGGCTGGGCAGTTGCTGACCCGCGCCGTGAGCCCCGGGGCGGGCGACGATATGTCGGTCGACAATCTCCAGTTCGTGGCCGGAATCCAGGCTCCCGCGGTCCAGATCTCCCAAGTGGTTGTCGATTTCCGTTTGTTCGACATGGTGGACATCCTAGTTCCCGTCGCCGAAGCCGCCGATATACCGCTGGTGGGCGGAGCCGTATTCGAAGACATCGTGATCGGTTCGGTCAGCTGGCGGCCGGCCGTCGTTTTGACCGAGGGCCGCACTTACGGCTGGCAGGCCAGGACCAAAGCGGGTTCCACCCAGGGCGAATGGATGGCTCTGTGGACCTTTGTTCCCACGGCCGCGCCCCTGCCCTTCCGTCTCGAGCAGAACACTCCCAATCCCTTCAACCCACGGACGGTCATCGTCTTTTCCCTCAGGGATGCATCCGGTGCCGACCTAACGGTCTACGATGTCCGGGGCAACATGGTATGGAGCGCGGATCTGAGCGGTTACGGACCAGGCACGCATCAAGTGGTTTGGGAGGGTCAGGACACCAGCGGGACCACCCTCCCGTCGGGCGTTTATTTCTACCGTCTGGTATCCGGCTCTGCGGTGGATACCAAAAAAATGGTTCTGGTGAGGTAGGTGATGATGATGAAACGCATGTCGGTAATTATCGCGTTGTTGCTGATGCTGACGGCCGCCAGTGTACAGGCAACCGATGATCCCCACGCGGGCGGCAGTTCGATCTCCTGTGAACAGTGCCACATTACGCACAGTGCACTGGGGGACATCCTGGTGGAGTCCACCGACGGCCTTGTTTCGACCCTTTGCCTTTCATGTCATACGCCCGGCGGTTGGGTCGGGATGACGAAGGAACTCTCCTCTTCCGAAATCGCCGATCCTGGGGTTTCGGGATCGTCCCACGCCTGGGATGTGAACGCGGATAATGCTGCTCTGGGCGCACAGCCCCCCTTGACCGGAACCCTGCTGGATCATCTGGCCGCGGACGGGTCCATAACCTGCGCCACCTGCCACGATCCGCACAGCAATTCGGTTTCGCCCTTCCTTAGGCTGGACAATTCCGCGGACGCCCTGTGTCTGGACTGCCATCGTTCGCGGGACATGGGATCGGTCAGGACCTATACCGGAAACGATCTGTCGCACCCGGTGGGGGCGACTTTGCCGGGGACGGCGTCGTACCACAATCCACCGCTGGATGTGGACGGCAGCCCTCAGCCCTCGGACGGCAACACGACCAACGATTTTGTCCTCAATGGCGGTGTGGTGCGATGCACTTCCTGCCACGGGGTCCACAAGACCGACTCGAATTCGGGAACCGTCGACGGTTTCTAGGAGGTCGCTCGCATGCGCGGCGCGAAACTACATCTGAATTCAAGATCGAGACCGGTAAAGGCCGTTGTCCTGGTCGCTATTTTGTTGGGCGCAACTGCAGCCCTGGCGGCTGATGTTGTGCCGAACGGGACTTTTGATTCCGATTTGAGCCAGTGGACCAATCCGGCTCCCACGAATGGTACGATTGTCTTTGATAGTAGCGTTTTCGGTGCCTCCTCGGGGTCCATGCGATTTATGAGTAACCTGGGCAGGAACGCCCAGTTTTCTGGTGAAAATCTCACGACCCTTTCGGGGACCATCAATTCCACGGACACCGTCAAGCTCAGTTTCTACTGGTACAAGGCATCCACCACAACCCCGCCCGATGCCCATGACGTAGCCATTTATGCGGTGCTTCCCGGGGGAGGCGATGTCCTCCTGTGGAGCGACAGCCAAACTGCCAATACCACCTCGCCAATCCAGGACAATGTCACCAATCTGGATGTTTCCAGTTTGTTCTCCGGCACGGGGACCTACCAGTTGAAGGTCACGGCCTCCAGCGATTACAGCAACAACAAGAACATGACGGCCCAGTTCAACATCGACGATATCGTGGTCAACGTTTCGACCGGCGGTAACAACGCGCCAACGGTGACCCCGGGCGCGACCCAGGTCAGCGTTTCCCCGGTCAACCGGTTCAGTACCAATACCACGGTCATCTCAACGGCCTTCAGCGATTCCGATGTCCCCGGAGTGGGGGCCTTCAACGTCACCTTCAAGATCCGCGAACCCAACAACTCGACCGAGTTGACTCTCGTCAACAACCAGCCTAACGGCGGAGGCGGACTGACAATCACCGACCAGGGGGGCGGCGACTATACCGCCAGCTACACCTACAACCCTGATGACGCCCAGACCATCGGGCTTTACGACCTCTACTTCGAAGTGAGTGATGGAACCGACAATGTTGTCGATGACTACCCCGGCAACCTGGACGAACTCCAGATCAACGAGACTCTGCCCAACAATGCGCCCGTGATCACGCCGGGAGCGACTTTGGTCAGCGTATCACCGGTCAACCGATTCGGCGCGAATACCACGGTGATCTCGACTACCTTCAGTGATTCGGATGATCCGGGGGTGGGCGCCTTCAACGTAACTTTTAAAACACGTCAACCGGACAACAGCACGGAACTGACCCTGGTCAACAACCAGCCCAATGGCGGCGGCGGCCTGAACATCACCGACAACGGGGGCGGGTCCTATACCGCGAGTTACACGTACAACCCCG
>QNAI01000179.1 GCA_003641745.1 Verrucomicrobiota bacterium | reverse complement strand
GCTTGAAGGCGAGGGCGACGAACTGCGCATCGTCGCTGGTCGGGACATCGATCGTCTCGTTCTCGTCGTCGGGGTTCATCCCCACCGTCGGGGGGATGTCGAGCGGGCTCGGGAGGTAGTCGATCACCGCGTCCATTAGGTACTGGACGCCCTTGTTCTTGAAGGCGGAGCCGCCGGCGACCGGGATGATCTTGTTGGCGATGGTCGCGCGGCGCAAAGCGGACTTGATGTCCTCGTTGGTGATTTCCTCTTCGTTCAGGAATTTCTCGCCGAATTCCTCGTCGACATCGGCCAGCGCCTCGACGATTTCGGCGCGGGCCTCCTCGGCGATCAACTTTTGCTCGTCATCGAGATCGACGACTTCGTAGGTCGAGCCCAAGACGTCGTCGTCTTTGAAAAGAACCGCCTTGCCGCTGATCACGTCGATCTGGCCGCGGAGATCATCCTCGGCACCGATCGGGATGAGGATGCGCACGGCGTTGGCGCCGAGTTTCTCGCGCATGTCGTCGACCGCGCCCATGAAGTCGGCTCCAGTCCGGTCCATCTTGTTGACGAACGCAATCCGGGGAACGTTGTATTTGGTTGCCTGACGCCAGACCGTCTCGGACTGGGGCTGGACGCCAGCCACCGCGCAAAAGACGGCGACGGCACCGTCGAGCACCCGCAGGGAGCGCTCCACCTCGGCCGTGAAATCCACGTGGCCCGGGGTGTCGATGATATTGATCCGGTGCTGGATATCTACAAAGGGACCACTTGAGGTCGTCCAATTGCAGGAAATGGCGGCGGAGGTTATGGTGATACCCCTCTCGCGCTCCTGCTCCATCCAGTCGGTTACGGCTGTGCCCTCATGGACTTCGCCCATCTTGTGGACAACCCCCGTGTAGTAGAGCACGCGTTCAGTCGTGGTGGTCTTGCCCGCATCAATATGCGCGGCGATCCCGATATTACGCGTCCACTCCAGAGGGAGTGCGCGATCGGGTGAGTTGGCAGAGGACAGATGGTCCTTGGAAACGACGACCATGGCGTGGATTACCAGCGAAGGTGGGCGAAAGCACGATTGGCCTGGGCCATCTTGTGCACTTCGTCCTTCTTGCGTACGATCGAGCCCGTATTATTATAGGCATCGATAATTTCATTGGCCAGGGCGTCGCGCATCGGCGTTCCCTTGCGGGAAGTCGCGGCATTCACGATCCAGCGGAAGCCGAGGCTCTCCTGACGCTCAAAGGGGATTTCAACCGGGACCTGGTAGGTGGCACCACCGACTCGACGGCTCTTCACCTCCAGACGCGGCCGGATATTTTCGAGGGCACCGAGGAGGAGATCCACCGGATCACCCTTCTCAAGTTTTTCGGAAACCCGTTCGAACGCCCCGTAAACGATGCGTTCAGCCACGGATTTTTTGCCCTGTAGCATGACCATGTTGACCAGTTTGGCCACCAATGGACTGTTGTAACGGACATCGGGCTTGGTGACCCGTTTGGTTGCTCTTCTACGGCGTGACATGTTTACTTCGCTTTAGGACGTTTGACCCCATACTTCGAGCGACTGCGGCGGCGCTTTTCCACGCCCATCGCATCGAGGGTGCCGCGAACGATATGGTAGCGCACACCAGGAAGATCCTTAACCCGGCCCCCGCGAACCAGCACAATGCTATGCTCCTGCAGGTTATGACCTTCATCGGGAATATAGGAAATCACTTCACTTCCGTTGGTCAGGCGGACTTTGGCCACCTTTCGAATAGCCGAGTTCGGCTTTTTCGGCGTACGGGTCATGACCTGAACGCAGACACCGCGGCGGAAAGGATTGCCCGCCAGGGCCGGTGACTTGGACTTGGCCTTGATGACCCGGCTGCCTTTGCGGACCAGCTGATTGATCGTTGGCATGGTTATTGGAAAAAAAGTGGTGAGGACTGGAGAAAAGGGAGAGGACGCTAGTACCCCGGCTGCGTCTCGCAAGAACAATTTACGGCAAAAAAGCCGAAATCGCACTTGGGACGCGACTGGATAGCGGTGAAAATGGTCTTTCGCTCCTTGGACCTGACCGATGAGCATCAGGAGAAACGAGAGAAGCCGTTCACTAAAGCGGCCAGCTATTGGGCGTTCAAGCCTCTTTTCGGCAAAGAATAAGAAAAGTTTTTGGAAGCCAACCCTCAGGGTGCGGTGCCCCATAGCCGATCCATCTCTTCGCGGCAGATCCGCGACCAGCGGTCGAACCGTTCCGGCTGCTTTTCGCAAGTATGCGTGTCCATCGAAATTCAGGTCATCTCATTCTGGAAAAACTCGATGATCGCCCCCTCCGGGCCGCGACAGAAGGCGATGCGCACCGGAGTCACCGGATGGGAGGGGATGGCCACATCCTTGGGTTCCACCGTGACTTCGGCCCCGGCCGCGCGGGCTCGCTCCAGAGCCGCCTCACAATCGTCGGCCCGCAGCGCAAAATGGATGATGGCACCGTCCGGGTCCGGGCGGTAGTCAGGCGCTTCAAAAACCTCCAGGTAATTGCCGTCACCCGTGTCGAGCATGGTGGCACGGCCGGGCGCCTCTCCCCAGGCGATCTTCTCGCGGAAGCCCAGAGCCTCGGTGTAAAACGCTATTGTCGCCGCCCAATCGGCAGTCCTGATAGCCACATGGTGAAAGCCGCAACCCGGAATGGCTGAATTCTTTGATGTCATGTCTCAGGGTTAAGGCCCGACAAGCCCAGAGCAATCCCAACAAAAAAAGCCCCGGCTTTTTACGGCCGGGGCTCTATAATTCGCGGTTGCTGGCGGATCAGCTGGCTTCCTCGGAGGGGCTTTCCTCAGCCTCCAGCACATCCGCGCCAAAAGGCAGGGATATGCGCAGGTTGCGGTATTTGGGCAGACCGGTTCCGGCGGGAATCAGGTGCCCCATGATGACATTCTCCTTGAAACCCTTGAGCGTATCCACCTTGCCGAGGGTGGCCGCATCGGTCAGCACCCGGGTGGTCTCCTGGAAAGAGGCCGCCGAGATGAATGATTCGGTCTCGATGGAGGCCTTGGTGATCCCGAGCAGGATGGGTTCCGCCTCGGCTGGCTTGCCACCGGCTTCGATCACCCGCTTGTTCTCCCGAAGGAACTGGGTCCTCTCGATCTGCTCACCCCAGAATGCCTCGGTATCACCTGGATCAGTGATCCGGACCTTGCGCAGCATCTGGCGGATGATCGTCTCAATGTGCTTGTCATTGATGGTCACACCCTGGAGGCGGTAGACTTCTTGAACCTCCGAGATGAGGAAGTCGTAGAGGGCGTGCGGCCCGAGGATATCCAGGATCTCATGCGGATCGGCTGAACCTTCCGTAAGGTGCTGGCCCTTGAAGACCACGTCGCCGGGCTGCACGATGATCTGCTTGCCATGCGGGATGAGGTGTTCCTCCTCCTGCCCCGATTCACTATTGGTCACGATGAGCTTCCGCTTGCCGCGGACGGTTCCACCGAGCGAGACCAGACCGTCGATGCGGGCCATCTCGGCCGCTTCCTTCGGACGGCGGGCTTCGAAAAGCTCGGCCACTCGGGGTAGACCACCTGTGATATCGCGGGTCTTGGACGCCTGTCGCGGCGTCTTGGCCAGGAGCGTGCCCGGGTGAATGATGTCACCCTCGGCTACGGCCACCTGGGCGCCGGTCGGAATAGAGTAAGCCGCCACCGGCTTGCCCGATTCGTCCTGGATGATCACCTGCGGATTAAGATCCTCCTTATGCTCGATCACGACCGTCGCGATCCGACCGGTTTCCTCATCGAGTTCACGCTTGACCGTGACACCCGGAATCATGTCGCCGAAGCTGATGGTTCCGGCCTTTTCTGAGAGCACTGGTATATTGTAGGGATCCCACATGGCCAGCACGGCACCCTTCTCGATGGTCTCGCCATCGGGCACGGTCAGCACCGACCCCACCACGATATTGTAGATCTCGAGCTCGCGATCGCTGTCATCAAGGATTTGAACGGTGCCCGTCTTGTTCAGGACGATACTGGCTCCGTCCGACGTAGCCACGAGTCGCAGGCCGCGGTAGCGAACCCGACCCGTGTTGCGCACCCGGATTTCAGGTGTCTTGAAGACACCGCTGGCGATACCTCCGATATGGAAGGTCCGCATGGTCAGCTGAGTGCCCGGCTCGCCGATCGACTGGGCGGCAATGATACCAACCGAGTCGCCGACCGCGGCCACTTCGTTGGTGGCCGGGTTGATTCCGTAGGACTTGGCGTCGATCCCGTCGTCGGAGGTCGAGGTGAGCGGCGACATGACCTTGACTCGCTCGATCCCGCATTCGTCGACCCGCTCGCCGATCTCCTCGGTGATATGCTCACCGGCTCCAACCAGGATCTCGTCCGGATTGGTGGGATTGGGCACATCCTCACTGGAGAAACGGCCGACGATGCGCTCGCGCAGGCTGACGATCTCGTCGTCGCCCTCAAAGATGGCCCGTTTCCAGATACCGTCGCGAATGCCTGAATCCTCCTCGGTGATGATGACGTCCATGGCCACATCGCAGAGCTTCCGGGTGAGGTAACCGGCGTCCGCCGTCTTCAGGGCAGTGTCGGCCAGACCCTTGCGGGCGCCGTGAGTCGAGATGAAATACTCGAGTACGGTCAGACCCTCGCGGAAGGAGGAAAGAATCGGTCGCTCGATGATCTCACCGGAAGGCTTGGCCATCAGACCTCGGGTGCCGCAAAGCTGACGCACCTGCTGTCGATTGCCTCGAGCTCCGGAATCCATCATCAGGAAGACCGGATTGATCCCGCCCTTTCCATCGTTCGATTCCAGTTTCTCGAACACGGCCTTGGCGATCTGGTCGGTCGCACTGGTCCAGATATCGATGATCTTGTTATAGCGCTCACCGGTGGTGATGATACCGCGCTTGTACTGGCCTTCGACTTCCTCGATACGCTTGCGGGCAGCCGCCACGATCTCCGGCTTGGAATCCGGAATGATCATATCATCGATTCCAATACTGATACCGGCCTTGGTGGCCACATCGAAGCCGAGCTCTTTCAGGGCATCGAGCATGTCGACCGTGGTCTGTTCACCTGCCACCTTGTAGGTATTTAGGATGAGGTCACCGAGTTTGCCCTTGGGCACCGGGAAATTGATGAAACCCAACCCTTCCGGCCAGATCTGGTTGAACTTGGCCCGCCCCACCGTGGTGCGGATGATCTTGCGGTCGCTGTCTCCGTAGACCGTCTCTTTTCCGTAGTCCGGGTTCTTCAGGTCGATCCAGTCGTGCACCGTGAACGCACCATCGAGTTCGGCATAGACAACCTCTCCGGTGGAACCAAAGAGGGAAACCCGCTGGTTCTCCGGCACCGGCTCTCTCGGCTCCACGGTCAGGTAATAGGCCCCCAGGACAATATCCTGCGAAGGGGTCAGAATCGGCTTTCCGCTCGAAGGCGAGAAGATGTTGCTGGTGGACATCATCAGGAGTTTGCACTCCATGATGGCCTCGAGCGACAACGGCACGTGCACCGCCATCTGGTCACCGTCGAAGTCCGCATTATAAGCGGTACAGACCAGTGGATGCACCCGGATGGCTTCGCCCTCGATCAACACAGGCTCGAAGGCCTGGATGGAAAGACGGTGAAGAGTCGGCGCGCGATTGAGCAGAACCGGGTGGCCCTTGGTGACCTCCTCCAGGATGTCCCAGACCTCCGGCGACTGCTTCTCGATCATCTTGCGGGCGCCGCGCACGGTGTGGACAAAGCCCAGTTCCTTGAGGCGCCGGATGATGAAGGGTTCGAAAAGAACCAGCGCCATCTTCTTGGGCAGACCACATTGGTTCAGCTTGAGCTCCGGACCGATCACGATAACCGAACGACCCGAGTAATCGACACGCTTGCCCAAGAGGTTCTGACGGAAACGCCCCTGCTTGCCCTTGAGCATGTCGCTGAGCGACTTCAGGGGACGATTGCCGGCGCCGGTGACGGGACGGCCGTGCCGTCCGTTGTCGAAGAGCGCGTCAACCGCTTCCTGCAGCATGCGCTTTTCATTATGGATGATGACATCCGGTGTCTTGAGCAGGAGCAGGTTCTTCAACCGGTTGTTGCGGTTGATCACTCGACGATAGAGATCATTCAGGTCGGAAGTGGCGAATCGCCCGCCTTCCAGCGGTACCAGCGGGCGCAGATCCGGCGGAATCACCGGCAACACCTCGAGCACCATCCACTCCGGACGCGACTTCGAGTTGATGAAACCCTGGATCACCTTGTGGCGCTTCGAGAGCTTCTTCTTGATCTGCTTCGATCGGGTGCTGCGCATCGCTTCCTGGAGCTCCAGCACGGTCGTCTCGAGATCCATGGTGCTGAGCACGTCACGGACCGCTTCGGCACCCATCCGGGCCACGAAGGAATCGTCTCCATACTCGTCGACTGCCTGGGCATGCTCCGTCTCGGTCAGCAACTGCTTCTGCTCGAGGGGCGTTTTGCCGGGGTCGATCACCATGAAGTTCTCGTAGTAAATGACGCGCTCGAGGCTGCGGGCGGTCATATCCAGAAGCAGGCCAAGGCGACTCGGCATGCTCTTCAGGAACCAGATATGGGTGACCGGAACGGCTAGGTCGATATGACCCATGCGCTCACGGCGGACCCGGGAGACCGTCACCTCTACGCCACAACGATCACAAACGACATCCTTGTATTTGATCCGTTTGTACTTGCCGCAGGCGCACTCGTAGTCGCGGACCGGGCCGAAAATCCGCTGGCAGAAAAGACCGCCCGGCTCCGGCTTGAAGGTTCGATAATTAATCGTCTCCGGATTCTTGACCTCGCCGCGTGACCACGAGCGAATAGTGTCCGGTGAGGCTACCGAGATGGTAACGTTGTCGAGATTGCCCTCTTTCTCCAATCCGAGGACTTGACGTGTTTCTTCAGTACTCATCGATCCAAATAGCTGGTGTTACTTTCCGTCGAAATCGAGGGCGCTTGACCGCTGCAGGCGGACGTCCAACCCAAGACTCTGGATTTCTTTGATCAAGACATTGAATGATTCCGGTGTCCCGGCGGTCAACGAGTTGTCGCCCTTGACCAGGGATTCGTAAATCTTGGTTCGACCCTGCACATCGTCCGACTTGACCGTCAGCAGTTCCTGCAGGGTGTATGCGGCGCCGTAGGCCTCCAGGGCCCACACCTCCATTTCTCCAAAACGTTGTCCACCGTATTGGGCCTTTCCGCCCAGCGGCTGCTGCGTGACCAGCGAATAAGGACCGACCGCCCGGGCGTGGATCTTATGGGAAACGAGGTGATTGAGCTTCATCATATAGATATAGCCGACCACGACTTCCTGATCGAGCGGCTCACCGGTGCGACCATCATGAAGCGCGCTCTTTCCGGATACCGGCAACTTGGCTTCATCGAGATAGCCCCGAACTCTCGCCTCGGGAATTCCGTCGAAGACCGGGGTGGCGATTTTCAGACCCAGCTTCTTGCAGGCCCAGCCCATATGGGTTTCGAGCACCTGTCCCACGTTCATGCGCGAAGGCACACCCAGGGGATTCAGGCAGATCTCAATCGGCGTCCCGTCCGGCAGATAAGGCATGTCCTCCTCGGGGACGATCTTCGCGACCACACCCTTGTTACCATGCCGGC
>QNAI01000178.1 GCA_003641745.1 Verrucomicrobiota bacterium | reverse complement strand
ACTCGGAGGCATCCACGTCGTAACGGGCAGCGGCAACCCTGAGGTTATGCTCAAAGGTCAGACGCACCAACGACCCGAAGTCTACCCGGGGCACCTCTTCGCCGACCAAGCTCTCCGAGGCTTCACCTGAATAACCTCCCCGGGGAATGCACAGCAGGGTGAAAAGCGCCATGAACACCGGGGCTGATTTAAGAGGCTTTCGCCATCCGGCCATCCCTTGATCTAACAGGTTTCTGGAATGTTTCATAAGAAAGTCAGCCGTCATTGGTCTAGAATGGCATGTGCGGCGATTTCGAACGCGTAGAGTTTGGTGTTTTGCATCTCAAATCTCAAGCGCACGGTCTTTCCGGCCAGCGCTGCAACGCTGGATTGACCGTTCCAGGCCACGGTCTTTTCAAGGTGATCGCCAACTATCGGGTCGCAGTCACCAAGTTCAAATCCCGGATAGGCGACGCCGTTTTCGTCGGTGAGGCCCACCCTCACTGAACCCCGCGAATTCAGATTGAGAACAAGCTGATCGCCCTCAAAGACCAATGGCAGGGTGGTTGCAGTCCCAAGCAAGACACCCGCATCCAGAGAAACAAATCCGTCCAACCGCTGACTGTAGCGATAATAGACTCTCTGCCCGTCACCTCCGTGCGCACCGCCTTCATCGACGTACTGCCATATCTCGTCACCACGTCGAATAAGTCCATAGAGCACGAGTTCCTCCTCCTGCGATCCCAGCGGGATGTACCAATCGGTGCCAAAGAATGACCAGTTTTCGCCGTCGCGGCTGATTCCCAGATCAACATGTCTGACCTCGTCGTTGTCGGGAGAATACCTCCAGACAAACGAGAGGTATACATCGGGTGCCCATGGATATTTTATGGCCCTGATTCTGTATACCTCGCCAGCTTCGGTTATGCCGAACGAAGTCGGGCCTTCGCAAGTGACGGACGGAAAGGGATATCCTTCGAAGTAGGGCGTATCCATAGGATGGAAGGGCCAGGGTTTGAGGATTTCCTTCGTCCAAAAACCCACTCCGACCCGGCCACCTGGGCGGGTACATTCTTCATTGTGGAAACTGCTGTCACGCTTGATGTAGCTGGCGTAGCGACCCCGCTGATCATCCCAGAAGCATTCGCCTTCGCCGCCGGACCGTAGGGGAAGCTGGCTCACTTCGTTTCGGCGCCAGTTGATCCCGTCGCCGGATGTATAGAAATACATGCCTCGGGTGGATACAAATGCATTGACCTTGTATTTCTCACTGACCGGAACATCGGGGTTCAGGTCCCTGAAAAAAGAACCGTACATCGGTGTCTCCGGCATGATCAAGCCCTTCATGGAAAAATCGAGCCCGTCTTCGGAAATCGCCAGATAGGTTGTCCCTTTTTCAGAACTGTAACCCTCGGGCAACGCCATATAGACAATGCCTTCCACCTCGAAAACGCTCCCTCGCAGGGAAGATCGTCTGATCGAAAAATCCTTCCCGATCTCCTGCTTGTTGAACGGCTGGTTCATGGTGATCTGCACGTTTGCCCGGGTATCGATGATCGCATCGTCGATGAAGACATGCTTGCGCGCACCAAATTCGAGCGGAATTGAATCGGCTTCGGGATCAAAGAGAAGCGCCGGACCATTGGCGACCGGTGCCATGGGCGCATTGGGGCCGTAATTCTCCGAAAAGCTCGTCGGGGCGAAATCGGTGTCGTAACGGGCCACTTTCGAAATACGCATTTCATCGATCAGGCCCTTTATGCGGTTCCCGCTTCTGCGATCCGTTCCGATAGCCAAATTGAAACGACTGAGGCGACGCTGTTCGAAACTCATGGGTTTGAAGTCCCGGTGTTCGCTCTCGCGGTCATCCGGCTTCTGCAGATCCGGCAAGGCCTCTGTCTCGACTGGGTAAATTTCGGGAACGCTTGTCTGTCTCTCGCCACCGACGAAACACTGGACTTCAGAACCACGACGGGTGATCGCGACGTGTTGCCATTCACCCGCCGATACAGCAGCCGGACAGACCGCCTTCATACCGGCGAAGGTGTTGACGAGTTCAAACCCGTCTCTGGTCAGGCTGAGGGAAAACCCCGGGTTGTAGGCCTGACCCATTTCAATTATCGAGCCCCAACCGGAGGCCGGTTCAGGATTGAGCCAGAACTCAATCGTCCACTCATCTCCCGCCAATCCCTCGAGAAGTGCACCGGGGCCCTCCGTCGGTCCCCAAAGGGCGCTGGGAGTTCCATCAGGTTCGCGCAGGTCCTCTTCGGATACTTTGCCGGCGAATCCCGCATAACAAAGGGCATAGTCGAGGCCGGAAACCATTAGTGCGTTTCCGAACTTACCCACCACCAGGTTACCGCCCTCCATCAGGCACAAGTCAGCCATGGCGTATTCGCTGGCATCGGTCAAAGTCGCGTGAGGATAGTCAATCTCATCGAATAGCCAAAGGGCAACGGTGTCGCCGCTCGGCGGCATAACTCCCTCGGCAAGGGTCCGCTCGTTCGGATGGAAAGGCGCCTTTACCTCTTTCTTCAACAGCGTTCCGTCCGGGGTCACCTTCAATTCGACCTCTCCACCGTCAGTCATCCTGGCTTCGACTTCATAGAGGATCCGGCCATCCTCAAAGTCCTGCTCGAGATTCTCGATACAAGCTCCATTCAAGTGGGTTTCGATTGTCTTCTGCACCACCAGGGGCAACCCAGCAAACGACACATCCCCATTGTCTACCTCCCCCTCATCATCGTCCTCATCGAGTTCACCCGTGGCAATCGCCTCGACTTCGGTAAGATTACCATTTTCCTGCAACGTTATCTCGTACCGGGTCGTCGTTTTCGATTCCGCTTCCTTGATTGTCGCGCTGGGAAAGCGCTTCGCGATCTGTTCCTGGATCGCCGATGGCAATCTCGAGGCGCGCACCGGCTGAGAGATCTCGAAAACTTCACCATCCACGCTCAGGGTAACATCACGCCCGGATCCCTTCAAGGCATACCCGACGTCGTAATAGCTTATCCCGTCAACTGTGACGAACTTGATGTCTCCCGGTCGGTTATCCGGGTCAATCTCATCCAGCGCGACCCGCGCAACCGGAGGAAGCTCCTCCCAGGAAATCTCTTCCTCCTCCTCTACCTCCAGAATCTCTCCGGTTTCCGAGAGGGTGACACCGATCTCCTTCTCACCCCTTTTGATCTCCGCCTCGTATATGATCAATCCATCTTCTTCGCCGCGTTCGATGAAATCGTCGATTTCACCGCCTTGCGCGAAGGTACTGAGGGCCGCCAGAACAATCTCGGGCACCACGATCCTATCCGAACCCGGTTGGGCCTGAGGCGCCGTCCACGTGTGTAAGACTTCAGCTCCATTTACCGTCCAAGTGTCTGTAATCTCAAATGCCTCCCCCTCAAGCCCCTGCCATGCATCGAACCGAACCTCGGTTCCCGTCACGATTACGTCCAGAAACGTTTGATGCCGATCTGCATGGCTCTGACGACCCGCATTACCAACGTCAATTTCCCAGGTGAATGAATTGTTCCCGTGGCGACCTCTTCCATAGGTATGCGTGTCGGCGCAAAAGGCCGCCGTAACCATCTCGTCTTCCATAAGCTTCCAGAAACGCTCCGTATTCTCAGGATCTCCATCATTGCTCTTTCCACCGCGTCCTTCCGGAAACAAGGGCGCATGATAAATGACGAAAACCAGAGGTTTTGTATTTCGTTCCAGATCTTCAACCAGCCAGTCGTAAAGGGCGTCACGAAAATCGCCGTCGTGATGCTTGTCCGTCAGTCCATCATAATACTGATTGAGCTGCACCAAGTGGGCATTCTGATAGTCGAAAGAATAGAGCGTCTCGACGCCGTTGGGGGGTCCTGGATTCACCGCTCCTTTGAGATGATCATGGTAAAACCGGCGGAGCCATTCCACATCAGTACTGTCATCCTGAGTCTCGTGATTCCCGACGGTTGGATACCAGACCACCTCGTCTCCGAATTCGTTTTTCAAGCTCTCATAAAAGTCCGCCGCCATCGTGATCGAACCATGGTGGAAATAATCCCCCGCGGTGATATGGAAAACGCCTTCATCCCCTACCCGATCGGTGATCTGTTCAAGCGTATGTTCCCATTTTGAAACTTCATTGCGGGGATCACCGGTGACCGTAAACCGGAAGCTTTCACTATATTCTCGCTCCTCAGCTGCTTCAGGCCGGTTGGCTGCACTGACACCAGAAACCACCAAGCCTGATAAGGCCAGTATGCCAAACATTACCTGGTTCTTCATTGGAGGATTCCTTTCAACCGGGACGTTTCTTTGCCCGCATGGTTCCCTTATGTCTGCCCGAAGGGTTTGGACTGAAACGACCCCGGCGCGGCGATGCCTTTTCAGTCCAAACGACACATTTCATCACTTTTCAGACAGTCTCTGAGCTCACGGCGTGGCCGGCTTCTTCAGCACGATCACGGCATCGGCGTTAATCCGCACCGGACAATACTCTGATCGTTCATCGCTCTGTTCTTTCGATTGGTCGGCCGTCATCTTTCCCGACCGCTCAGTGCGCCTAGGAAGTAACGACACAGTCATTTCTACAGTTGTAGAAATTAAGTCAACGAAAATACCCGGAGCGGTGTGGAATTGGGTCAGGGCACAACATTGGCAATCAAAGTGTCCATAAGATGATCTGAGCCTCCGGAAGATGCCTGAAAAAGATACCGTCTCCGAACCTGAGAGGAGTCATCCGCGGCCTCGAATGAATGAAATAAGGGTTTTCATCTCTTTTTTCAAATTTTCCTTGCCAGTGGGTTCACTTAATCTCATCAGAAAGGCCTGTGGACAAGCCCATCCAGAAGCCAACAATTGTCGACGTCGCAACCGACGCTCGAGTCGCGGTCGGTACTGTTTCGAGGGTTCTTAATATGCCTGACGCGGTCGGGCCAAAGATCCGAAAAAGAGTTCAGGAAGCGATTGATCGTCTCAACTACCGACCCCTTCGGCGTCGACAGCGACCGCCCTCCGGCAATGGGCAGACGGCCCGTCGCCGAAACAACATCGGCGTGATGCTGCTGGGAATGGAAGATTCACTCTCGCATCTTCCAGTCATTACGGAGGCACTTCACGGGGTTGAACTGGCGGTCACGTCCGTCAATGTAAACCTGATGCTCACGAATATCCCCGGAGCCAACCGGGTACCGGCCTTCCTTGAGCGCAACCAGGTCGACGGTCTCATCATCAAGAGCCCTCTCCTCGGCAACCTGCGCACCTGTGCCTCGGCCGATCTGATCGACCGCATTGAGAAAATGCCACACGTCTGGCTGCTGGGTCGGCCCGAAGGGGCCAAGGGAGACATGGTGGGGTGCGACAATAATGTTGGCGGCCGGATGGCGGCCGAATACCTGCACCAGAAGGGCCATCGCCGGGTGGCATTCCTGCATCCGAGAGCCGGGCAGACCCGTTCGGAGGGCCTCAAGAGTTCCTTCGTTTCAAACGCCGATCGTCTCGGCATGACCGTGCAGATGTTCGAGAGGATTCTCGAAGGCGAGGTCAGGTGGCCGCTGCCTGCGATCACCCATCCGGCCGATGTCGAACCCCTCGTAAAGGCCTGGCTGGCGCAGCCCAAGGCAAAGCGTCCAACGGCAATCCTCACCCCGGCCGACAGCATCGCCGTTCAGATCTATGCCGCGCTCAACCAGAAAGGCCTGAAGGTGGCCAAGGACTTGAGTATTCTTTCCTTCAATCATGAAAAACCGCTGGTAATGGGCCTGTCGCCTGACCTGACCACGATCGACGTTCAGGCGGAAGCCATCGGGCGACGCGCGGTTGACCAGATCCGGTGGCGCCTCGATCACCCGATGGATGATATCCCGACCCGGATCCTGATCGAACCCAAGCTGGTTGAAGGCGCGTCGGTGGCCAATCTTTCGCGCTAGTGCTCCGACAACCGTGAAATGATGGGATCCTGTGAGACCTTCCTCTGATCGAAATACCCCCATTCCCCCTCTTGTAGGAGAGGCTTTATGCCTCGATCAAACTGGCCATCGGGGGATAAACCCTCTCCACCCTTACCCATCATTTCAAGCGTGGCGCCCTCTAGTGGTGGCCGCCGCGATTACCCCATGACCCGGATCCCCTTACCCATGACGGTTCTCCCATTCAACCGAACCCGCGGGCGCTTTCCGCGACGCCTGCCGTTTCTGCTCCTGAGTGTCGGACTCGCTTCGATAACGCTCGCACTTTCACTCCCGGCCGGGATCCCCGGCCCAACCAGTCCCGGGGTGGCATCCGATGAATACGCCAGAATGATCCATGTCGATGGCGCCACCGGATCTGATATCACGGGTGACGGATCAACTGCGCGACCGCTGGCTTCGATCACGGGAGCCCTTGAGGAAGCCGGTGCCCCCACGGCCGACAAACCGGTGGCGATCCTGGTCAGCCAGGGCGTCTACACCCAGCCAACATTTGCATTGAAACCGCATGTCGAGCTCTTCGGCGGGTATGCTTTCCCTGGAGGCAAGCGGGATGTTATCGGGACCCCGAGCATTCTTGACGGTGAGGATCGGCGGCGGATCGCACTCGGCGCAGACAACGCCCGGCTGGACGGCTTTCATCTGGTTCGCGGTCGGATTCGGGGCAAGGGAGCGGCGCTGCTCTGCGACGCCACATCGCCGGTTGTCGCCAACTGTGTTTTCCGGGCCAATCGCACGTTGATTCCCGAAAACTGGGATCCTCCGCTCATCCATGAAACCGGCAATGACGGGGGAGCCGTCATGATCCTGAACGGTTCCCGGGCTCGCATTGAAAACTGCTTTTTCTTCGAGAACTCGACCGAATGCGGAAGGGGCGGCGCCCTCTCCGTGGACCGGGCTGCCAATCCGATAATCGCCCACAATGTCTTTGCGAACAACCGAGCCGGGCTCGATGATCCCATGCGAAGCAGCGATGGCGGCGGTGTGTCGATTTTTGACTGGTCCGATGGGGAATTCGTCGGAAATCTGGTCATCAACAACGAAGCACTGGCCAATAACGATGCCGGAGGGATCTTCGTGGCACTCTGGGCCGCGCCCCTGATCACCGACAATGTCTTCGTGGGCAACGTGGCGGGTGATGATGCCGGCGGGCTTTTTATCGGGGGACAGGAGCATCGGTATGGCACACCCCTCGATCCCTACCCCCCGGCGGAAGCGTTCGACGTGATCGTGGAGCGAAACATTCTGGCCGGTAATACCAATGCGAGCCACAACTCCGGTGCGAGCCGGATCACGATGGAGTCCAGGGTCCAGCTGACGGACAATATCATCGCCCGAAATGATGGCGGACTTTACCTCCAGCGTTCCGAGGTCATCGCCAAACACAATACGGTCTGGCAGGACTGGCGATTCCTGGAAGACAAGGAGACCCTCGGCCCGAGTCTGTTCACAGGAAATATCCTTAAGGGACCGGCCGGCCCCATGGAAGCCAACGCCACCTTCACCCGCAACATGGTTGCCCCGGAGGTGCCGGGCAAGGACAACCTGCCGGTCGAAGACATCTTCGAAGGCGACGGAATTGAAGGTGAGATCTCCGCTGACCATTTCGACTCGACGGGTCTCACCACCGTCATCGACCTGACCGAATCCCTGCCCGAAGGCGTCGATTT
>QNAI01000177.1 GCA_003641745.1 Verrucomicrobiota bacterium | reverse complement strand
CTATGTAGGTCCTACATAGCACAGGCGCCAGGGATAAGATAAGGGGAAAGAGTCCGAGCAACGACCCAGTGTTTAGAGTCGGCATAATCGGATAGCCAGGGACCAAGGAAAGAGTGAACGGTCATATTTCATATTCATCGGTTTCCAGGCGCAGACACAGCCGATTCGGTCCGTCCATTGGATCGTTCGTCACGTACCATCTGTCCGCTTGATCACGATGAGTGAGATGTCATCCGGGTAGTCGGTTCGGCCGGAGAAACGGCCGACATTTTCGAGGATTCCCGAGATCAACTCGGCGGCGCTCCGGGTGCGAAGGGTTTTGACCGCGTCGGACAGACGGGCGCCGGAGAATTCCTTCCCCTCGGGATTGGGTGCTTCCGTCACCCCGTCGGTATAGAGGACGAACAGATCGCCCGGCCGGATGACAACCGTCCGATCCTCCAGTATCTGGTCAAAGAGCTCCGGCTCGACCATCCCGACCGGCATCCCTTCAGACTCCAGGTATTCCGCGGTGAACGGATCCGGACTGTCGTGAAACCCGATCAGAGGCAACTCGTGGCCGGCTCGGGCGAATACGATCGAGTTCTGCGCCGGATCCACGATCCCGAAAACGACGGTGATGAACATACCCTGCCGCATCTCACCGATCATCGCGCGATTTGTCTCCCGGAGGACTGCGGATGGAGATCGGTGGATCTCGGAAAAGTTCCGGATATGGGTTCGGCAGATCGCCATCAGGATGGATGCGGGTACCCCTTTTCCAGATACATCTGCAACGGCAACCCCCAACCGGCCACCTTCGAGAGGAAAGAGATCCACCAGGTCTCCCCCGACCTGTTGGGCCGGAATATAACGGGCATCGAGATCGAGCCCGGACACCCGGGGCACCTCCTGCGGGACCAGGAGTTGCTGGATGTCCCGTGCGACCGAGAGATCGAGATCAAGCTGTCGTTTCTCGATCTGCATGGACAGGAATTCGTTGTTGTGAACGGCCAGGCCCGCCTGTTCCGCCAGGGATCCGACCAGGGAAAAGTCGGTTGAGGTGAACGACTGCCCGGTCACCGGGTTGGCGACAGCCAGGACTCCGATCAGGTGGTCGCCGAAAAGGATGGGAGCGGCGATAATCGACCTGATGGCCAGGGCCGGGTCATCGTGTTGGATCAGCCGCGGGTCGCCAATTCCGTTCTCGATCAGTTCGGCCCTGAGAGTCCGGGCGACACCTCCGATAAATCCCTCCCCGATTCCGAAGGATTCGGAACGCAGGACCTGCTCGATAAATCGCGCCCGTGTTGTCAGCTTGACCTTCGAACTTACGGGCAGGGGTCGATGCGGTGGGAAAAGTCCCTCGACCGCAACCCCCTGCAATCGATCGCCATCCGCTTTTTCAAATACGCAGGCGCTGAGAGCACCAGTGGAGAGAACGGCCGCATGCACAATTCTCTGAAAGAGCTCCTGCCGCGAAAGGCCCTCCCCCAGGGCCTCGACCATGTCGTGCATGAAATCGACCACGATTTCCTTCTCCTGAAAAACGAGTTGTCTCTCGGCCAAGGCATGCTCCCTCTCTCGACGCGCCTTGAGATACAAGCCAAAGAAGATGACTCCTCCCGTAATCAGTCCCGCGAGGAAAGTGATCATAGTCAGCCCTGATCGACCCGGTTCTTCATGAACACGAGAACATCCTGAAACTTTTCCTGGTTTGCCTGGTCGGCCTCGATCAGATTCTCATGCGCCTCCAGACACATCCGCGCATTCTCAAGCTCGCTCAGTTTCTTGTCCTCCAGCGGGGTGGTGGTTCCCTCAGCCGGGGCAAGGTCGCCGCCGAAGTCAACCATGGCCAGACGGTGCAGTCCGAGGTTGCGAATCAGCTCGAGATTTCTCGCCGCCAGTCGGCAGAAGACCACGGTTCCTTTTGGATCGCTCTTGCGCAGATCGAGGGCCAACCCGGCCAATACTCCAAGGAAGGTGCTGTCCATGCCGGTACATTCACTGAAATCGACCACGAACCGGCGCCTGCCCTGGCGCATCATTTCACCGGTGAATTCCCGGAGGCTGCTGCTGTTGACAAACGACGCCCGACCCAGGACCCGGACGAGAACCGGATCTGAATACGCATCAACCAGGAAGGTCGAATTGACGGGGTCGGTCATGGTGCAGACAATCTTGCTCTCTTTTCTCGACCGGGTTGAAAAATTCGATCAAGCGTTCTGCTTGATGATCTCCCTCAGAACATAGGGAAGGATACCGCCATGACGGTAATACTCAACCTCGATTGGCGTATCGATCCTGACCGTCACTGAAACCGTCTCGCTCGTCCCGTCGGCACGGGCGATGATCAGGTCGATGTCCTGACCCGGAGTCACATGGTCGTCGAGGGAGGGCAGAGAAAAGACCTCCGAGCCGTCGAGCCCCAGCGATGCCGCGCTGACCCCGTCCTTGAACTCGAGAGGCAGAACACCGAGTCCGACCAGATTGCTGCGATGGATGCGTTCGTAGCTCCGTGCCACCACCGCCCGGGCGCCGAGAAGGCGTGTGCCCTTGGCCGCCCAGTCACGCGAACTTCCCATCCCGTAGTCGATCCCGGAGACGACAATCAATGGCGTCCCCCGTTTCGCGTATTCCTCGCAGGCATCGTAAACGCTCATCAGCTCACCGTCCGGCATCAGGCGGGTGTAACCTCCTTCTTTGCCTCCGGCCATCTGGTTCTTGATGCGCACATTGGCAAATGTACCCCGCTTCATCACGCGATCGTTCCCACGCCGCGACCCGTAGGAGTTGAATTCCGCCTGCGGCACGCCCTCGGCGACGAGATAGCGACCGGCCGGAGAATCCGCCGAAAACGATCCCGCAGGTGAGATATGGTCCGTGGTCACCGAATCTCCCAGAATGGCCAATGGTCGCATCCCTTCAATCGGTTGAATCGATCCGACTTCGAGCGAGAAATCATCAAAGAACGGAGGCTCCTGAATATAGGTGCTCTTCTCATCCCAATTGTAGAGTTCGCCGGTGACCGCCTCGATCGCGTTCCACTCCGGGTTGGAACCGGCCACGCCGTCGTACTGATTGCGAAACATCTCCGGTTTCAGTCCGCGGGTGACCAGATCGAGAACCTCGTCATTCGTCGGCCAGAGATCGCGCAGATAGACATCGTTGCCATCGCTGCCCTTACCGATTGGATCCTGTGTCAGGTCGATATCGACCCGGCCGGCGAGTGCGTAGGCCACCACCAATGGTGGCGACATGAGGAAATTGGCTTTGATCGACGAATGCACCCGGGCTTCAAAATTTCGATTGCCGGACAAGACGCTGGCCGCGACCAGGTTGCCCTGCCGGATCGCCGACTCGATCGGAGCCGACAGCGGACCACTATTGCCGATACAGGTGGTGCACCCGTAACCGACCAGGTTGAATCCGATCTTGTCCAGGTATTCCTGAAGGCCGGTCGCGAGCAGATAATCGGTGACCACCCGGGATCCGGGTGCCAGACTGGTCTTGACGTAGGACGGAACACTCAGCCCCTTTTCGACCGCCTTCCTGGCCACCAGACCAGCCGCCAGCATGACGCTCGGATTGCTCGTGTTGGTGCAACTGGTGATGGCCGCAATCAGGACCGAGCCATTTCCGATCTCGGTTTCGGATTCGCCCTCCGCAACGGGTTCCACTTTTTCCCGACAGATCCGGTCCGCCTCGGATCGGCCGAAACCGCCGTCTTCCACCTTGCGGGTGAAGAGTTCGGCAAACTGCCTCCCCAACTCCGGCATATCGATACGATCCTGCGGACGTTTCGGGCCGGCCACTGCCGGGACGATTGATCCGAGGTCCAGTTCCAACGAATTGGTGTAGTCGATTTCCGGACCATCCGGGATTCCGAACATGCCCTGGGCCTCATAGTAATCCCGAACCATATCCACCTGTTCGGCCGACCGACCCGTGCCGACCATATAGTCGAGCGTCTTTTCATCGACCGGGAAGAAGCCCATGGTCGCACCGTACTCGGGCGCCATATTGGCGATGGTCGCCCGGTCCGCCAGGGTCAGGGCGACTGCCCCGGGACCATGGAATTCGACAAATTTCCCGACGACCTTTTCCCGGCGGAGCAATTCGGTGATCCGCAGGGTCAGATCGGTGGCGGTCACCCCTTCGCCGAGATGACCGGTCAGTCGCACCCCGATGACTTCCGGGGTCAGAAAATAGACAGGCTGGCCGAGCATGCCCGCCTCGGCCTCGATACCACCGACCCCCCAGCCGACGACTCCCAGTCCATTGATCATGGTGGTGTGGGAATCGGTGCCGACCAGTGTATCCGGGAAAAGGATATGTCCGCCTTCCGTTTCCCGGCTGAACACGACCTGCGCCAGGTATTCCAGATTGACCTGATGGACAATGCCGACCGATGGGGGGACGACCTTGAAGGTATCAAAGGCCTGCTGTCCCCACTTGAGGAATTCGTAGCGCTCACGGTTCCGCTCAAATTCGATCTTCAGGTTGGCCAGAAAGGCGTCGGCCGTGCCGGAGCGATCCACCTGCACGGAATGATCGATCACCAGGTCGACCGGGACCAGCGGCTCGATCAACTCCGGATTGTGATCCAGGCGTGCCACGGCCGACCGCATGGCCGCGAGATCGACCAGGAGCGGAACTCCGGTGAAGTCCTGCAGGACGATGCGCGCGACGACGAAGGGGATCTCGACTGATGCCGGACGGGCGGCATTCCAGGCCGCCAGATCTCTGACGTCCTTCTCGTGAATGCGTTGTCCGTCGCAATTGCGCAGAACCGACTCGAGGACCACCCGGATGCTGACCGGCAATCTCGAGATCGTGCCCAGACCCGCCTCTTCCAGGGCGGGCAGCGAATAGAAGAAGCGATCGCCGGATTCGTTGCGACCGAGTGACTTGAGGGAATTGAAGGGATTGGGCGGAGCGCTCATCGCGGATCAACTGAACAGATGCGGGTGGTCATAGGTCGGACGGACTACACTAACCGACGAGTGCAGCTTTGACCGCTTCGAAATCGGGTTGGACATGCGGATCGTCGTCCGAGGCGCCGTAGAGGATGGTGCCATCCTTGCCGACGACGAACACAGAGCGCTTGGCGACCCCCTTCAAACCCAGCAGGTCCTCGTAAAGCACATCGTAGGCCCCGGTGACTTCCTTGTTGAAATCGCTCAGGAGAGGAAAGTTCAGGTTATTCGCCTTGGCGAACGCCTCCTGGGCAAAGGGGTTGTCGACGCTGATGCCGTAAATGGTCGCATTCAACGCCTCATAGTCCTTGAGCGTATCACGTATGGTGCACATCTCCGTCTGGCACGGCGACGCGAAGGCCAGCGGGAAGAAGAGAAGGACCACGGGCCCCTGCCCGAGCCCATCGCTCAATTTGATATCGACGAGCCCTTCCTCGTTCTTGCTTTTGAGTTGGAAATCCGGAGCCGGGGTACCTTTCGACAATGCCATAAGTTTGTGTGAATTCGAGTTGAACAGAGACGGCAAGACCTGCCATCAGGTGACCGAATCAACCTGCAGCCAAAACCGGGGCGAGACAAACTAAATCACGGGTTTGAGAGGTTGCCCGTCCAGTCGACCCGTCAGTGGCAAGGGCGTCCGAACACCGTCCCTTCATTCCGCCACCGCATTTTACCTTGTCCCCTCACCGCACGGACCTGATAAAAGCCCGCTATGACCATTCTGGATGACCTTCGCTGGCGCGGTCTGCTTCATGACTGCACCCATCCCGACGAACTGGCCAGTCACCTGGCTTCCAGCCCGGTCACCCTGTATTCGGGTTTCGACCCCACAGCCGACAGCCTGCACGTTGGCAATCTGGTTCCCCTTCTAGCCCTTCGTCGGTTCCAGGAGGCGGGTCACCGCCCGATCGCCCTGGCTGGCGGCGCCACCGGCATGATCGGCGACCCGGGCGGCCGCACGACCGAACGGCAGCTTCTGACCAAAGAGCAGCTTCAAGCGAATATCGAGGGAGTGAAGAGCCAGCTGGTCCGCCTGCTTGACTTCGACCCATCCCTTTCGAATCCGGCAGTTCTACTCGACAACGCGACATGGACGGCACCGATCAGCTTCCTGGATTTTCTTCGCGATACAGGCAAACACTTCACGGTCAACATGATGGTGGCCAAAGAGAGCGTGCGGGCCCGGATGGAGGATCGGGAGTCCGGCATCAGCTTCACCGAGTTCAGCTATATGCTCCTGCAGGCTCACGACTTCTGGTATCTCAACCGGGAACATGGATGCACCCTCCAGATCGGCGGATCCGACCAATGGGGCAATATCACTGCGGGGATTGACCTTTGTCGAAAGAAGGCCGGGGCACAGGTTTTTGGCATCTCGCTGCCCCTGATCACCAACTCCGACGGATCCAAGTTCGGCAAGAGTATCGGTGGGGCGCCTTCGCTTGATCCGAATCAGACCAGTCCCTACCGATTCTACCAATTTTTCGTTCAGACCGACGACCGCGATGTGATTCCCCGGCTGAAGATATTCACCTTCCTCTCCCATGAGGAGATCGAGTCCCTGTCCGCCGCCCACGCCGAACATCCGGAGGCTCGCGAAGCCCACAAGGCATTGGCTGCTGCTCTCACGAACCTCGTTCATGGCGAGACCGCGAAAGACGATGCCATCCGTGCGACAGGCGTCCTCTTCGGCGGGTCAATCGACGGCATTTCCGAATCCGCTCTGGCCGAGCTGACCAGTGAGGTGCCTAATCATGTTCTGCCCACCTCGGAACTCGGGAGTGGCATCGCGCTGATCGACCTCCTGGTGCGGGCCGGCCTGTCCCAATCCAAGGGCCAGGCCCGAAAGGACATCCAAGGTGGCGGCACCTACATCAACAACAAGCGTCGCAACGATGTCCAGACCCGGGTCACCCGGGAGGAGTTCTTCTTCCACCGATTCCTTCTCTTGCGGAAAGGTAAGCGGAACTACGCGGCGATCACGCTGGAGTGAGAGGACCCGCGGGTGACGCACCCCGATCTATCGTCAGATCAGCCCAGGCGACGGTATTTCGCCGGTTCGATCTTGAAGCGGTGACCTGAATCCATGTCGGTAAAGATGTGCCATTCCTCGTGGATGTCGTCATGAACGGCGACCTCCAGCACAGAACCACTGTCGTAGTGGTAGCATTCCGATTCCACCAGGTGATCTTCATGCTGGATGGCTTCGCCCAGCTCCCCGGTGTGGTGCTCCAGGATCTCAATCTTGCAGATAGACATAATTGGGTAAGAAAGGGGTTGAAAGAACGACCGGCATCAATGCCGGACTGGTCTTCCGGTATGTCCAAAACACCCCATCCGGTCAAGCCCGCACTGGGCGCACTCCCGAAATCGGGTGTGACCAGAAGTGCGGGGCAAGAAAGTTGAAAGGCGGAGCATTATTTGATGTACAAGCGTTCAGGAGTCTGCAATGGACTTGGAATGTCCTTCCGGGCAGCCGAATAACCGCAGTCTGCGGTCGCGCAGGAGCACGACCCTCCATCGATAGCCCCATTGTGGAGGGCTGTCCTTCCGGGCAGCCGCACAACCCAAGCCGCGGTCGCGCAGGAGCACGACCCTCCATGCCCAATCCCATGGTGAGATCTAAATTTCAAAATGCCAACTCAACGCAGCTTAACTCCCCGCACTTCTGGTCACACCCCCCGAAATCTGTAGTGATTTCGGCCATTGTGATTTCGGG
>QNAI01000176.1 GCA_003641745.1 Verrucomicrobiota bacterium | reverse complement strand
TACGCGCCCGAGGGTTTCGTCGAACCCGCCGAAGGGGAATTGTATCCGGAAGATGCACCCGAGGGTCGGGAGTGGGAGATCAGGACCTATCTGCATCTGGTCATCTAGAAGCGGATCAGGGGAGTGTTCCGTACACCCGGACATAATCCACGAGCATGGTCTGGGGGAAGACCGTGGTTTCGTCGGGTGACCCCGGCCAGCGTCCCCCGACGGCCAGGTTCAAAAGGATGAAGAACGGGTGCTCGTACACCCAGGTCGCGCCTTGGGGCAGATCTTTCGGGGTGGCCGTGTGGAAGTTGTAGCCATCGACGAACCAGGCGATTGAATTTTCGTTCCACTCCACGGCAAATACATGGAAGCCGAGGTGGAATCCACCCTGTGACAGGACATGTTTCTTGGTGATCGCGGAATCTCCGTAATGACCCGGGCCGTGGATGGTGCCATGGATTGCCCGGGGCTCCTGTCCCAGGTATTCCATGATGTCGATTTCCCCGCACGCGGGCCAGCCCACATCGTCGAGGTCGGCGCCCAGCATCCAGAACGCGGGCCAGATTCCCTGACCTACAGGCAGCTTGATCCGGGCCTCGAAACGGCCGTGGGTTCTTTCGAACAGACCTTTGGTCTTGATGCGGCCCGAGGTGTAGTCCCGTCCTTCGAATTTCTCTTCCAGGGCCGTAATGGCCAGGTTCCCCGCGCCGTCCAGCCTCACGTTTTCCGCGCGATCGGTATCGAATTCGAGTTGGGCGTTGCCCCAATCGGTGCCAGTGTCGAAAACCCATTTTTCGGGATCGGGAAGCTGGCCGGCGGGGCCGTCGAATTCATCCTGCCAGATGAGACCGTACTTTTCGATCGGCTCCTCCTCGTTGCAGCCCGACGCGGTTCCGAGAACCAGAAGGACCGCCAATGGGGCCAGCCATCGGATCATGCGGCCGAACCTTTTGAAGGCACCTTGGCCGACGAATTTATGGCGGGGAAAAGCCGGGAATCACCAAGGGCGGCCTTCAGGACAAGAGTGGCCGCGCCAACGGCGACCGACTGGGGTCCGAGTTTGCTGACCAGGATCTCGGCGGCCGATACGGAGCTGACCAGGGTGCGGCTGCGGATACTCTGGCGCAGCGGCGCGAGCACCAGTTCGCCCAGGCGCGCGAGGTCTCCCCCCAGAACCACGACCGAGGGGTTCATGAGGTTCAGCAATCCGGAAATGGCGATGCCCAGATAATCGGCCGCCTCGTGAATCACCTGCATGGCCAGAGGGTCACCCGACAGAGCCGCATCTTCGATTTCGTGGATGGTGAATTTTTTTCCCGTCAGGCCGCTCTGTGGATACTCGGGCCGCAGTTCGGCGGCGCGGGCTTCGAGAGCACGCCCACCAACCAATGTAACCAGACAGCCCCGCAATCCGCAGATGCAGGGTCCCCCGTTGGGGTCGATGGCGATGTGGCCTATCTCGCCGGCCACGCCCGTGGCCCCCCGGTAAATATCCCCGCCGATGATGTGCCCCGAACCGATACCCGTAGCCACCTTGATGTAGGCGAGATTGTCGGCGTTTCCACCCAGACCCCACCAGTATTCCGCCAGGGCTCCCAGGTTGGCATCGTTGTCCACCAGCAGGGGCACGTCGAGTTGCTTTCTGAGATCATCGAGCCCGAGCCGTTCATTCCAGGCGGGCAGCACGGAGCCTGAAAGGCGATCCGGGTGAGACGGGTCAATCGGACAGGGTACCGCGACGCCGATACCGACCAGGGGTCGGCCGGCGGCGACGGGCGCCTCGAGGCACATCCGGCAAAGTTCCGCGATGACCTGGCGGGTGCCCGGCGGATCGGAGCGGACGGGATGTTCCCTGGTTTCCCAGGTGAGAACCTTGCCACGCAAATCTGTCAGGGCGACGGCCACGTGGGATCCGCCCATCTCCACGCCAAGGATGACGCAGGCTTCGTCCCGGAATTCGAGAACGATCGGACGGCGTCCGCCGCGGGAGGGGCCTTCACCTACTTCGGTGACCAGGCCCATGGGTAAAATCTCGTTGACGATTTCCGATACCGTGGAACGGGACAGACCCGCCTCACGGGCGATGTCCGCCCGGGAAATCCGTTGCTCTTCCCAGATTAGCCGCAATACTGCGTCCGCAAGGGGGCGCGGACGGTCGGGATCGCTTCTCCGCAATCCCTTCCATGTCAAATTACCGTTCTGCATTCCGCCGCTTTCTTCATAATGATCGATCTACAGGCAACCCCGATATTATTTGTGCCAGTAGACATTGTCCACCAGGACTAGCGGTGTCTTGGATGTTCCCACCAGGACGGTGCCTATAATGATGTGCCCGATTTCGGACCAATCCCATTCGCCCGGCTTGGAGGGATCAATCTGGAAGTCCGCCAGCGGGATGTCCAGAGAAACCCACTCACCGTAGGTGAACGGGGGGACGGAGGTTTCGTTCAGGATCAGTTCAAGGGTCTCCGGGTGCGGATCGGCAGGGGTCAGTCCGTTTGGAAAGGAGCCCAGTTTGACCCTGAAATCCGTTCCCTCGGGTGCGTAGATATCCAGGTGCAGATGAGTCATTTCCGAGGCGTCGATGGTCGGGTTCATGAACTCGATGCCCGCGTAGTGTTCGCCGTCGGAAAAGGTATACATCTTGGTTATGTGGCCGGCGACCTCGAAGTCCTGGACCGGGCCGCTTTTGGACCATTCGGTCCACCAGGTATCGACGGGGACATCATTGTAGACACTGCTGAACATGGAAATCACGTCACCGGCGGGAAGACTGGGCGGATCGGCAACCGTTGCCGGCGGTTCGTACACGGTTAGTTTGGCGTAGCCGATGGCCGGGACAGTATCAAGCTTGGCTGTGACGGTCGCGGTGCCCGGTCCGACGAGCAGAATATCGTTTCCATCCACGCGGGCCACGGTTTCATCATCGGAATGGAAGTCAAAATAATAGGGCGAGTGGCTGACCGAAATATCCTCACCGTTCACCGCGAATTTTGTGGTGGAAGTGCTTCCAATGGTCACCTTGGCGCCGACGAAGTATTTTTGTCTCGAGTACCCCATGTCGGCTCTGGGGTCTTCGATGTTGTCGAGCTTCGCGAACCTTATTTCATCAACCCAGATATCATACCCGTCCGGAAACTGGGGAGCTTCGGCAAAGGTGAACAGTCCCCGTTCGGAAATCAGCTTGGACGGAGCCGGAATGGGGATGACGATGAAGGCCCATTCGCTGGTCAGGGCAATATTCGCGCGGCCGGCCTCGTACAGGGATGTGCCGGTGTTGTCGTTGCCGAAACCGGCGACATCCAGGAGGAGGGGATTGTTGGCGCGGGCGTAGAAGGTCAGGGCGTTGAAGTCGGCCAGATCCCGGCTTCCGGATGAAGTAATGACCCCTCCGGTCCAAGGCCCCAGGGCGGATCCGATGGGCGCGATGTGGAACTTGAGGGACCGGTCGCCGTCGGGCGCGAAGCCACCGTAGGCGAAGACGGAGTCCAGCGAAGCGGCCGTATAATTGGTCTGGAAAAACGGCTGGAAGTAGGCGTCAGGGGCGTAATCGTCGTCGAAAACCAGGGGGTCGACAGTTGCGCGCGCGGCTTCCAGGGCCGCGGGATCCCTGTCGCTACATCCCGCACTGAAAATCAGGAGGGAAATCGCGGCCAAGGCTAACAGATGACGTCTGGTTAAACTCACTTTGCGCCTCCGCATGGTATTGTTATCGAGCTTTCAGGCATACTTTCCCGCCCGCGGTCGCCACTTTGTAAGGTAACCGATCAAAGTATGCCTGTCCATTGTAATTTATGGATTCATCGTCGGTTTTCCAACGGCGAATGAGGAGAGCTGACCTTGAATGCAGGGTTCGAGTCCTAGTGAGCTTGCCTGTACATGGTCGGGCTCATGCCGGTGATTCGTTTGAAAGCCCGGTCGAAAGCGCTCAGTTCGGAATATCCCAGTTTACTCGCCACAGTGCCCACTTCCGCTTCCGTCTCCAACAGGGCTTTGCAAGCGACGTCCTTGATTATTTCATCGCGGAGACCCCGAAAGGTCAATCCTCGAACTGCCAGACTCCTTTTGAGTGTACTGCGGGACATGGCCATTCGCCGGGCGATGTCGCTGGAGTTGGTGCCATCGCTTTCAAGCAGTTCCAGGATCTGCAAACGCACGGTGGCCTCCAGGGATTCCGGTTGGACGACTCCTTGCAGAAGCGCCTCAGCCTGGTCGGTGAGAATCTCCAGAAAACGAGAATCGGAGGTGTTGATTTTTCGACTGAGGATTTCCCTCTCGAATTCGAAGGCGGTACGGGGTGCGTTGAAGGTGATGTCATCACCGAAAATTCGTTTCAACTCGCCCATATCAGCGGGAGCCTCGTTTGTGAACTCAGTCCGCAGGGGAAGCCATTCCTGCCCAATCTGTCTGCTGAAGAAAACGGCAAAGAACCCGAGAGACCACTCGTTGTGATGGCGCTGGGATAATCGGGAGATTCCTTGAACGTGGAATTCCAGGGAACAGACGATCTCGCCCTTCTTCAGCTTGAAGGCGGCGCTTCGATAGAGCGTGTGGTAATATATTTCGGCAAAGTACAGAAGTCGATCATAATTGGGAGCGTTGGCCAGGAGGTATCCCAATGGCCCGAACATGGTCTGATCTACAAGATCGACCAGGTGAAGCCCGAAATTGTCATCACCACTTGATTCCGCGCAGGCGTTTAGGATGAGATTCAATGTATTAGGGGTCAAAGTCCCCGGATCTTCCAACAGGTTTTGGACTTCATCGGGGTAGTCCCGGGAAAGTATGTACGTATCGACGCCTCCACGCCTAAACGCTTCCAATAGCCAGATTCCGGGCAGTTTTTTATTTTCCATGTTGAGCCAATATATCAATGATTTGGGCCAAAATGTCAAGCGCTTGAAAAGAGACAAGATTACATTGGTTATCTGAATTGCTTGGTGAAACATTTTTCCGGAGGACCAAGATGAGATTCCTGATTCCCACGATGATGATTGCGATGTTGTTGGCAGCCGGATCGGTTGTTCTTGCCCAGGACGAATTCGATCGCACGGTCCTGCCAATCCAGGAACCGGAACGACCGATCTACAGCGAGCTGGACGTTCGCAATGCCGAAGCGCCCCCGCGGTTCGAGGTCAAGGCGCCCGCCAAGGCACCCAACGTCGTGATTGTGCTGATCGACGACATCGGCTTCGGCGGTCCCAGCACGTTTGGCGGTCCCATCCAGACGCCGACTCTTGACCGTCTGGCTGGAGAGGGACTGACGTACAACAATTTCCACACCACTGCACTCTGCTCACCCACCAGAAACGCACTCAAGACCGGCCGGAATCACCACACCACCAACACCGGTTCGATCATGGAGACAGCGACGGCATTTCCCGGCAATACCGGGCAGATTCCGAACAGTGTGGCACCCTTGGCGGAGATGCTGCGCCTCAACGGTTACAGCACCGGCGCGTTCGGCAAGTGGCACGAAACCGCTGCCTGGGAAACCAGTGTCTCGGGTCCCTACGACCGATGGCCGACCCATCAGGGTTTCGACAAATTCTACGGCTTCATCGGCGGCGAGACCGATCAGTGGTACCCGCTTGTCTACGACGGCGTCACCAGGGTCAATCCTCCCCATACACCCGACTATCATTTCACCGTTGATATGACCGACCAGGCGATCAACTGGGTGAAGGCACAACAGTCGATGACCCCGGACAAGCCGTTTTTCGTGTATTACGCCACCGGGGCAGTCCACGCGCCGCACCATGTCCCCAAGGAGTGGGTGGAAAAATACAAGGGTCAGTTCGACAAGGGCTGGGACCAGATCCGGCAGGAGACCCTCGAGCGGCAAAAGAAAGCGGGAGTTATTCCCGCAGATTGCCAACTGGGCGAGAAACCTGATGAAATCAAGGATTGGGACTCGCTGCCGGCCGATCACCGCCGGTTGTTCGCCCGCCAGGCCGAGGTGTTTGCCGGGTTCCTGGAGCAGACCGACAGCGAGATCGGCCGCCTGGTCGGGGCGTTGGAGGACATCGGCGAAATGGACAACACGTTGTTCATCTACATTGCCGGGGACAACGGCACCAGCGCCGAGGGCGGATTTGTCGGCATGTACAACGAGATGACCTATTTCAACCAGGTGACCGAGAAGGTGGAGGATCTCCTTCCGCTGATGGACGAATGGGGCGGACCGCATACCTTCCCGCACATGGCCGCCGGCTGGGCGGTTGCATTCGACGCGCCTTTCTCATGGACCAAACAGGTGGCCTCGGACTTCGGCGGCACCCGCAACGGAGTGGTCGTTCACTGGCCGAACGGTATCAAGGACAAGGGAGGCCTGCGGACTCAGTTTTCGCACGTCATCGACGTGGCGCCCACGATTCTGGAAGCTGCAGGCCTCCCCGAACCCACCATCGTCAACGGAACGCCGCAGACCCCCATCGAGGGCGTCAGCATGCTCTACACCTTTGACGATGCAAGTGCCAAGGAAAGGCACACCACCCAGTACTTCGAGATGTTCGGCAACCGGGCTGTCTATCACGACGGCTGGCTTGCCCGCACGCTTCACCGGGCCCCGTGGCAGACCAAAAAGCAGAAGCCTCTCGAATCTGATATCTGGGATCTGTACGACGTCCGCGCGGATTTCAGTCTCACCAAAAATCTGGCTGCCGAGCAGCCCGAAAAGTTGGCAAAGATGCAGGCCCTATTCATGGAAGAGGCTGAGAAATATCATGTCCTGCCCATTGATGACCGGACGGTCGAGCGGGTGAATGCCGCCGTTGCCGGACGCCCGGATCTGATGGGCGATCGCACGTCGCTCACCCTTTACGAAGGCATGAGCGGCATGCTGGAGAATACCTTCATCAATGTGAAGAACAAGTCCATGACGATCACCGCCGAACTCGAAATTCCCGAGGGAGGAGCAAATGGCGTGATCCTGGCCCAGGGTGGGCGATTCGGTGGCTGGTCGCTCTATCTGAAGGACGGCAAACCGATCTACACCTACAACTTCCTTGGTCTCGAACGGTACACTGTTGCGGCTGCGGACGCCCTTCCCGCGGGAAGCACCACGGTCGAACTCGACTTCGTCTACGACGGCGGTGGTTACGGCAAGGGAGGCGCGGCCACGCTTTCGGTGAACGGGAAAGCCGTTGCCGAGGGCCGCATCGAAAAAACGCAACCTTTGATCTTCTCGGCGGATGAAACCGCGGATGTGGGTCTCGACAACCAAACGCCGGTGGCCGAGGATATCGGCATTGGTCCGGCTGAGACTCGCTTTACCGGGAAGATCCGCCAGGTCACCGTTGCGGTGGCGGAGGTCGAGTAAGGTTCAGGCAGGGCTTGATCTTATAGTTCCGGCAATTGTATAGTGCGCGGAAGCCAGCTTTCGCGCACTATTTATCCGTCGGAACGGGAATCGATCCATGACAAGATCCTGTTGCTTAATGGCCCTGGTTCTGGCCCTCGGACTGTTCTTTCCCTGGAGCGCCCTGGCCGGAGAAGATGCCCCCTCGGGCTACCAGGCCCCGGATACCGAATTCCAATGGGTCACCACCACCAGTACCATCACCCAGATTTCCACCGCGTTTAGGGCCACCCACCATCACTGGTACGGTGAAATCGGCATCGGCGGTCTGAGCGCCTTCGACAACCGCGAGGACGCGTTTTTCCTGAGGCTCAACCTGGGCCGCAGATTTCAGCTCATTCCCCGT
>QNAI01000175.1 GCA_003641745.1 Verrucomicrobiota bacterium | reverse complement strand
CCGCGGCGCGGGTCCGCACGAAGTCGTCTGGATGGGCCGCAACGACGCGGGCCAGGCAGTGGCTTCGGGTACGTATTTCTACAGGATCGATGCCGGACCTTATAGCCAGGTTCGGAAGATGACGCTGATGAAGTAGCCATCCTGTGACGACGTCGGCCGGCGGGGCAAATGGTCCCGCCGGTCGATCTGTCAGTTGGACAGGCATTGTTGACAAACAACCTGCATGGGGGGAAACCATGAAGAAGCTAATTTTGAGTTTGATCATTCTGGCACTGGCAGCCGGGGTGGGGTTGGCACAAACGCCCAGCGCCGGCTGGGAAGCGTTCGTAATTCGGGAGGGATCCACCGAAGCGCCTTTCATCAACGATGCGAGCGGCCTCCATGGACCCGGTGCCATCGAGATCGGCACGACAGAAAGCGGCCAGAAGGCCGGCCTGGCAACTGATCTGATCAACGGAGCCAAGGTCTCGCAGATAGCCACACTGCATGTCAATCGTCTGGATGATGTGCCGTCTTCCGGGTCCTTGTACGGCCCGTATTTCAACATCTGGATCACCGATGGCTTGGGTAACTATGCCGTCATCGCCAACGAACCCTCTGACGCCGAATGGGCGGGCAGTCGCTGGGACGTGGCTGATTGGAACTTCCTGAAAACAAAACGCTGCAAGGTCTATGAGACCCCCGGCGCTAGTGGCGGCCAGCCCGGTACCAGTTGGGTGGCCACTTTTACGGGGAAGGCCAGTAATTTAATCTTTGAGGATGTGGCTGATCTCATCATTTCGCCCCCCTCGCCGGCCTACATTCTGGATGGTGCCAATGCTGTCAGCAGCGGCGCCCCCGATGAACTGGTCACCAACATTGCCTACGGTTACACTTGGGTCTTCGGCGACACGGCCGCCAACTACGTGACCGGCGGCGACGGATTCATCGTCAACGGGTACTCGGCCACCGCCAACTTCCCGGTCAACAACACCACGCAGGGAATTGGCTACGGTGCCATCGCCCCAGCCGTGGCGGATGCAAATTCCGGGGACACCATCACCATTGCAGCCGGCACCTACGTGCAGCCGTCGCAATTGGTGATCGACCAGAACGTAACGCTGATCGGCGCTGGCCAGGCTCAGACTTTCATCGTTCCCGGGTTCAACACTGGCACGAGCAGTTACACCCAGGCCGCCGGGTTGATCTACGTTGATTATGGAGTAACGGCAACCATCCGGGACCTGGCCATCGACGGCTCGGGTTATACCTGCCATACCGGCATCCAGGTCCGTGGTACCCATCTCGAGGTCCGGGACTGCACAATCAGCAATATGTTCGCCCACATATACGATGGGCGCGGTATCGTTTTCCTGGCGGGCACGGGCCTTGTGCAGGGCGTTACCATGTCGGACATCCAACGAATCGGCTTACACGTTCGGGGTGGTATCGAACCGTTGCCTCCTCTGGTGACGGTGAATGGGTTTACCTACACTGGCAAGGGCGTCGGGGACTTCCTCGACTACGGCGTCGAATTTGGCGGCGGCGGCAGCGGCAGTGTCCTCAATTCGAACATTTCCGCCTGTGCCGGTGTTGCCAGTACGGACGGCTCCACCTCAGCCGGTATCCTGGCAACCGACTTCTACGGTATCGGGACAACTGCAGATATCGATAACTGTGTCCTGACTGGCAACACAACCGGTTTGGCTGTGGGCTATAACGATACGGACGTCAGTATTGTCACGATTCACAACAGCGATCTCGGTGGAAATGTCGGCTCCGGCATCGAGTCCACAGGTCCTATCGTGGATGCCACGGGTAACGACTGGGGCGACGCTTCCGGTCCATTCCATGCTTCCAAGAATCCCAACGGTACGGGTATCCCTGTTGACGACTTCGTCAACTTCACTCCCTGGACCGGCCGCACCGTGACCCTGATTGCGGATCTGGGTATCGACCCGACCAGCAAGAACCTGGGCGACGACGGCTACGGTTACTGGGAGGGCACCCTGCCCTTGGGGCTGGATGATGATTTCGCGACTGGCTTCGAACCCGGCGCCTTCCAGGCCAACGTGATGGCCGCCGATCCCGACAAATACACCAAATATGGATTTGTTCCCTCGGTGATATTCGGGCGCGACGTGTATGTGGGCGAGCTTCACAGCATCACCTATCATACGAAGAAGGGCACCGACCACGTGGCCTCGCCCCCTGACTGGTTCGCCCAGTTCTACACGAACGGTACGGCCCACGGGTGGTATGGCGAGCGGGTCAATTCCGAGCCCTACTTCTCGGACAACCTGACCGAAACACCAGGCACCTGGACCCAGTGGGTGTCCGAGGCTGGCCAGCCGAATCGGTTGCGCTTCTTCGACAGCAACCTGAGTCTCGGCAGCTACACCGACGGCTTCCTGGTGGATATGACCAACGACCCGTTCTACGCCGACCAGAGCATCATGCTTTTCGGTCTGGGTACAGGCACCGCCTGGGCGGAAGGCTTTGACGGCCGCCTGGACGGTCTTACGGTCGAACTGGTCAGTGGTGAAAAAGTCACCTTCAACTTCATCTCGGGTAATACCTTTATTTCGGTAGCCCCGGCGGCCAGCGGCCCGTTGATGTGCAGTAAGGCTGATACGTTGACCTTCAACCTCGAGACGGATGAGTACACTCCTGACGTGTTCGGTTTCAACGCCGTCGTCCGGGCGACCAGCGAAGTGACCTTTGGCGATATCACAAGCCTGGATGCCTTCGGTGGAACGACTTATTTTTACAAAACCGATCTTGGTGGCGGAGTCTGGGATATCTCGGGCACGACCATCGGCAACCCGAGCCAGCCAATAACCACGGCCGGTACCCATGGGTTGTTCACGATCATTTTCCACACGGCATCCGATGGCGTGGCGGACATCACCTTCGATCTGGTCAAGGTGCGTGACCCTGATAACGCGCCTATTCCGGTGATCGGAACCGGCGCCACGATCGAAGTCGACTGCACGGCTCCAGCCGCGGTTACGGATATCGTCGCGGCTCCGGGACACAACAAGGTTGAAGTGGATTGGAATCACCCTGGTACGGGTGTGGACCACTATGAGGTCTTCTCGGGCCTTTGGTACGATACGACCGTAGGCGTCTCGGCTTACCCCGAGTACGACGATCTTGCTGGCAGCACGGAGCCCACGCCACCCGGAAACTACCTGGGGGCCGTGGGTTCGGCCGAATGGCTGCCCCTGGCGCCGGTAATGGCCACAACCCAGACCGAGTCCTGGAGCGATCACCTCAACCGAGGCGTGTACTACTACACTGTGTTTGCCGTGGACGCGGCCGGTAACGTTAGCCCCGCTCCGGCTGCTGTTGACCGTGCCACAAACTACTGGTTGGGCGACGTGACCGGAGTTGGTGGTGGAGCGCCGAACGGTTTGGTCCAGTCCTATGACATGACCGATCTCGGAACTTCCTTCGGATTGAGTCATGGCGACTCCGGCTACAACAACGAGACCGATGTCGGCCCGACCGACGATTGGAGCCGGGTTGGCATTCCCACGACTGACAGTGTGATCAACTTCGAGGACCTGATGGTCTTCTCGATGAACTTCGGTGTGGTCAGCTCTTCCAAGACTGCTCCGGCGATTTCGTCGGTGATCGACCTTGCCTGGGTCCGTTACGATGATGGTCGCCAGGCTCTGCGCCTGGTTGACGGCTCGGGTGTGAAAGGCCTGAGTGTTCGCGCTGACGTTCCGGTTTCCAGCGTGGTTGCGGGCGATTTGCTCGACCAGCAGTCCGAGCTGACGTTCCTGAGGAACGTGGGCGAAAGACTCGACGTGAGTGTCGCGATTACGGGCATTAACGTCGATTTCACTGGTTCGGGCGACCTGTTCGTCATCGACGCGACCGACGCGATCGAAGTGAAGGACCTGACGATCAAGGTCCGTGGATTCGACAACAGCGAAATCGAGTTCACCATGGACGAAAAGAGCGGCACGCTTACGCCGCGCGTGTTCGCCCTGAACCCGAATTATCCCAACCCGTTCAACCCCATGACGAAGATCAGCTTCTCGCTGCCCGAGGGCCAGCACGTCAGGCTGGCTGTCTTTGGCATCGACGGTCGCAAGGTGGCGACCCTGCTGAACGAAGCACGGGGTCCGGGTCTGCACGAAGTGATCTGGAACGGCCAGGACGACACCGGCCGACAGGCAGCTTCGGGCATGTACTTCTATCGCATCGATGCTGGACCGTATAGTGAGGTTCACAAGATGACGCTGATGAAGTAGCATTCACCAACCATGGCGCCTGGCTGCTGTTGGCCGAAATGCCAACAGCAGTCCAGGCGCCATAACTGCCCAAACTGACTTGAAAGGCTGATTATCATGCGTCGTGGTGCCCTGTGTTTGGCGATTGTCATGGTTTCCCTGTTAACGTGGGAATCGTCGGCGTACGCCCAGATCGCCCTGCGCTTTTCTCCTCAGGACACCACGGTTGCTCCTGGTGGAGGCGGCCGGCTGTCCATCATGATCGATGACGCGGTCGATATCCGTACCATCGATCTTAGAGTGGCGTTCGACACGACCGTCGTCCGTTCTCTTGGTGGAGGTGACGGTGCGCTGTTTACCGAAAGTGGACATCAGCTATTCAGCGGTTTCGAGGAGAGCGCCCCCGGAGAGTGGTATGGATATACGGTCATAATGGGGGCCGGAGACCACGTAATGGGTCCGGGTGAGCTGTACTATTGGGATTTCGAAGCCGTGGCTGAAGGTGTTTCCCCGATCACGGACGTTCAGACCTTCATGGCTGCCAATGATGGCAGCTGGTATGACGATGTGACCATCACCGCGACAACGGTCACTGTGGCTGATTCGGTAAGCGCCGTACCCGATATCCCAGGCCTCCGCTCCAACCTCCGCCTCCACCCAAACCCCTTCAACCCACGAACGGAGATCTCCTTCGACCTAACCCAATCCGGATGGGTCGAACTAACAGTCTACGATATCCGCGGCCACCAGGTCGTGGTCCTCCATGACGGCACCGCCCCGGCGGGCGAGTTCAAAACCAGCTGGGACGGTCTTGATTCAAGCGGCCTCGCTCAGCCCGGGGGAGTCTATCTCTTCAGGATGTCGACTCCCGTGGGCCGCTCGGTAACCAAGGGCGTCCTGCTCAAATAAGTTTCCGGGAATCACGGTTTGCCGACCATGCGCGGGCGGTCCAGGCGGTGGTTCCCGGTTTCCTTTCCTGTCCCGGTTTTTCCCAATCCCTGCTATAGTGCCCCGAATGTCATGCGGTTTGGACCATGCCACACCAGGGAAGCGAATGCCCGATTTCGACGAAAAAGGCTACCTGATCGATTTCGATTCCTGGACCAGGGACCTCGCGGTCGAGCTGGCGGCCAACCAGGAAATCGACGAATTGACCGCCGACCATTGGCGGGTTATCGAATTTCTGCGCGAATACCAGAGTGGCCATGGAGTCGCGCCCATGATCCGTGTATTGTGCAGGGAAGCCGGATTTTCCCTGAAGGAGATCTACGAATTGTTTCCCAACGGGCCGGCCAAGGGTGCCTGCAAGGTGGCGGGATTGCCCCGGCCCGATTCATGTGTTTGAGCTGGAGGATATTTTTATGAATTTCCGTCGATCCGTCATGTTCCTGATCCTGGCAGTCGTTCTGCTGGGGGCCGGCTGTTCATCTGGGCCAACCGCAGACGACAGGTTCGTCGCCCTGGCAAACAACTATCTCGACCACATGCTCGAACTCAACCCCGAGTGGGCCACAAGTCTTGGCGACCATCGGTTCGACGATCAGATAAGCGACCTGACCGAGGCCGGCTTCCAGGCCCGCGTGGATTTCAACCGGGCCTACCTCGACACCCTGGCCAGGATGGATGTCAGGGGGCTAGCCCAGGCCAACCGCATCGATTATGAAATTTTGAAGGAACGTTGTGCATCGGTCATCTTCATGATCTCCGAGGTCAAGGAATACAAGTGGAACCCCACCATGTACAACCCGGGGGACGGGATCTACAACATCATGGCCCGCGACTACGCGCCGCTGCCCGAACGGTTGGCCGCGGTCAAGGCCCGGCTGCTCCAGATTCCCGAGATGCTGGAGGCGGCACGGGCCAACCTGGACAATCCGCCGCCCATCATGACCGTGACGGCCATCAAACAGAATCCCGGCGTCATCAACCTGGTCATGGACGGCCTGCAGCCCTATCTCGACCAGGCCCCTGAAATGAAGGACGAAATGCGCACCGCGCGGTCACGCGCCATCGCCGCCCTGGACCACTACGGCAGCTGGCTGGAGTCGGATCTGCTGCCGCGCTCGAACGGCAATTTCCGCCTGGGAAAAGACAAATGGCGCCAAAAGCTGAAGTTCGCTCTCTCGTCGGACCTGACTCCCGAGGAAATCCTGGCCAGTGCCGAGAGTGACCTGATAACCACCCGGGACCAGATGTACGAAATCGCCCTGCCACTGTTCCGGGACTATTTCGGCGGCCACGTGGACGACACTTCGCCGGGCAAAGACGGGGTCATCCGCCGGGTGCTCGCCCGTTTGGCCGATGATCATCCCACCAACGAAACCATCGTGCCCCAGGCTCGCGAAGGCCTGGAAGATGTCACCGAATTCGTGCGGAAGAAGAAGCTGGTCGACGTGCCCGACGAACCGCTGGAGATCATCGTCATGCCCGAACACCAGCGCGGGTTTGCCATCGGCTACTGCGATTCGCCGGGGCCGCTGGAGAAAAACGGCACCACGTTCTACGCCATAAGCCCCACGCCCAAGGACTGGACGGCCGAACGCGCCGAGACTTTTTTCCGCGAGTACAACGACTATATGCTGCTGAACCTGACCATCCATGAAGCGATGCCCGGCCACTACCTGCAGATCGCCCACTCCAACCATTTCGAGGCGTCCACCCCGCTGCGCGCCATCCTGTCCAGCGGCACCTTCGTCGAGGGTTGGGCGACCTACGCCGAGCAATTGATGGTCGAAGCTGGTTACGGCGGCCCCGAGCTTCACCTGCAGCAGTTGAAGATGCGTCTGCGGCTGATCATAAACTCCATCATCGACCAGAAAATCCACACCGCCGGCATGACCGAAGGTGAAGCGATGGAAATGATGATGGTCGACGGTTTCCAGGAGGAAGCCGAGGCCGCGGGCAAGTGGATCCGCGCCCAGCTGAGTTCGACACAGCTTTCGACCTACTACGTGGGCAACATGGAGGTCAACGGTCTGCGGCGGGCTTACGAAAAGAAGGTCGGAGGCAAATTCGACCTGAAGAAATTTCACAACGAGCTGCTCAGCTTCGGATCACCCGCGCCCAAATACGTGGGTGAGTTGATGGACCTGAATTGAAACGAGAAGGCTCTTCGCTCCTGGCCATCGCCCTGGTGTTGACCTTGCTGGTGATCCCGGCGGCCGTGGCGCGGGCGGCCATCGTCAACAGCCTGCGGGGTTTCGACAGGGATGAACCTGGCTGGTCGGGCTCCGTGGACGGCAGTTACGGAGCCAGCGGAGGCAACACGGATCAATCCATCTTCATGGGGTCGGCCCGGTTGCAGTGGAAGGGCGCGTCGCACATCGGGCGTCTGATCGGCACGGGAAAACGGACGACCACCAATGGCACCGAAACCGCCCGCTCGACTTTGGCCCACCTGCGGCACAACTACCTGCTGAGCGATCGCTGGGCGACCGTGGCGTTTCTTCAGCTCCAGGAAAACCCCTT
>QNAI01000174.1 GCA_003641745.1 Verrucomicrobiota bacterium | reverse complement strand
TCACAGGATCAGGGTGCTGAGTCCTTTGCCCAGGGCAATGAGACAAAAGTAGAGCCTCCCTGCACCACTACCGCCGTCACAGCTGATATCCAGGCCGGTATCGAGCGGTACATAGAGGAGCAGGTCGCCCGCGGCGACGGCTATTTCGACCTGCCCTACGAAGACGGGACTCTCCGTCTCAGGCTGGTTCGCGTACATACCGAGTACCTGGCCAACCTGGGTCCGCAAAGACAATTTGCCTGCGTGGACCTGGTGGATGTCGGGGGCGATATCTACGACGTCGATTTCTTCATGTCCGGCCCGCCCGGTAATATGACCGTCACCGAGACGACGGTTCACAAATTCAACGGCCAACCGTTTTATACGTGGGAACAGGATGAAGATCGGTCCTGGCACCGCGTGGCCATGGAAAATGCGACACCCGGCCATCTGGGTGTCATCAACGGTAGTGACGAATTCGAGTTCGTCTACCGTACAACGGTACCCGAGCTGACGGAATCGGCGCGCATGTGGCTGCCGGTACCGGAAACCGACCAGTTCCAGACGGTGAAACTGGTCTCGATGAAGGTGCCCGGCCAACACCGGTTCCTGACCGACCGCGACCACGGCAACCAGATCCTGTTTGTGGAACTTGAACCTCGGGACAGCGGACAGACCGTGGAGATCCGCTACCACGTCCGGCGTCACGAGAAGGCCTGTTACGCCGAATCGGAAGCTGACCTCGGGAAATTTTTGCAACCGGCCCGTTTGGTGCCGGACAATGACGAGTTCCGCGCCGAGGCGGAACAAGTCGTCGCCGGCAAAAAGAGCGACCTGGTGCGAGCCCGGGCCCTTTACGACCACGTCATCGATAAAATGCGCTACATCAAGATCGGTGACAGCTACGGCCATGGCGACGCGGTCTACGCCTGCGATTCCGGAACCGGCAACTGCACCGATTTCCATTCCTACTTCATCGCCCTGGCCCGGTCGGTGGATATCCCCGCACGGTTCGCCATCGGCGCGGCGATCCCTTCATCCCGCGATGAGGGCCGCATCAACGGCTACCACTGCTGGGCCGAATTCTATGCCGACGATAAATGGTGGCCCGTGGATATCAGTGAAGGCGACAAGTACTCGAGCCTGGCGACCTATTATTTCGGCCACCATCCGGCCAACCGCGTGGAGTTCAGTCGTGGGCGCGATCTGGTGGTGGAACCTGGGCCGGCCGTGGGCAGCATCAACTTCCTGGCCTATCCGGTACTCGAGGTCGGAGGCGAGACGGTGAAAATCGCGGTTGAGTTCTCATTCACCCGGCCAGGACCCGCAGGCGGCAGTGAGGGTTGAGGGGTCTGGCTAACCGCCTGAAAGGAAATCCCGGGCCAGAAGCAGGGCCCAACAGCGGGCGGCGTTTCGCCGAATTCCGCTGGTTGGCCCCGTGTCCGATGGGTCCACCTCCCCCAGCCCCATCTTTTCCCGGGCCTCCTGCAACACCTGCAGCGTCGCGCCGGGCGTTCGGGGCCAGAACCCCGCAGTAGCGGTGTTTGTGGATGCGAGGCGGTCCAGCAACTCGAGCGGGATCAAGTATAGCTCGGTGCGACCAGCGGAAGCGGGAAGTCACTTCGATCCGCACCTGGCCGGGCTTTTCCTGGACAACATCGCCAGATTCCTGGCCAACCCCGAGCGTTACCAGGACGGGCCGGCCGCGGAGCCCGGCAAGGCGCCTCTGGCTGAACCTGTCTGCATGTAAAACGGTTTTCCTTGAAACCGTGAGCCGGGTTCTTCCCGGTTCCTGTTTTTAGTTACAAAATGCTGCTTTGATCTCTGCCAGGGTCGGATTACTGGCATTGCGCACCGCCGCATAAGTCCCATTAAAGCCAGCAAAAAGCAGGTTCTGTAACCCGCAATAGTTCGCGAGACTGAGGTTGTCCAGAAAGATCAACCCGCCGCCCACGCTCGACAAATTCGACAGGCCGGAAAGATCTTCGACAAGACCATTCCCCATGACAATCAAGGTCCCACCAAGAGTTTCGAGGACGAAGAAACCATCAATCCGGCTGAGGTTGGGATTATTGATTACTCCCAAGGTTCCACCAATATTTACCAGGTTTGCCAGCCCGTTCAGACTTACGAGGTTTCCATTATCTTCGATCAAGGTATCGCCTCCGACGGATTCCAGTCCGCTCAAACCTGCAAGATTTGTGAGGCCGGGATTCTCCACGACGGATAAAACACCACCTACGCTGGCCAGATTCGACAGGCCGGAGAGGTCGGCAATGATGCCGTTCATTTTAACGACAGCCGATCCTCCGACAGACACCAGGCTGGAGAAACCATCCACCCGGGTGAGGCCGGGGTTTTCCTCGATAACCAGGCCATCAGTCCCAATGGTGACCAGATTGTCCAGTCCGCTCAGGCTCTCCAGCGCGTCGTTGTAGAAAATTGCCAACCCCTTGACCGAGGTCAGACTTTTCAGGGCATCCAAACTGACAATCGAACTATTCGGTTGATTCTGCACGCCAATGACAAGCCCGTCCGCATAATCCGTGTGACCCAATGCCCCGAAAGCGTCAACCTTGGCCTGCGTATCTAGTACAGTCAGGTCCAGCGGAGGTGATACCGGCGACTCGTCATCACTTGAGCAGCCAGCCAGGGCGATAATCAGGAACAGGAAAAGTACGCGGCATGTCGGTTTCACAGGATTCTCTCTTTCACATTTCAAAATTACAATAATTCGCTTCTGTAATACCATTCGCAAAACCACTCCAAAAAGAGACACACTATTTTGTGAAGGCCAAAATGCGCCCCAGCCACTCTCTCGACCATGTCGAGCCTGGGTTTCGCATACGCCATGCTCGGTCGCTACGCGGAAGCCCAAAACTCTACTTTAGAAATGTCCACTTGCAGGGGAAGCTTACGATTGTCCTCTTAAAATAATATGTCTCTCATCAGGTGCTTTTTTCGAATGGATAAGTGAACAGGTACCTGAACCGAGTCCTCAACGAAAAGAACAGCCATGAGCCTCAGCCAGAACGAAACCCTATCCAGCGGATCCAATCAGCGTAGTAGAATGAACTTACACAGAGCCGTAGGACTCATCGCCATAACACTTGCACTGGTCATGCCCCTGCCGGCGACCGCCTTGGACTGCCCTGGGCTGGCTGAAGACCCTGCACTTGTCGGCTCATATGACACGCCAGTTTACGCCAACAGGTCCGTCGTCAAGGGCAACATTGCCTACGTGGCTGACAGCAGCCAAGGTGCGCTGCTCATTTTTGATGTCAGCGATCGATCAAATCCAATATTGCTAGGGTCATACACGCCGCCAATCACAGGGCCCGTAGATCTAGCGGTGGTTGGCACCAGGGTGTACCTCGCGTGCTCGTACCGCGGGGTTTTGGTGGTGGATGCCAGCGACCCGACAAACCCAGTTCTGATCGGATCACGCTTCACCGATTACCCATTCTATGGGGTGGAGATTGTCGGTGTGAACGGATATTTCTCCACGAGCAGTTTCAATGTTTTTATCGTACTCAATCTGAGCAATCCGGCCAATATAACCACCGTAAGTACGCTCACTTTACCCAGTTTTGTCCAAGATATCACCGTAGTTGGCACAACGGCCTACGTAGCAAATTATGAGTCTGGATTGACGATCATTGACGTCAGCAATCTAGGTATTCCTCTTATCATCGGTTCCTATGACACGCCGGGTTTCTGTGACGGCGTGACGGTATCAGGGACAACTGCCTACCTCGCTGATCGCGCCTCAGGCCTTCAGATCGTCGACGTGAGCAATCCTGCCACGCCCTTCCTCCTCAGCACGTATGCCACTCCACAAAATACGGCTGAACAAACTGTCATTGTCGATGACCGAGCATACTTAGGTACGTTTCATAGTCTACAAGTTCTCGATGTCAGCGACCAATTGAACCCGGTCCTGGTGGGTTCACACGTGTTGGACGAAGGCATTGCTTTGGACGTGGTTATCGACGGCCCATCTGCCTACTTGTCCACGGGCGTCGCTGGCTTGTTAATTTTTGACCTGAACAAGGAGTTCGTGAGTTCTGTTGACACGCCGGGCTCGGCAAAAAACGTCGCAGTGATGGGCACTACCGCCTATGTAGCTGACGGCGGGTACGGACTGCAGATCTTCGATGTGAGTGACGCAAGCCAGCCGGTGTTGACCGGAACCTACGACACACCGAGCAACGCAACAGCCATCAAAGTTGTTGGCACGACGGCATACGTCGGCGATGACGGAGGCGGACTGCAGATCATTGATGTGAGCAATCCAGCCGCCCCCATGTTTCTCGGTTCGGTCTTCACGCCGGCGCGGGCTGTGGGCGTTGATGTAGAAGGATCTTTGGCTTTTGTGGCCGATCTCGGTGCGGGCTTGCAGATCGTCGATGTGAGCGACCCCACCAACCCGACCCTGTTGGGTGCCTACAACACTCCAGGTCTCACCTTCGAGGGCGTGTCGGCCCAAGGATCCGTTGTGATAGTGGCAGACCTCGATGCGGGCTTGCAGTTCATCGATGTGAGCGCGCCCAACACTCCGGTGTTGCTGGGATCGTTCAGTCCCCCCAACACAAATTATTGGGATGTTGAAGTGGTCGGGAATCTGGCCTATGTCGCGGACAATTCCAAGGGACTGGTGATCATCGATGTGAGCAATCCGGCCAGTGCGTTTCAGGTTGGCTCGTTTGTTACGGGTGGGTCTGCTTTTGGCGTGACAGTTGAAGGCACATTGGCCTACGTGGCCAACAGCAGTGGCGTTCAGGTGATTGATGTGTCGGATCCCGCCAATTTGGTGTTGGTGGATTCGTACAAGACACGCGGGTTGGCCGCTGGTGTTGCGGTGGTGGGTGACAATATCTATGTCGCAGATGGGGGTTATGGGATGTCGATTTTTGATGGGGATCCTTGTGGTAGTGGGGTGAGTGCGGTTGAGATGCCTGGGGCGGCGGCGGGTGTATTCTTGGGGAACTCGCCGAATCCGTTTAATCCGGCTACGGTTTTTGATTTTTCTATTCCTAACGATGCGCGGGTGTCGTTGACGATTTATTCGTTGGATGGACGGAAGGTGCGCCGGTTGGTGCAAGAGCATCTCAGCGCAGGCCCACATGCCGTGCGTTGGAATGGCCTGGACGACGGCGGCCAACGTGTTTCGTCGGGGGTTTATTTTGCACGGTTGGAGGCGGGTGGTACTTCGCAGACTCGAAAAGTCGCCATGTTGAAATAGGCTGTGCCACCCCGGCTCGCGATCACGGAATCCCCCTGCTCCTGACCAGAGCAAGGGGATTCTTTTTTTTCAGCTAACGATAGAGGGACTTGAAACTTCCCCATGACGCCTTGTCAGTGGCCACCCGGACCGGGCCCCATATATCCAGCGTACCGTTGTTGGACGTATATAGGTTTCCGTTGCCGCCCTCCTGGATCCCCCTGGTGTTCGGTGCATACCAACTTGTCAGGAGGGTTCCCGCCGGATCAATTTTGAATGCCGTCGGAGTTCCCGCCCCGTTGAGAATACTGACCACCCAAATAGTTCCCGAGGGGCCGACATCCAGCGCAAAAGGCTTTACTGATCCTGAGAAGCGATAGACTTCTTCGATAAATACACCATTCGGGTCCGTCCTCTTGACCCTGTTGGTGGATGAATCCCATTCAATTGTCAGAACGTTTCCATCGACATCGAAGTCAACGCCACGCAGGCCGATGAACTGGTCGTTGCCTGAACCCCATGACCCCCATTTCATTTTGAAATTGCCGGAAGAATCAAAGACCTGCATTCGGGAATTGAAGAAGTCGCAAACATAAATGTCTCCATTGGGATGGATCGCGATACCGCGCGGCTGGTTAAATTGTCCATCACCAGAACCGGCGCTGCCAAATTCAAAGAGGAATTCTCCTGTGTTTGAAAATTTCTGGATCCTGTGATTGTCCTTGTCTGCCACGAAGAGATTTCCGGAAGCATCGATCGCCAGGTTTTCAGGCGCTGCAAACTGTCCATCTCCCGAACCCCTGCCGGCCCCGATTGTCTCGATGAAATTTCCATCTGCATCATACTTCAACACGAAGGATTTAAAGGAATCGACGGTATACACATTGCCATCGGCATCCGTCACAACTCCGTAGAAAGAACTCGCGGCATTGCCATTGGGATAGAATACCAGGTCCGTCGTCGACAGCAACGGAGGCGGATCTTCCTGTGCCAAGGCTGGAAGTACGAAGCCAACCATCAGAACGAGCACGTAGACGACAGCTGTAATGGATAGACGCATGATTGAACTCCTGCTTGGAAAAACGGGAAAATTTGCCTTCGGAAAGTGAAGGCAGATGAATTTCGATCAATTCGGTCAGTACCGGTAGAGCCCCTCGGCTTGAGGAGCCTCGGCGAAGTTGCCTTCAGGCGGAGGCGTGGCGGTCTTCCACTCCAGGGTCGAAGCCCCCCAGGGATTGACTACATCCGTGCCCTTGCCCCAGGTCGAGGCAAAGAGGTTGCCCGCGACCAGAATAAGACCCGAGTACACGATCAACCAGCCAAGGCCAGCCAACTCCGCCAGCCCCGAAGGACCGGCCTCGAAGGCCGCCATGTCGCCGGTCACGCCGTTCACGCCAAGGATCAGGTTGGGAATCAGGGCCATGTTGAGTCCCACGAGGTAAAGGACGCCGCCGATGCGGGCCACGTCCTGGGAGTAATTCTTGCCGGTCATCTTGGGCCACCAGTAGTGCAGCCCGGCCAAGAGCGCGGACAATACTCCGCCCCAGATCAGGTAGTCCAGGCGGGTGGCCGCAAACATGGTCGTGCCCAGGTAGGCGCCCACCGAGGGGCTGATCAAAAACAGACCCATGAGCGCGGCGATGCCGGCATTGACCATGAAGGCAAAGACAAAAACGACCACCGATTCCCTGGCGACGGCCCCCTGGTAAAGGGTGGCCAGCCAGCTGTAGGCGATCAGGGCAACCGGGATCACGGTCAGGATTCCCAGGGCCTGGAAGACCAAAGTGGTGATCGGATCCTGGCCCTGTCCGACCAGGTTGACGCCCCAGCCCAGGAAGCTCATTCCGAGCAGGGCGATCATCGATCCGACGACCATACGGTAACCGGCGATGGATTTGCGGCTGATCCCGGCGATGATCTCACTGATGACACCAACAGCGGGAAGCAGCGCGAAAAAGGCGGCCGGTGTGGTTACGAACCAGAAGTAGTTTTTCCACAGCATCGGGTCGGCGCCGAAAATACCCTCGCCTGAAAATCGGGAAGCGGTCAGATAAAGGATGACCACGGCAAACAGCGAGCCGGCGATCACCAGCAGATAGCCCGTCAGGTAAAGGGCCCAGGAAAGGATGGGCATATCAAAAAAGCCCATGCCCGGTGCCCGTTTATGGTGCACGGTCACCAGGAAGTTGATCCCGGTCAGGAACCAGCTAAGGGCGGAAAAGAACAGTCCGAAGGCCACCAGGGCAAACAGCCCGGTTTCGGCCACAACAAGCGGCGCGGCCATGGTCCAACCCGTTGCGATGGGGCCTCCCACCAGCGAAGCAATCAATAGGACCAGCCCGATGACGTAGAAACGAAGACTGCATCGAGACAGGCCGGGCAGGGCCATGTTGGGCGCCCCCAACTGCAGCGGAAGCAGGAAAAAGCCCAGCACCGAAGGCAACGCCGGCACCAGGAACAGGAAAACCAGCAGCAGCCGGGAATACGTCAGGGCCTGGAAGACGAAACG
>QNAI01000173.1 GCA_003641745.1 Verrucomicrobiota bacterium | reverse complement strand
TCCCCGGTCATCCCGGGCATGGCTCGATCGGTGATCACGAGGTCAAAGTCTTCCTTGTAGGCGCTTTCAAGGGCCGTATTCGGATTGAAATGGCAGGAGACGCGGTGCCCCATGTTCGTCAGGTGCTCCGAGACGACCTCCAGGAGCAGGTCCTCGTCGTCGATAAGGAGTATGCTCATGGCTTTGCCGTTTATGGTTTCGATGGGCGGAGCTGAATCCTGACTGGTCTGCAGGGAGACGGGAAGGTTGAGCGTGATCTGTGTTCCCTGGCCGGGGGCAGAGTCGACTTCCATCCGTCCCCGGTGCCGTTGGACGATGCCGAAGACGATGGACAGTCCGAGTCCGGTGCCTGCCTTCCCTTTGGTTGTGTAGAAAGGCTCCATGCACTGTCGACGGGTCTCGTCATCCATGCCCGTTCCGGAGTCGGATACCTTGATCGTGACCCAGCTGCCATTGGCGGAACAGTTGATGGTGATCCGGCCGCCGTCCGGCATGGCATCGACGCTGTTGAGAATCAGATTGGTCAATGCCTGCCGAAGGTCCGGTTCACTTCCGAGTACGCCGGGGACCGTGTCGACCTGTGAGACGACTTCAAAATGGACCCCGCGTGCTTCCGCCTGGTTATGCCAGTGGTGAGCGGTCAGGGTGATGGCTTCTTTCGCGATCTCCGCAAGATCGACCGGGACCAGGTCTTCGGCGTCATCGTGCGTACGGTAGAATTCCCGCAACCGGCCGACGACAGCGGCGCCTTCCTGGGCCGAATTTCGGACCTTTTCCAGGTAACCCCGGGCCCGGTCTTCGTCGCGGAGGTATTCGGGCATATTGATCAGCAGCTCCGAGAATCCGAGGATGGGTGCAAGCAGGTTGTTGAAATCATGCGCGATGCCGCTGGCCATCTGGCCGAGAGCATGGAGACGCTCACGTTGGATGACGACATCCTTGGTTTTTTTGAGATCGTTCAGCGCCTCGGCCAGGCTCTGATTATTATCGCGGAGGGCTTCGGTGACGAGTTTCCGCTCCGTGAAGTCTTCCAGGACGGCGATGAAATGCGTGGTCTGACCGCGGCTGTTGATGACTGGTGATACGATGAGTTGGTCCCAGAATTCAGATCCGTCCTTGCGGTAGTGGAGAATCTCCTGGGTCACGGTTTCGACCCTGAGCATGGCCTGTTCCAAGGACTCGAGGGTATCGGTATCGGTCTTTGGTCCGGTTAGAAAATGGAAGGGCTTGCCCCTGACTTCGGCGGCCAGATATCCGGTAAGGCGTTCGAAACCGAGATTGGCGTAAACGATTGGCAACCCCGGTTGAATGGCATCGGCGACAAGAACGCCCTGGCCGACCTGGTCGAGGATGAGGTTTGGGTCTGGGATTCCCTGCGCGGATAACTGATCGGCCGTGATGTCGGTGGCGAGGATGTAGATGACTCCGGCGTCGTGGTTGACGCTCGGTTTGAGGTTCATCCAGCAGATGGAGCCATCGACGCAGTTCAGCCGGACGGCGCAATCACGTGGTGGGTTTCCGGTAAGAAGACGCTGGAATTCCTCCCGGCACAGTTCGGCGTCCTCTTCGTGGACGAAGTTGAGGAAGTGGGTGCCAATTACCCGATCCTGGGAGAAACCGGTCCTCTCGCACCAGGTTCGGCTGACCGAACGGATGTGGCCGGAGAATTCAAGCGAACAAAAAAGTGCCTGAGTCAACCGGAGGAGCGCCTCGTGCTCGTCCGTGGTGGTCTCCCCGGGCGTGACCGGCCGCGCGGCAGGCGTGTGACCGTCCTCGCCGAAGACCAGGGACCCGGACTCGGTAGGGAGTGGAGTGGCCATCGGCGACGCGTTCGCGAGGGTGGTGAACCGTCGCGTCAGGCGAACGATTCAACCAGTTCGTGCTTGATAGCGTAGCGGGTCAGCGCGGCGACATTGTGAAGATTGAGCTTCCGCATGATATTGGTGCGGTGATTGTCGACCGTTCGGACGCTCAGGCTCAGGCGCGCGGCGATCTCACGGGTGGAGAAGCTCTCGGCCACGAGTTGGAGGATCTGTCGTTCTCTGTTTGACAGGGTGCCCCCGGAACGCCCCGATTCCGGGTTGCGGATCAGGGTCCGCATGGCGCTGGCCATTTTCGGCCCGATGAAGGTTCCGCCGGCGGAGATGATCTCCAAACCCTTCTTGAACTCCTGGAAACCGTCCATCTTGTCGACGTAGCTCTGCGCCCCCGCCGAAAGCAGTTCCCTGATATTCGACGGACTGCCCTTGCCGGAGAAAATGAGCACTTTCACCGAAGGGATCCGCGCGGTCAGCTGGCGCAATACCTCGATTCCGTTCAGACCGGGTAACCCGACGTCCAGAACGACGATATCCGGCTGGATTTCAAGGCAGCGATCCAGGCCTACCTGACCATCGCCGAACATATCTATAATATCGTAACCCGGGGTCATGCGGATAAATTCCGCGAGCATTTCCCGAATTGCGGTTTGGTCCTCAATGACAACCACTGTTTTCATAACGTCCACATCCTGTGTGAGGTCAGTAAACGGACCGGTAGTTGAATACTTAACCCAAAGGGGGTGACATCGACCCGGCTATGGATGGGTTTTACTTCCTTTTGCGCAGAAGTACCAGACCTCGTCCTGAGTAGGGCTACTCAGGAATGGAAGAAGGTGGATCCTCAAGACTTCCGGTCGTCGAGGATCTCGATCAGCTCCTTGAGCTCAGCGACTTCGGATTGGAGAGCGGCACAGGTTTCCTCAAGGCGTCGGAGTCGCTCCTCGACTTCCGGTGGCAGATCGAACGCCACCTTCATTGGCTCGGTCTCGGCAACCGGGCCGGTGGCGGGTTCGGGCCGGATTGACAACATTTCGCCAAATCTGGCTTCTTTCTGCCCGGGCAGGCGTTCAAGTCGGGTGACCAGGGGCTTTCCCGGATGCTCGATCAGGTTCTGCAGGACGGTCGTCACGGCAGCGGTGTCGGCAAAGGGATGCATGCGTCCGCATCGGGTGCGGAGCTCGCCGGGTGTCTGTGGGCCTCGGAGCATCAGTTCGCAGAGAATCACGCGTTCGGCCGTGCCCATAGGATGGACCAGTTCGAATGAATGCTTGAATTTCGGGACGTGGGAATGGGCCCCGGAGAACAGAACAGCCAGGTGCTTCCGCCTGAGCCCTTCAAGCGTTCGTTCGATGTCGTGATCGGTCAGGGACAATACCGGATTCCGGTTCGACTTCTGGTTGCAGGCGTTGACGAGAGTATTGAGCGTCAAAGGGTAGTACTCGGGAGTCGTCAGCTCCTTCTCTATCAGGCAGGCTATGATCCGGGCCTCGACGACCGAAAGCGGGTCAGTGTCCGGCTGATGGGGTGAACCCGTCTCAGCGCCGCCATTTTCATCTTTTGAATGAGTTCCAGCATCCATGAAACGATTCTTTATTTCGATAATCGCCTGGCAACCACGAAACTTTTTCGACGTTTCGGCGTCTTAGAGACAGAGGGGTTTCCCGTCGCTTGACCGCGCGCGGTCATCCCTTCATTTTGGCACTCACCATGGAAGACTCTCAGAAACAAACCCGACGCGCCGCCTTCACTCTGTTGGAGATCATGATCGTGATTGCCCTGATCGCTCTTCTGGCCGGGGTAGCGATCACCAAGGTCGACAAGATCTTCGGTGGGGGGCAGGAACAGATTGCTGAGCTGTTCGTCGACACGGGCATAAAGACCTCCCTGACTGGTTACCGGATCAACATGGGGTCGTATCCGACCACTCAGCAAGGCCTTCAGGCTCTGCTGACCTCGCCCGAGGGCTCCGGCAGTCGCTGGAAGGGACCCTATATCGACACGAAGGGAGGGGCGCTGCCGATCGACCCTTGGGCCAACCCTTATCAGTACCGGTATCCAGGGACACACAACCCGGACAGCTATGACCTTTATTCCTACGGACCGGATGGTGTGGAATCGGCGGACGACATCGGGAATTGGTGACCCGCGGCCCGGCCCGGCGCAATCTGTCGGCGGGTTCTCGTTGGTCGAAATACTGCTCGTGATTGCCTTGATCGCCATCATGGCCTCGGTCTTCGTCATCAACTTCGACGTGCTTATCCGACAGAACGAAACCGATTCGCTCGAGCATGCGTTCTGGAAGGCCTCAAGCGAGACCCGTAATCTCGCGATGTTCGAGAGACGTGTCCAGGACCTGCGATACGATCCGGATTCCATGGCTTATCTGGTTGGAACGGGTGAAAGTGCGAAGCGATTTGCGGTCGACACCTCCGATTGGTCGGAGGAGACCGAGGTGGAAGTTCTTTTTAAGCAGAAGCTGTCCGACGACAGCTACCGTCTGATTGGAGGAAAACTGATCACGTTGCGCGAAATCCCACTCGTCCGCTTTTTCCCTGACGGCACCTGTATGCCATTCATACTGGAGATCCGGGTGGGAGAAGATCTACGTTCGATCGAAGTGGATCCGTGGTCCGGGGCTGAACTGCTGGCATCCGAAGATGAGAGGTAAGTGTCCAGAGAGGATGGATGATCCAAGGCGCAGTTCGATGCGTGCGATCGAACCTGCCTTCACCCTGATCGAGGTTCTGCTGGCCTTGGCTTTGTTCGCCATTTCAGTCGTGGTGCTGACATCCTCCTACGTGAACGTGCTCTACAGTATGGAAGCGGTTCGGGTCGATCGGGTTCTCGAGCAGGAAATGGCGTTTGTTCGATCCGTCATCCTGACCGCCCCCGATCTTGAGGCGATCGAAGAGGGCGGCGAATTGCCGACCGCGGAGCTCGGCTACGCCTATTGGGAAGCCGAACTGGAGCCGACCGAGGTGGCGGATCTGTTTGTAGTTCACGTTTCGATCACTCTTGAAGGCACCGCTCAGGGAGGGGAGCACACCTTGGATGATCGGTTGATTGTGTTGCGGCCGAGCTGGTCTGAGCCCCTTGATCGGGAGGAGCTACGGGCTGCGTCGAAGGAGCGCCTGGCTGAGATAAAACTCAACCGACCCCTATGAGACCTTTGGACTCCAGGCATGGGTTTACGCTCCTTGAGGTCCTGATGGCGATCACGCTTGGCGCCTTTCTGATGATCGCGGCGTCGACCTTTGTCTTCTCCATGGGCGAACTGTGGGGTCGCGGCACGGACGAGAGGCTTTTTGACCGTCATGTCCGGGGGGTCAGTCGGTTCATGGACGGCCTGCTCAGGGGCGCCGTGGCAAACGCGGATGCAAACGGTGGGATGGCGGCCGTCTGGTGGGCTGAACCGATTGGGAATGAGTATACGGATGCGGAGCTGCTGACCTTCGAATTGCAGGAAAGTCCCGGCGTTCTTGTCTGGCCTGGTGAGGCGCTGCCCTATGTGGTCTGCTCGTTTCAGCTGGATCGGGATGAGGGGCTCTTCCTGCTCTGGAAATCGCGGCTGGAGGTCGATTTCGAGGATACTTCCCCGCGTCGGACCCGCCTGTCTCCGTTTGTCCGGGACATCGAGTATATTTACTATGACACGGAGTCGGATCCACCGGAGTGGGAACGGAAGGGAGAGCCGTTGACGGATTCCGAAGGCAGCCCCATCCTGCCCAGTCGCCTCCAGCTGTCATTTGTGTATGGCAGTGAAACCCGGGTGATCGATCTGGTGCTGCCGACCGCCTCAACCGGTGTGCCGCTTTATTAAGGGCACTTAAAGAAAGTGAAACCACTACGGAACAGATCAGCTTTCGGCTTGGCCCCTCCAGGATCCAGGGGATCAATCCTGCTGCTGATTCTGATGATGATCGTGGTGATGGGATATGTGCTGACTCAGTTTATCGAGAAGGGGTTGTCAGAGATCGCGGGAGAAGGTTACTACGTCGAGAGGGACCGGCTTCGGATCAAGGCCTATGGCGCCCTCGAGATCACTCTGGCCGTGCTCGCTGATTTCATCGAAATCGAACAGTCGCTCCAGTCGCCGGCCCAGGGATGGGCGGATCCCATCGGGTATGCCGGGGTCGACCTCGGCGATCGTATCGACGTCCGTATCACCTTTACCGACGAATCGGCCAAGCTCCCCCTCAACACCCTGGACGAGAGCAGTCTCTTCCTGCTCTTTGACGAAATAGGAATCCCACCCGAGGACAACCTGTTGCTCACGAACAGCCTTCTTGACTGGATCGACGAAGACGATGAGACCCGGATCGACGGGGCGGAATCTGATGAATACGGGTTTCGCGAGATACCTCACCGGGCGGCCAACCGTCCGATGCGCAACCTGGAGGAATTAAGTGTGGTCGAGGGCTTCGATATTTATTTCTTCGACGAGGATGGTCGCCCGAACGCGATCTTTGATACATTTGCCGAAATGGTCTCTCCCTATGGGACGGGCAGACTCAATGCCAACACGGCGGGGGCAATGACCCTGCGGGTCGCGGGTAGCATGAGCGATCCGCAACTTGACGCGATCGAGGGTTATCTGGCCGGAGCGGATAGAATTCCGGGCAATGGAGACGACCGGTATTTTGCAAGCACGGAAGAGTTGCTCGATGTGATCGTCGAGATGCCACCCGATATTTCACTCGGGGTGGATGTGTCGATTCTGGCAATCGAAGTTCAGGTGAGCGAAGGGAATTCCGTATTTGCTATCAAAGCGGTGATTTCGCTGGACGGAAGCGGGCAGCCCGTTTTTCAAACTTCGTCCGGCGGGGGATCTTCGTCCGGTGGAGGATCTTCGTCCGGTGGGCAACCTTCGCCCGGCGGGGCGCCACCACCACCACCTCCTCCCGGTGCGCCACCCGGTGCACCGCCCGGCCAGTCTCCCGGTTCCGGGTCACCCTCTGGTTCCGGATCAACGTCCGGTTCCGGGGCAACATCGTTTTCTGGATCGACCTCGCAGCCGGTCGGGTATCCTTTTGTTTTTCTTGAGCTGACCGAAGACGTGCCTAACAACCAGATGCCCCCGCCTGCTTCGCAGCAGGAGGAAGAGAATGACACCACAATTTGATGCCTCGGATGCCCGTTAATCTAGCACGCGTTTTGAAGGCGTCGCCGCCCGAGGTCATCTTTGCGCCCGGAAGCGCCTTCTTTACGCGCCGGTTGTCTCTTCCTCCCTCTATTCAGCCTGCTGAAATCGAGGGGTTTGTCGAACTCACCCTCGAGAGTCTGTCCCCGTTTCCAATCGACCAGCTCTACTACGGCCACGTCGTCGCGGAGGCCGGAGACGCGGTGTTCGTCTACGCGGCCTACCGTCGGCGTTTCCCGGCCGAAACGACCCGGAACTGGCCCGAAGTTGCCTTTGTCGTGCCGGCATTTCTTCCTTTTCTCCGTGATACCCATGAGGTGGATACCACCGTCATACTGGAATCGGGGGGGGAACTGACCGCAATGTGGTTCGAGGCGGGCCGGCAATTGCCCGAGCGGGTGGTTTCGAGACCGATTCCTGAGACGGAGGGCGAGGAATCGAGGAAGGAATGGTTCGAGAAGACACGCACGGCAATCCTGGCTCGAGGGCCGGGGTTCGAGCACGAAATTCACCAGGCCGGGACATGGAAGGTCCAGGAAGCCACCACCAACCTCTCGTTTGAACTGTTGTCGGGGGACGAATCCGAAGAGCCGGTCGAGTCTCGATTGGCGCCGGTCTCGGAACTGTGGGCGATGGATATTCGCGATCGCGATTTTGTGCGAAGTCGCAAGCAGGCCGTGCGGATTGACGGGTTCATGTGGCGCGGGATCCTTGGTATTGCCGCTGCGCTGATGATATTGATCGCCGGCGAACTCCTTCTCGTCGGCGGCCGGGTATTC
>QNAI01000172.1 GCA_003641745.1 Verrucomicrobiota bacterium | reverse complement strand
AGTCACGGCATCTGTCCGGATTGCTTTGAGCTGCACCACCCGGAAGCTCATGCCCGGGAAAAGAGAAAAGAATCCTGACCCTCCGCCCTTTCGGGCAGGATGGAGGAAGAAGTCAGGAGTCAGGAGTCAGGATGGAATCAACGTTCAAATTTCGCAGCTTCTTTAGGCGAGTCAGGAGGTCGAGTTCGATGGGGTGTTTGTTGATTCCCGTTGCGCTGATTTTGTGAGGAAGCAGTTCTGCCACCCGTCGTAAGAGTGTTGCGGTCCAGAAAAGCCCGGGCTGCGGCCTCATGCGCCGAGAACGAATCGAGCCAGGAGGTCGGCGAAGCGTCGGCCTTGGGCCTTGAGATTGTCGGGGTCTTTTCCGTTGGTGTGGGTCGAGAAGAAATTCCAGAAGTCATATTCCTGCTGAAGATGGGTTTCAAAGATGGTCAACTCTCTCACCCACGGAACGGCATCGCGCAGAAAAGGGTTCCAGATCGGGTCGAGTTCGGCGGGCAGATCCTTCGGAATCAGTTTTCGCAGGGCATGATCGAATACCCGGAAATCCCAGACCGGGGGATTGTCGAAAGTCTGACCGCCATGAAGTTTGCCCAGGAGACGAACCCGGTGGGATCCCATCCATCCGCGCACCTGGTCCTTGATCGCCGCGATTTCCGGCAAGGTCGGATCGTCGAGCCAGCGCCTCGCCATCACATCCCACGGACCGCCATAGGGTGAACCCATCACGACGGCGTCGATTGCCACCATGGGCACGATCCTGAACTGGCATCGATCCAGGAGCGCCTCGATTTCACCTCCCCCTTCCATCAGGCGACCGATCAATCCCTCGAGAGCGAAATTCGAGGTGGGCTCATCGCTATCCTCGCGGCAGATCAATCCGATCAATTCCGTAGCCTCACGGTTTTTCGCCACCGAGATCATTGGCAGATCATGACCGTCCGTCGTTTGGGCCAAGGTTTCGATCGTGATCCACGGGTGATCTCGAATTCCGTCGATGAACCGATTGAGGTCACCATAGGTGTACGGTATGGTATAGCATACAAAGGCCTCGTCCTCCTCGAACCGATGCCGGAAACATACGGTATGGGGCACGGTGACGTAGCGCCGGGCATGGTCGAAGTGCTGCCAGGTGTGACCGTCGTAGCTCAGGTAGGGGTTTCGACAGCGGTCATCCGGTCGCTCGGGATTGGTCGACTCGACCGTGCCCCATCGATTGGTATGCATGCGTTCGGTATAGGTCAGCGTAAATGTGATTTCCTTTCCCCGACATCCCCGCACCCGGAAGTGGGTCCAGTAAGCCGTGTCCGGACGCAGCCCGATCTGAAACCAGGTATCTGAGTAACGTGTGACCAGACCGAGGCTGGCGTTTTCGAATTCACCGTCTATCGTAACCATTGTCTGCAATCTGGGTGGTCTTAACCTCATAGTCTCATAAAATCAAACTGAAATATCCATATATTACTGTATTCCAATAGGTTACGTGAAATATGGAAGAGTTTTCAGGTTCACTGAAAGTGAAGATACAAAGTGTAGCTAATTTTTTACCACAGAGGACACAGAGAGCACAGAGTATCCACGCAACCTCACCCTTCCTTCCTCTGTGCTCTCTGTGTCCTCTGTGGTTTTTCTGAAACGTTTGGGTTTAGTCTGCTGATAGGGGAGGGGGCATGTTCGGCCTGACCCGATAAGGCACGCGGTCATTTTTCTGCCTGGCCGGCACCGGGTGAAGTTACCCCATGTGTCCAGTCCGTATAGCCGAATGATTTTCCCGGGCGGGCCGGCATCGGCACCTGAAACGTGCTGCCGTAGCGTGTGTTCACGAGGTGGACGAGCCATTCTTCGTCCTCTCCGGCAACACCCCATCCGATCCGGTAAAGAAACGCGACCGAACGATAGACCGCTCTGTCAGACCAATTCCATGCATCGTGGCCTTGCCGATGGAGCAACTCTGCCTGAACCACGACTCCATCGAGAGCCTCCCAGGGGTATCCTGTTTCGGGCGGCGGCCAGGCAAATGAACCGCCGCGTCGCTGGTCATCGGGGATTACGCCATCGATGTCATGGCCCTCTTTGGTTGCATCGACAGGGTTGATTCCAACCGGTTTTTCGGGATCGGATTGCCAGGACAGATCGCCATAGGTGAACTGTGCGTAACGCGATCGGTCCCCGAGCCAGCCTGCGAACACGTCGGCGGATTTTCGCAGGTCGTCGATATCCTCGAGAAAAATCGCGGCGGCTATTCGGGAAGCGCCGGCGTGTGTCCCCCAGTTGTTCGGGCGATCGTCATGGGTGCTGATCAGGGTCTTGCCGGACAGGTCCTCGTAGCGCACATCCCATAACCACGCGTCGAACTCGGGATCGTCCAGTCCGATCAATCCTGCCGCAATCACATAGGCGCAGAGATTCCGACCGAGAGCCAGGGTTCTCCCTCCGTTTTCAGTCTCCGGAATCGCCAGAATATGCTGCCTGACCTTCTCCTTCAGTTCATCGTCTCCGGAACGCAGGGCGACAAGTGCTCCCGCCAGAACAAGGGTGTTATTGGGGTGATGCTGGTTCGAAAGATCCGGTTCTCCCCACTCGGAATAGGCGTGCTTTTTGATCTGCTCCCACGCAGAGCCCTCCATGGGAAGACCCTGAATTTTTTCGTGCGAGAGCCACATGGTGCTGCGGTCCATCGGCGGATCGGTAAGGCGATCTGCCGAAGAATCGATGGCAGTCAGAGAGCCCAGGCAGATCCTGAAAATCCCGAGCACCCACCACCTTCGAAAATCGATCCGGGATGTCTCCGATTCTGTGGCGTGCTGGAATGGGGCACAATTTTCGGGAACAGGCATGGCGACGGATCCAGCTTAAAGGTTGGCTTCGATCTGGGAACCAAAATTTGACCGAATTGGGAAGTTCCCTGAGGAGGAGTCAACAGAAGATGTTAGCGTTCGTACTAGTGTCCTGTCTCACAGATGAGCTTGTACGGTTTGTTTTGCTCGGTATTCGAAAAGGGTAGGGCGTGGCCGCCGGACGCGCCGTCAAAGGCAGGCACGTCGGACAAGACCTAACCTATGGGGCGGCGCGTTCGGCCCTCCTTCGCATAAAGCTCCGGCGCGTCCGGCGGCCACGCCCTACCTGATCAGTCTGCTGTTGCGTGTGCGCTTGAACCTTCACCCGCGAATCCCGGTCTCCGGTTGAAGCGCTTCGCTGGAGGCCCCGGAATCGCAATGACCACAATCACTACAGGTCTTGGGAGTGCTTCTGGCTACTTGGCGAGTTATCAGTAAGGGAAGATCGCACCCACATATCCATCACGGCATCGGCCTTGATTTCCCCTTCCTGTTCCAACCAACTCCGCACTTCGTAACGAGGCCGGCGCACCAGCTTCATCCGGGCCCTCAGCACGGCGGTGACCGCTGGTCGGACCGGTTGTCGAAAGCGCACCTGCAATCGCGCCGTGACTGCTTCGATCCCATGGGCAAACATACAGCACGTCGCCATCTGGTCGAAGAACAGGGCCAACGAACCACCATGGACCGTTTCCGGGTAGCCGCAGAAGGTTTCATCCAACCGCAGTTTAGCCACGATCGTGTTCTCAGGTTCCAGTTCGAAGTTGAGCCGCCACGGACTCTGCCCACAGGCAAGACACCGGTCGTGAACCTGGCCGCGTATCTGTTCCAAGATTGCCAGATCGGCCACGGGCAAAGGGGCTTCGCCCGGAAGTTTTTCAGCAGTGATGACTCTCATCGTGATGTCCCGCGCAGAGCGCCTCATCCGGCAGGTCGGGGCATAACCCGGCCGCTCGTGCCATCAAAGCGGCTTCCACGGTCGAAGCGGTCGTATGGAAGACCTGCAGGCGATGTTCGAGGCACCTTTGCAGAGCGCCGCGACCCATATGTGCGCAATGTACCTCACGGACTCCCAGGCGAGCGAGTGCACGCAATGGCGCACACTCTCCATCCGCGCGCAACTCATCGGTTGCGTACGCCTGGCAGGCATGATCCCGCGTCTCCACCGCGAGGAAGCAGGGAGCACGCCCGAAATGTGTGCTGATTTTCGATTGCAGTCCCTCGGAGCCGAGTACCGGATAGGCTATGAGCATGCGTCTTGTTTTGAGCATATGCTCACTTCAGTCAAGCCTCGATCTTGACGCCAACCAACTTTCTTCGCCCAATGCCGTATGCCCCGTTCGCTTTGCCCACGCTGTATCGAAGGTCGTCCCGAAGCCCGCTATTACAAGCCGGCTGGAATTCCTCTGCGCGGCCTCGAGGAGATCCGGCTCGCAACCGATGAATGGGAATCACTGCGCCTTGCGGACCTTGAACAGCTCTACCGCGCCGATGCCGCCGTCCGCATGAAGATTTCGCGCCAGACCTTTGACCGTATCCTCCGGCGGGCCCGGACCAAAGTGGCAGAGGCACTACTCAACGGCAAAGCGTTACGTCTCGAACAACCGGTATGAACATGGGACCGGGGGCGGATGGGGGGCGGAGGAAAATTAGGAATTAAGATTTATGAATGAAGAATTCTGATGCGGGCTCTGGGAATGATCGGAGCAGAAGTTTGGACAGGATTAACAGGATTTACAGGATTGGCTTCTACGGGGGGGCGGAGGAAAATTAAGAATTAAGATTGAAGAATTAGGAATTGGGGAGGCGATCGGGTTCAATTCGGATCTCTCCCGTTTTCGATCCCTGTAAATCCTGCTGTGCCCGTCGTAGCTCTTCGAGCGAAGTCGGGTTAATCCCGTCAAAAAAGACAGACCCCTCATCTCCGATTCTCCGCGCGAGAATCAAAAACCAGAAGCCAAATCAGCCCAACATCACCTTCGATACCTTCGCGTCCTTCTGTTCAAAACAATCCTGTAAATCCTGTTAATCCTGTCCAAAAACCCCAGAGCCCTCATCTCTGCGTCTCTGCGTCTCTGCGTCTCTGCGTCTCTGCGTCTCTGCGCGAGAAAAAACTTCAGAGCTCCTTGATCAGGATTCTCGGGTTCCGCTTCATCTTGTCGTAGCTGGCCTGCCTTGATTCCGGAAGACTGTCATGATCGGTTTCCTTGAAATCGCATATCTCGCTGAAAAACGTGAAACTCTGGGTTGAGAGGGCGATGATCTTCTTCGCGCCGTGGATCCTGGCCTCGCGGCAGGCGAATTCGACCATCTTCTGGCCGGCCCCTCGACCGTTGTAGAAGGGCACCACGTGGAGAGATCCGACTTCGGCCATGTCTGGTTGATCGGGGAAATAAGTGAGCGATACGCAGGCAAAGAGATTACCGTCGATCTCAAAGACGTAGAAGTTGCCGATGTTTCGTTCGATGGCCTGTTGGGTTCGGAAAATGAGCTCGTCCCGACGAACCGCATTCCGGATCAGATTGTGAATCAGTCGGACGTCGCGGCGGGTGGCCTGGCGGATCTGCCGGTAGTCATTCCCGAAGATCAGGGTGCCGACACCTTCGTTTGAGAACAACTCGTTCAAGAGGCTGTCGTGTACGCGGCCGTCGATCAGGTGCACGCGGGGCACTCCGGATCCGATCGCCGTGACCGCGTGGGTGGCCTTGCTGCGGAGCTTTGGGTTGATGCGCCCGGGTTGTTTTCGGACGATCGCATCGAGTTCTTCGGCTGGAATGTCACGGCGCAAGCCTCCGTCGATTTCGAGTCCGGTATGAGGTGACAGGTAGATGACCTTGGTCGCCTTGAGAGCGGTTGCCATCTCGACCGCCATCAGGTCGCTGTTGATGCGAAGGGTCTGTCCGTCCCGACTGAACCCGATCGGCTGGATGATCGGGATCACATCGGCGTCGATGAGATGAGCGACAAAGTCCTGGTCGATCCGCGTGACCTTGCCGCTGAACTGCTGGTCGACACCCTTGACGATGCCGACTGGAACGGATCGCACCGCATTTGTGATGCTGCACTTCAGTCCGGCCTGGGTCAGACCTTCGAGTATCTGATGCGATACGCGCGATGAGGCGCGAATCGCCAGGTCGAGCGTGTCGGGGTCTGTCAATCCGGTCCCCTCCGCATCGCTGATTGCCACTTTCCTGATCGCCGATAATTCCTTGAGTTGGTGTCCGACGCCATGTACCAGCACGACTCGGATATGGAGGCTCTTGAGAACGGCGATATCCAGCAGCAGGTTCGACAGGTTCTCATCGGCCACGATGCTTCCGTCCATGGCAATGACGAAGGTCTGTCCCTGGAATCGCGGCACGTAATTGAGGATGCCCCGCAGATCGGTCGGTTTGATCGTCGAGACCGGATTTGAAGACGAAGAGCTCATGAGAGTCGTTTGGCGACGAAGATGGTAGATCGGAGATGGAAGATCGTAGATGTAGGTTGGGAAAGCAAATTACTCGCGCAGAGACGCAGAGACGCTGAGGAAAAGCCTATTGGTTCAGCATCCGCAGGAAATGTTGAAATGAGATTAGATTTGAGAGTTCAGACACCAATCTCCTCTGTGTTGGTTCTCCGAACTGAAAAGGCATCTGATCTGACTTTCTTTCTCTGCGCCTCTGCGCCTCCGCGCGAGAAAAATCAGAAATCGACTCCCACTCAATCGACTGTAAACGTCCATTCGTAAACGGTTGGGTCGGTGTACAGCTCGGCCGAATAGGGTCCCGTCGGGAATTCCTCGGCGGTAAGGCCCAGTCTGAATGTGGGTGAACCTTCCAAGCCACCGGTCTGTTCACCTTCGACTGCCAGAATCACGAGATGGCCTTCCTTGAGGTAGGCCTCCAGTTGGATCGGGTCTTCGATCTCTGTTTCCGGCACGAGGACGATCTCCAGAGTCCGATTTTTGGTCATGAACGGTTCAATCATATGGAACCCTCCCACGAGTTTGGGGCGCCTGGGAATGACGGTCACGAGATCCATGGGCATGTCCTGATCGAGTCGACCTGCCTGTGGTCGGGCTCTCACCGGGAGCAAGTCGTCTCTGGAGGCGGAGGCGGACGTGTCCGATGCCACCTCCAGCGATTTCCACCCGTTCAGATCGAATTCAAAAAACCGGCTTTTCCGCTCCTGTGCCTCCTCGTACGGCAAGTGAGGGTCTTCGCTTTTGCGATATTGGAAGTTGATGACCGTATAGAGGGTGATGAAGACCGCAATCGCGACCGCAACCCATGTCATGGGCCAGGGTCGACGGTCTTTTGCAGGCGGTTCGGTCATGGAAGTGGGTAGTTTGTGGTGATCTGATTGATTGAAGCAAGATTGAGATACTCGCGGAAAACCGTCGAGAGCAGGAATTGACTGTGAATTCCGATGAGCGACGGAGAGGCATACGGGTTTATTTCTCGCGCAGAGACGCAGAGGCGCAGAGGTTCTGAACTACCCCAGATGGTTCACTGCCCTTACGATTCCATCTTTCATAAGGGCTTCGCCAAAATTAAGCAGGTAACCAAGCTTTCTGTCCGAGAGTTTCAGGTAAGTCTGGATCTGTTTCCGATGAGCATTGTTTATCTTCTCGACGGATTTGAGCTCAAGCACCACCAGGTTTTCGACTACGATGTCCGCTCGAAACCCTTCGTCGAACTCCAGTTCCTTGTATCTGATGGGTAAAGGAAGTTGCCTTTCAACCCTCAGTCCGCGCTCATTGAGTTCATAGGCCAATGCAGCTTCATATATCGATTCAAGAAGGCCGGGTCCCAATTCACGGTGAACCTCAATCGCGGCTTCGATTACCACGGTCCCAATTTAGTTTTCATCCATTGGCCAAATCTCTGCGCCTCTGCGTCTCTGCGCGAGAAATAATCCCCTCAATCTGCTCGCACTTGCCGGTCAGATTGTGT
>QNAI01000171.1 GCA_003641745.1 Verrucomicrobiota bacterium | reverse complement strand
CCTCGACCTGCGCGGCCCGATCAAACTCGGCGCCGTAGCCGAAAGGCGGGTCGACTCCCGTCTGGGAATCAGTCTACCCGGCGGACGCCTGATCGTCCTGGGCACCTCCGACCTCCTATCCAACAACCGTATCGGCACCTTCGGCAACCTGACCCTGGCCCTCAACACGCTGACTTGGGCCCTCGGCCGGGACAATCTGCTGAACATCCCGACCCGCGATACCGAGAAGCTCCAGCTCATGATCAGCCAGCAACAACTCACCTATACCCGGCTCGGGATTCAGTTAATCCCGCCCCTGATCGTCGCCATGCTGGGTGCACTTGTTCTGTTGCGCCGCCGCCACTGAATCTCACCATCCCTCTTTCCCATGCGTACGAAGATCACGCTGTTTCTGCTCCTCCTCGTTGCGACCCTCGCGCTTTTCATCATCTATCTCGAGCCGGAGTGGGATGCCGAACGCCGGTCCGAGGAAAACCGTCTGCTCGTGCTGGGTGCGGAGGCGGCTGAAATCGATTTTCTCCGGATCACCTCTGCCCATGGCCACGACGGACCGGAACTCGAAGAGATCAATGGGGACTGGGAACTGACCAAACCAGTCCGCTGGCCAGCCAACCCCTTCGCCGTGAACCGGATCCTCAGTCAACTCCAGTTCCTGGAGCGGGAAACCAGCTTTTCAGTCGGTGACATCCAGAGCAGTGGCCAGACCCTGGCCGATTTTGGACTGGAGCCCCCGGAGCTCGTGCTGACCTTCCGGACCGCCGGGACAACCCGGGATCTCAAGATTGGCCGGGTCACCGACATTGGCAACCGGCTCTATATGCTCTCTCCGGAAGGAGACCGCATCCACGTGGTGAACCGATCCCTGCTCGACAGCCTGAACATCGGGTTTGAGAACCTCAGAAGCAATAGTGTCTTTTCAACCCCTGTATTCGAAATCCAGTCCTGGAACCTGCAGATACGCTCCGCAGGCAACCTTCGGGTCCGTCTCACCCGGCGCGCCGACGACTGGATCTTCGAAACCCCCATCCTCGCCCGAGCCGACCGGGCGGCGGTCGAATCCACTCTGAGCCAGATCGTCGACCTGAAGGTCAAGTCCTTCGTGGCTGAAGAAGGCGGCGACCCCAGCCTGCTCGGTTTGGTCAACCCCGACCTGCGCCTGACCCTGGAAGGAGGCGGAAGCCGCCAGGCGGTGCTCATCGGTAACCCGGTCTCCGGTGGGGGTAAACATGAATTCTACGCCAAGAAAGAGGACAACGCCACCGTGTTCACGGTCGAGATTCCCTTCCTCGACACCCTGCGCACCGCCCAGATTTCACTCCGCGAGCGGCGCCTGTTTTCCCTTGAGGCCGAGCGCCTTCAATCGATCGCACTCTACCGCAACAACGAGGAAGCAGTCACCCTGCAGAAGCTTGAGAACGGAGTCTGGCAGGTCGTGGCCCGAGGTATCGACCAGAGTCTGGTGACCATGCCCGGCGACCAGGATAATATCCAGAAACTGGTGGATTCCCTGCTCTGGGTTCAGGCCCTTCCCGAAACCGGCTTTGTCAGCGACGCTCCCTCGGCCGTGGACCTGGAACGATTCGGGCTTTCCGTGCCTCTCTGGAAAGTCGAGGTTCGGGCCCGTCCGGCAAGACCTGTCGACCCAACCTCGTCCGGTGCCCCCGGCCCGGAATCAGTCACCGAAACCCTTCTTCTCGGAGGATTTGAGGGGACGGAGACTGACCACGTGTATGCCCAGATGGAAGGGGCCCCCTTTGTCTACCTGATCCGGAGCGATATCCTGCGCAACCTCAGGACCAAACCCGTGGATTACCGTGACCGATCCCTGCAGAACCTTCCGGAAGGCGCTCGCATCACCGCGCTTCATATTTCTCACTTCGGCACGGCCGACGTGGTATTTGCAGCCGAACTCGCCTCCCCCGAAGCAACCTGGGCTTCCAGCCTGGAGAGCCTTCCGGCCGAAACCCGGCAGGCCGCCGAGTCCCTGGTGGGCAACCTGCGCAACTTCCGGGCCCGTAAATTCCTGGATGCCGAATTCACTCCCTACGTGACCTTGAGTGGCCGACAGCGCCCCTGGACCTACCTGCTCGAGGCGACCATTGCCCTGGCCGGCGGCCCAACCAGCCAAACCACACCCTATCGGCTCTATCTGGCCGAGGTCACCGGCGGCACCACCCTGGTGGCTGGTATACCCGACCCGGGTCTCCTCTTCGAGACCGAAACAGGATTTACCGACGCCTTCAGCGCCCTTGTCTTCGATCGCTTTGACCCGGGTGAGCCTCCGCCTCTCGAAAAAGAACCTGCGATCGAGGTTCCCGAGCCTGAACCCCAGGAGCAGGACACCCCGCATGAACAAGAGCCGACTCCGATCGACCTTCCGGCCACCGCCGAATCCAACGGAGTGACAGAAGCCCCTGACCTCATTCCTTCGCCCCCGGGAAATCTCTGAATACTGAGAGAGAACCGCCCGATCCCATGCCACAGGAGAAGCCACCTCGACGGCACGTTTTCTGGTGGACCGTCGGGCATGCCCTGTCTCATTGCGGGTTTCTCGTCGCCTATCTGGTCAATGGCATCCTGGCGGTTGTTGCCGGGTCCATGCTCTTCCTCCTCTTTGCCCGGGATGTACCCGTGCCCCAATTCGTGGTCCAGGCACTCCAGGCCAACCTGGCCACCGAGGGCTTGAGTCAACACATCGGGTCGATCCAGTTTGATTCCGGCGGCCGAATTCTTCTCAACGATATCCGCCTTTATTCCGGTGACTATGAGCAACCCCTGGTCCGGATCGACCATGCCCTGGTCGGCCTCGACCTCCCGGCCATGCTCTTCGGAAATATCCGGGCCTCCAGTCTCAGCATATCCAACGGCCGACTGCTGTCTCCCTCGGCGGTCTCACCATCCGGCCTGCCCGGCGAGGTGTTGAGTGGTCTTTCCGGGGCGGTTCAACTGGCAGCCGGAAGAGTCCAGATCGAGCACCTGCGGTTCCGGGCCGGACAGGTCCGGGCCCTGGTCACCGGATCCGTCCAACTGCCTACCCGCGACCAAAGCCGCCCCGACCACGACCAGCCCGGGCTGAGCGCGGCCATCGGCCAATTGGTGGCCCAGATACCCCTGATCATACGTATTGAAGACAGCATGACAGGTTTGGAAGAGCCGGTCGTTCGGATCCACCTGGCGCCGAATCGAACCGGTGGCTACGACGCGACCGTCCACCTGATGGCCGACGGCTACAGCGCTTCCCCCGGCCCCGACATCCGGGGCGTGGACGCCAGGATCGAACTGGTCACCCACCTGGGACGGATTGCAACCATTAAGACCCGCGGTCAAGTCGAGGCCGCCGTGCAGGAGGACATGGCCGAGGTGACATCATTGGCCTTCAGGGCCGACTGGACCAAACTGCCCACCCGCGAAGCGCCCTACCCGGAACAACTCGAGGTCAATTTAGCCGGGGTCTCCAGCCACGGGGCGAACCTCAGACACACGACCCTGATCGCGCGGCAGGGAGACGATGACAACATCTCCTTTCATGGCTCCACTGTCCTGGGCCGACAGCCCATCTGCCTCGAGGGGCAGGTCCATCCCGGCGAGGGCCGAGCCGCACTCGGGGTATCCGGTCGGGCCGGGGCCGACTGGCTCGAACTGGGCAGCGAGATCATCGGATCCGACCTCACACACTACGCTGATCTTTCCCGCAAACCTATTTACCGCCTGGGGGTGGACCTTGGGCCCGAATGGGCGTGGTCCGAAGTGCGGTTTGAGGCCATGGCTTCCGACTTTCTGGCCCGGGGAGTCCTCCTGGACACTGCTTACGCCCATGGAAGCGTCACCCCCTCCGGGGTACACGTCGATCAGATCGTGGTTCGCCAGGGAAAGACCCGGGCATCCATGGCCTATACCGATACCTTCGCCACCCGTGATTATCGCTTCAAGATTCGCGGTACCACCCGCCCGGTGGCCATATCCGGTTGGTTCGGCCCTTGGTGGGAAAACTTCTGGAAGGACTTCGATATCCCCGCCGAGGGTGGCCGATGCGATCTGAACATTTTTGGCAACTGGTTCGGCATCCGCAAGACCCTCGTCACCGGGTCGGTCGAGGCTTCAAACATCGCGGTGAAATCAATTCGTTTCGACCATCTCCTGGGGCTGATTTTCATCCGTCCCCACTATTTCGATATTTATCAGGCCAGCGCCGAACGGCCCGAAGGGGGTATCTCGGGAGAATTCCAATTGCAGTATGAGCCGGGTAACCGGCTGCCGATCGAGCAGCATTTTCAGGCTCAATCCAGCATCGACCTGAAGGCGGCGGCCAGGATCTTCGGTGACGGGGGCATTACCATGCTGGCCCCCTACGACTATGATATCCCTCCCGGGGTCGAGTTTACAGGAACCGTCCTTCGCACGGGCGAGATCTGGGACACCGATATCGCTCTGCAAATCGATACGGACCATCCTTTCCGCTACGAGGAATTTCCGCTGGACAGCCTGAAATCCAAGGTTCGAATCCTCAACAAACGGGTGGAACTCCCGGAGATCGAGGCGACTTATGCCGGTGGCACCCTCGCCGGAGAGGCCCTGGTCGACGAACAGGGTATTCTTTCCTTCGACGCCACTCTGGAGAATGCCGGGTTCCAGGAAGCCATCACAATCTTTGGTGAATACCTCAAGAGAAACGACCCACCCGGAAACGCTGAGACCAAGGCGGGGGGATTCGAGGATAAGAATCCAGGAGGGCTTCTCGACCTGACCATGAAGGCCAAGGGTACCCTCGGTGACTTTTCCAGCTATACCGGGATCGGCCGCTTCGGCATAACAGAAGCGGAACTGGGACGTATTCACCTCTTCGGTGTTCTTTCCCAGGCCCTGCAGTCGACCCTGTTCAAGTTCAGCACTCTTCGCTTCACCGAAGCCAGTAGTGAGATCCTGATCAACCGGAACGAAATCTACTTCCCGGACCTTTCGGTCTTTGGCCCCCTCGCCGCTATCAAGAGTGTGGGCAGTTATGATATTCCCAGCGGGAACCTCGATTTCCAGGCCCGGTTCTTCCCGTTTAATCGTGGATCATTTCCGGTGTTCGCCCTCCTCGACACCATGCTCCACCCCTTCTCAAGTTTCTTTGAGATCAAGATGACCGGTTCCATGACTTCTCCCAAGATGAGTGTTTCCCTGGGAGGGGCAGACTCCTCCAGGCCCTTCGCCACGGAACCGGCTTCAGAGGCCCCGACTGAAGAAACGGACGGGACACCTGAATCGGCAGAATAGCCTCCTGTCCATACCCAGGGCAGCGGAGGGAGTGCGCATCTGTCGGAAACCATATTCCTGTAGATGCGCCACTCTGTTGGCGCATGCGCATCCCCGGGGGCGGATGGCAGCCATCTTCGTAAAGCTGTCCCCCCCCTGAATTCCTCAGTCAGGCAACGCCACATCGGCAAGACATCCGTCCTACCGAAAGCGCTCCAGTCGCCGGTGGACGGATCCGTCCTCGATCGGGTGCATCTGGCAGGGATCGTTCTTGAGATCATAAGCCAGCCACGGAGTCCGGTCTTGGTTCCAGATGGCCAGATGACGGTCGGTGCGTACACCCGACCAGGCCCGGGGACAGTTCGGCGGAAAGGGAGGAACCGACGGCATTGAGATCACGACCGAGTTCGGCCCGTCCCCCTCCCCTCTCACCCATGCGGAAAGATCGTTCCCGCCCAATCCACCGTTTCCGGTCGCACCGACCAGGCCGAGCGTAGTGGCGGCCAGATCTCTCAGGCCGAAAACACCCTCTTCTCTCCGGGCCGATTCGAGCAGGCCCGGACCGAGAAAGAGCAGCGGCACCCGGATGGACTCCTCAAAGGGCCACCCCTTTCGGAAAACTCCCTGCGAACCATGCATATCGCCATGAACCGAGGTAAACACCATCAAGTAGGGCCTGTCGGACCGGGCCAGACGAATGAACAGACGGCCCAAAGCTGAATCCACCGCCTCAATCTGTCCATAGTATGGAGCCAGTTCCTCCCGCGCCCTGGCCTCCACCGCGCCCCCCTTCGGCACATTGCGTCGCAGAAGAAGACTGTCTGCCTCAGGAATCGCCACGGACGGCGGCAAGGCCCCATAGGGCGGATGCGGAGGCTCCAGGCTCAACACGGTGAAAACCGGTTTTGAGCCGGATCGGCGATCGAGGAAACCGCACAGCCGGTCGACCAGGATCTCGGGTTGGTATCCCCGGACCTGTTCCGGCTCGCTGCGACCGGAACCATGGAGCCAGGGCTCCAGATTGAGAAATCCACCCTCAAACCCTTCCCACCAGTCGAATCCACCGCGCCTGTCTTCCGGAACAATCAGTTTCGCCTGGGCTTCGCCCACCGGAGGCGCATCCCGGAGTTTCTCACCCAAGTGCCATTTCCCGAACCAGGCGGTTTCATACCCGGCGGTCCCGAAGACCGATGCCACCGTGGGCATTCCAGCCGGTAACGGGTCAAAATAATCGTGGACCCCGGCCTCTGGTGCCTCCAGCCCGGTCAAAAGCCCGACCCGGCTGAACGGACCGAAAGGATGATTCGCCACCGCCTGGTCGATGATCACTCCAGCCGCGCCAACCCGGTCCAGGTGGGGCGTCTTTACATTGGCGTCTCCCGCCCAGCCGATCGCCTGTCCCCGCCATTGCGTGGTGAGCACCCAGAAGACATCGGGAACATCACGCGATTCAGCCATGTTCAGTCTGGTTCAATTCTTACCATCAGGACCGTCGTCCAGCCCGAAAATAGCGTTCACATAGTAAGGCACCGAGAACGGCTGCAGGTCCTCGGGTTGTTCGCCGAGGCCGGTGAAGAAGATGGGCAGCTTGAGCTCCCGGTAGATGCCGACCAGGGCCCCGCCCCGGCTGGTCCCGTCCAGTTTGGTCACCACCAGCCCGTCCAGACCGAAACTCTGGTTGAAGACTCTCGCCTGTTCGATCGAGTTCGTGCCCAGGTTCCCATCGACCACCAACAGGGAATAGTGCGGAGCCGCCGGATCCTGCTTGCCCAGCACCCGTTTGATCTTCGTCAGTTCCTCCATCAGGTGGGTCTTGGTATGCAGGCGCCCAGCTGTATCCACAATCAACATATCGCAGTTCCGGCTCTTGGCCGCCTGCCAGGCGTCGAAGGCCACCGCCGCCGCATCCGATCCGTGCTGGCCCGCCACGATGTCCAAATCCAATCGATCGGCCCAGACCTTGAGCTGCTCGGTCGCAGCCGCCCGGAAGGTGTCGCAGGCGGCCAGCAGGACCTTCTGCCCGTCCTCGCGCAGGTCATAACCCAACTTGGCCACGGTGGTGGTCTTGCCCGAACCGTTGACCCCCACCATGCAGAGCACGGTCGGTCCGGTCTCCGCATCGCGAATCACCCCTTCAGAGCCCTCCAGAACCCGGGTCAAAACCCGGGCCCCTATCTCGGCCACCGCACGGCCATGCAGATCGCGGTCCTTGCGGTAAGCCGAGCGGATTTCACCGATAATCTCCTCCGTCGTCTCCACCCCGAAGTCCGCCGCGTAAAGCGCCTCCTCCAGGGCATCGATGGAAGAAGCATCCAACTTCTTCAAGCGCAGCAGTCCGCCGGTCTTGTCAATCAGACCCCGGGTTGATCGAGCCAGGCCATCCTTGAATTTGCGAAAGATTGAGAGCATCAGGTCAGAAACACGGATTTGGGTTCAGGTCATCCCCCCATACAATGAAAGAAAGCCTGTCGTCTGCAGGGCAATGGCCAAGAAGATCGAGCCGGCGTCCTAATCGGGGGCCGCTTCCCTTGCAGGCCGG
>QNAI01000170.1 GCA_003641745.1 Verrucomicrobiota bacterium | reverse complement strand
GGCAGACCGTTTCCGGTCGCACCCACTCGGTCGCGTGACCTGGCCGCAGTGCTTTTCACCTCCGGTTCCACCGGTCCGGCCAAGGGTGTCTGCTACGAGCACGGCATGTTTGAGGCCCAGGTGGCCGCCATCCGGGGCACCTACGGAATAGCCCCGGGCGAAATAGATCTGCCCATGCTTCCGATTTTTGCCCTCTTCAATCCGGCGCTTGGCATGACGACGGTCGTCCCGGAGATCAACCCGAGTCGGCCCGCGGCGGTTGATCCGGCGAAAATCGTCCAGGCCATCCGGCAATGTGGTGTGACCAACAGCTTCGGTTCACCGGTGCTCTGGAGAAAGATAGCGGATCATTGTATCCAGAGCGGCCAAACCCTTCCCTCCCTGAAACGGATCCTGATGGCGGGAGCACCCGTGCCCCCCGACCTGATGCAGGATTATCGACAGATCGCACCGAACAGCCATACGCACTCACCTTACGGGGCAACCGAAGCTCTGCCCGTATCAAGCGTCGAAGACAGCCTGGTTCTGGAAGAGACAGCTGCCCTGACCCGGGGTGGGGCGGGCACCTGCGTGGGCTATCCCCTGACGGGAGTCGATGTACGCATCATCGAGGCAACGGCGATGCCCATTGAGTCGATCGATACGGTGACCGATCTGGCGACGGGTGAAGTGGGAGAGATCATCGCCACCGGCCCCATGGTGACTCGAACCTACGACCATCTTCCGGAAGCCACCGCCGGGGCGAAGATACCGGACGGAGACAGGGTCTGGCATCGTATGGGTGACTTGGGCCGCCTCGACTCCGCAGGCAGATTGTGGTTCTGCGGCCGGCAAGCCGAAGCGGTGCGTAGCGATGACGCCGTCTATTACACGGACTGCTGCGAAGCAGTCTTCAATCAGCACCCGGAGGTTGGGCGGACAGCCCTGATTGCCTGGTCGGGGCAGGGGGTGACCATCCCGGCCATGGTGGTTGAACCCGTCCGCAGGAGTTTGATCGATAACCGGGCCGCCCAGGTGCGTCTGGTGCGCGGACTGTGCGACCTGGCCGATTCAATCCCTCATACTTCGGGGATCCGGTCTTTCTTCTTCCATCCATCTTTTCCCGTAGATGTGCGGCACAACGCCAAGATCCACCGGTTGAGCCTGGCCCGGCATTTTGCCCGAAAGAGACCGGTCGAAGCTTGAGGTGAACCTGCGGCAAGAGAAGAATGGGGCGATGTTTTGGGTTGGGGAACGACCATGAATAACGGATTTTTCTCCCTGCAGGACATAGTGTGTGTGGTCACCGGTGCCGCGTCGGGGGTCGTGGTGGACGGTGGTCTGAGCGCGGGAATTCGGGAGATCCAAGTAAAATGAAAATCACCGATATCAAGGCGACGACCGTTACCGTGCCTCTTGAAGCACCACTGCGCCACTCTGCTGGCTGTCACTGGGGGAGGTTTGTCCGCACCATTGTGGAGCTTCACACCGACGAAGGCATAGTGGGCTGGGGTGAGATGGGCGGCGGGGGAGAAGCGGCCGAAAATGCTTTTCTTGCCCTGAAACCCTATCTTGAAGGGCACGATCCGTTTCAACTCGAAGCTCTGCAATGGAAGATCTGCAACCCGACGGCTTCGCTCTATAACAGTCGCGATCAGATGCACGCAGCCATCGAGTTTGCCTGCATCGATATCATTGGGAAGAAACTCGGGGTGCGGGCCTGTGATCTGCTGGGTGGAGCCCTGCGCGAGGAGATTCCCTTCATATCCTACCTTTTCTTTCGCCACTTCAATGAGGAGACCGGGGTGGGGGGGAGTCGAGTCCCGAGGCCATGGTCGCACACACCAGGGAACTGGTGGCCCGTTATGGGTTCAAAACTCACAAATTGAAGGGCGGGCTCTTTCCTCCGGAGCATGAGATAGCCGTGGTCAAAGCCCTGCGTGCCGCTTTCCCGGATGACGGGCTGCGCCTGGATCCCAATGCCGTATGGTCGGTTGAAACCGGGCTCTATGCCGCCAACGCGTTGCGGGATGATCGTCTCGAATACCTGGAAGACCCATGCTGGGGCCTGGAAGCGGCCCGACGGCTGCGCAAACTCGCCTCCGTCCCGCTTGCCACCAATATGAGCGTGATCAACTTCGAGCAGCTGGCCTCAAATGTCCGGGATACAGCTTTCGATGTTATCCTGCTCGATACGACGTTCTGGGGTGGTCTGCGCAATGCGTGGAAAGCCGGGATCATCTGTGACAAAATGCAGCTCAACAGCGCAGTGCACAGTTCGGGCGAACTGGGTATTCAACTGGCGACCATGCTCCACCTGACCGCTGTCCTGCCCAACCTGTCCTACGCCACCGATGCCCATTACCACCACCTGACCGATGACATCCTGGTCGGCGGCAAAATGGAGTACCGCGACGGGTGCATCGCACTGCCCAAAGGACCGGGCCTCGGGGTGGAAGTGGATCGCGACAAGCTGGCCCAATATGCGGAACTCTACCGTGAACTCGGAGGCTATCCCTACGACAAGGATCCGGCCCGTCCGGACTGGTATGCGGTTTGGCCGGAGCGCAGATGGGCCGATCCGACCGGCGACTGAAGGGCAAAGCTGACCGCCTCAATAGGCGTTGCCGGACTCGGTCTCAGGCTGAGTACCTTCGCAGATGACCGCGGTGGAACCGGAACCCACCCCGAGTCGGTGCGCACCCATATCGACGAATCGCCTGGCCTGGGCGTAATTGCGTATGCCTCCCGAGGGTTTGACCCTGATACGTCCTTCCGCCGCCTCAAGCATGGCTCCGACCACCTCTTCGTTGGCTCCCGCCCCGTTGAATCCGGTTGAGGTCTTCACATAATCAGCCCCGAGGTCCGCGCAGATCCGAGTGGTCTTTCTGATGGCATCGAGGTCGAGCATGGAGGTCTCGAAGATGACCTTGAGGAGGGTATCGGCCGGCCTGGTCACCCCCAGCACGGCCTCTATATCGTCGCCCACCGCCTTCCAGTCTGCCGACAGGATGCGACCGTAGTTGGCCACCATGTCTATCTCCTGCACACCCCGGGCTATATAGGCTTCAGCTTCCGCCGCCTTGCATACCGACAGACCGCAGCCATGGGGAAAGCCGAGCACGACACAGACCTCGGTCGAGGTCCCTGCCACCATTTCCCGGGCCAGATCGATATCACAGGGCCGCACACAGACGGTGCGCACCTCGTATTTCAAACCCAGACGGATGGCCTCTTCGGCTTCCGCAGTTGACATTTCCGGCTTCAGGACCGCGTGGTCCAGGTATCGATTGATGGGTTTCATGGCGGGTAGGGAAAGGTGAGTTCTGTTTTCGGGGTCAGGTAGCAAAGGCTTCTTCGAAAGCGGCTTCCAGGGTGTGCCTTTCATCTGACGTGCCCCGGGGTTGATTGGCTGCAATTTTTGTGGTCAGAACCTCTGATCATAGGACTCCGTCCTGCCGTGTCCATCCGTTGCGGCCCATCCGGGTCGCTTTCCCTCGCGATAGACCGGCCGGATCCCGGGTGCTGGAAGAACCCATCATACATACTGGGTTGCGAAGGGTAAACCTCGGTTCATACTGGATGTCGATGCTGGCTTCTTCACCACCTCGCAATGAGTTAGCCCTCGTAACGGGAGCGAGCGGCTTTGTCGGCGGGGCCCTTGCGAACCGCCTCCTGGATATGGGTCGCCGAGTCAGGGTAATCTGTCGCTCGCCGGTCCCGGAGTTGGAGAAGCGGGGAGCTGAATGGCACCGGATCGACCTGGCTGATGCCAGCGCTGTCCGGTCGGTCTGTCAGGGCATGGGCACCGTTTTTCATGTCGGAGCCAAGGTGGGTATCTGGGGGCGCTACTCCGATTTCAGGGCGGTGAACATCGAGGGCACTCAGGCCGTGATCAATGGGTGCCGCGATTTCGAGGTGCCCCGGCTTGTATTCACCAGTTCGCCCAGTGTCGTCTTTAATGGGGAGGATATCAGGGGCGGTGATGAGTCGCTCCCTTACGGCAGACGGATTCCCGCGCATTACCCGGCTACGAAAGCAGTAGCCGAAGCCGCGGTTTTGGAAGCCGATGAAGCCGATGGTCTGCGCACGGTCGCTCTGCGACCGCACCTGGTTTGGGGGCCGGGGGACGCGAACCTGATCGCGAGGGTGGTGGCCCGGGCCCGGGCCGGTCGATTGCGTATGGTCGGGTCCGGTGAGAACAGGGTGGATCTCAGCTATATAGACAATGTGGTTGATGCACATCTCCTGGCTGAACAGGGGTTGACTGAACGTCCGGCTACGGTCGGTGGCCAGGCTTACTTCATCACCAACGGGGAACCGGTCCGACTCTGGTCCTGGATCAATGAACTGCTCAACCGGCTGGGATTGGATCCGATCGACCGGCAGATCAGTTATGAGAAAGCCAGGAAAATGGGGGCGGTCTGCGAAGGAATCTGGTCGGTGCTCAGAATCCGCAGGGAACCTCCGATGACCCGTTTTGTAGCGTCCGCATTGACCAAGGATCATTGGTTTTCCATCGAACGGGCCAGGACCGAACTCGACTACCGGCCCCGGGTTTCCATGGCGGCTGGTTTGGAGCGCTACCTGGAAACACTGGCCGACCCTTCACTCGGGTAGGACGGGCAGAGGATCACGGCGTTGGGTCCAGAGACCGCTCCAGGAGTAGATGATCAGGGCGATCCAGATCAGGACGAAGCTGACCAGTTGCAGACCGGAGAATGGTTCGTGGTAGACCCAGAGCCCGAGAATGAATTTTACGGTCGGGGCCAGGTATTGGAAAAGTCCGATTGAGGTCAGGGTAATCCGGCTCGAACAGTAGCCGAACAAAACCAATGGAATCGCAGTGATGATGCCCGTCCCCATCAGCAGGAGATCGGTCGACAGTCCGGCGTGGGGAAAGGTGGCGGCCCCCTTGATCTCAAGTACGATCAACCCGATCAACGCGATGGGCAGGAGGATGATCATTTCGACCGTGGCCCCGCTCAGAGCACCCACCGTGGCCTGCTTGCGCAACAGGCCGTAGAAACCGAAAGTGAAGGCGATGACCAGGGGCACCCAGGGTAATCCACCGGCCAGCGTAGCGAGCAGCACGACTCCAATCCCCGCAAAGGCAACCGCGGTCCATTGGGCTGCGTTCAGCCGCTCTCGCAGGAAGATCGTGCCCAGGGCCACGTTGACCAGAGGCACCAGAAAATAACCCAGGCTGGCCTCCAGGAGGCGGTCGTGAAAAACCGCCCAGACATAGGTCAACCAGTTGCCCGCCAGCAGCACCGCCCGGATGGCATGAGAGGCGATCGCACCGGGTGATCCGAACTCGGCTCGCAGCGTAACCAGTCGGCCGGTCGCAGCCAGGATGGCGGCGAGAAGTAGCGCCGTCCAGAGCCAGCGATGGGCGATCACCTCAAGGGGGGGAACCCCGACCAGATGTTTCCAATAGAGGGGTAGAAATCCCCACATAAGGAAGGCCGTGGCTGCTGCCAAACCGCCTTTGAGCTTGTCCGTATGCATGCGAAAACCGCGACCCTGCGCATCTGATCCCCTTCCTGCAAGCTGCTTAGAGGCTGTCTAAGGTTTGCCCGGGCTCTTTGTGATGCGAGCCCGTGGGAGCAGAAATGAGGGTTCGACCTGGAAGAGTGGCCGGTGCACGCTCGACCCATGGACAGTGTCACCCGGCCTCCCTCCACCTACGATCTGCACTTGCATACCTCCTGGAGTTACGATGCCACCGCTTCGGTGGAGTTTCTTTTCAGGCAGGCTCGGAAGAGAGGGGTCCGCTGCCTGGCGGTCACGGACCACCATGTTCTGGATTCATTGCCCCGGGTGCGGCAGGTGGCCGCGGAGTACCCGGAGATCCGCATTGTTCCGGCCGCTGAGTTGTCGGTGGAAACGTCGATCGGAGGTGTCGACCTGCTCTGTTATGGTTTCCCCACAGACATACCCGTGGCCCTGCAGCGGGTGCTCGATCAATACCATGCCTGGCAGAGGGATTTTGGTTCGGCTGTATCTGCTGGAATGCAGGCCATCGGAATAGACTTTACGGATGAGAAACGTCGGGCGCTGCTCGAATCTTATCGTCCGGCCGAGGCCATGGCCCTCCAGGGACTGACTCATGTCAAAGCGGGCATCCAGCGGGACTACTTTCTGAAGGCCGGTTACGCACGGGATGAAGCCGCCTACCGGGGCCTTTTCGAACGGGCGGCGCAAAAAGTGGAATTGCCCCCTTATCCCGCAGTTGAGGTCGTGGTTCCAGCGGTCAAAGCCTCCGGCATTCAGGTGGCCATTGCCCATCCCTTTGGCTACTTTGACCGGGCCAATCGAAAGAGGATGGACGCTCTGGTCGAGGAGTGCGGTCTCGACGGGGTCGAATGTGCCCATTTGTCCGTGCCTTTGGAATACACTCCGATCTACCGGACCTATTGCGAGGAAAAGGGGCTGTTTTCGACTTCGGGTACGGATTGTCACTCGGATGAGGATGTCGAGGCCATGCTGACCTGCCATGGCGGTCCTGAAGCCTGGCTCGACGAGTTCCTGGAAAGGGTACCTAGAGATGACTCCTGATCCGGAAGTGTCCATGGCGGGAGGTGGCGCTGGCATCGAGCACCCCGCGGGAACGCTAACCCAAGCGGCTTGAGCGTCCCAGTTTTGCCACCATTTCTACGGTGGAGTCGGGGCCTTTTTCGGCCGCATCCGCCACCCGGGGCCTGAAGAGGCAGAGAGTTGGTTGGCAGCTGGGAACGGGCTTGATTTTCAGATCGATCCTCCCTGTTCAGACCTGTAGCCTCCGCGCTCTGTCGCGGTGGGGGAAGAATCCGGGTTTATTACAGGCGCTCTTTCGATCGTAAATCACCTACTGCTTGCCCTTCCAGATCCATTGAGTGCTCGGTTGCCAGTAGATGCTTCATCGCCGGATCATTTGGAGTTGCGAGATCCGCGAAGGTTTCCGCAATTGCTTCACGAGGAGCCAGTCCATAGATGAGATCGCAGTCCAAGGCCTCAGCAGCCCGCCGTAACGTCGCAAGCGAAATGCCCTCACGTTCTTCCAGGCCTTCCAGCTTTGTCCATGCGCTGCGAGTGATGTTCAGCTTGGATGCAGCGACGTTCTGGCTGAGCCCCAGTGCCTCTCGGACTGCACGCAACCAGCCTCGACTTGGGCGAGGCACCAACTGCCTGAACCTGTTCATTTCAGAAACATGCCTGTCCAGTTGCCGAAGGATAATCTGCCTCATTTCGGGCTTCATGATACCAATAAGTAACCAAAACCTGGCTTATGGCAACCGATAGATACCCAAATAAGAGTCTTAAGCAACCTATAGGTAACATAATGATCGCAACTGGTTGAACCCCAAGAGGTGTTATCTGTCCGATGGTCGAGTCCCTTCAGGCCGGTAAGCCGTCCTCAGTCGTGGGATCCATCCCTGGCAACCTGATGGGGTGGTGCGACCTCTGGCCACGCGGCCGAAGCACTGACATGCGCGGTATTTGACTCGGGCCCTAAGGGGCCGTAACAAAAAAAGTTATCAAAGATGCGCAGGATTTTCGGGGAGCAACAAAGCGGGTTCGGGCGAATAGTGCGGGCTATTTGAGTCGGAATCCAACACCGTTGCCCGCCGAAAAGACCAGTAGATTTGTGTGAGTTATTTCGTTACGGGCCCTTAGCTCCTTGTCCTGCGTAGTGCGTCAGAGCGAAGGGGGGAGCGTTTCGTATCCGAGGAAGCGTAGCGACCGACATCCCGTTGCCGTCAGGCAACTGCACAGGGGACGTCCCCTGCTCGTCATTCGGACTGGACCTCTGATCAAG
>QNAI01000169.1 GCA_003641745.1 Verrucomicrobiota bacterium | reverse complement strand
TAGAAGAGTCGCTCAACTCAAGCCAACTAGAAGGAGCTGCAGTTACCCGCTCCGTGGCCAAGGAAATGCTACGATCCGGTCGGCATCCGGTAGACGAGGGTGAGCGGATGATCTTAAACAACTTCCTCACCATGCGGGAAATTTCCAGGTGGAAGCAGGAAGACCTAACCCCGGGGCTGATTTTTGAAATGCACCGGATGATATCCCGGGACACTCTAGATGACCCTCTACAAGAGGGGCGGCTCCGCGGATCAGATGACAAGGTTCGCGTGGAAGACGAACAAACGGGCGATATCATCCATCAACCGCCACCTGCCGAGGAACTGCCAGGCAGAATGGCTGCCCTTTGTGAGTTTGCCAACGAGACCAAGATGACGGGCTACCTTCACCCTGTCATTCGATCAATCATCCTGCATTTCTGGCTGGCTTACGACCATCCCTTTGTCGACGGAAACGGACGAGCAGCACGGGCCCTTTTCTATTGGTCCATGCTCCGCCACAAATTCTGGTTATTTGAGTTCATTTCAATCTCCCAGACCATCCTCGAAGCACCGATTCGATACTACCGAGCGTTTCTCCACACCGAGACGGACGAGAACGACCTCAACTACTTCCTTCTACAACAGCTTCAGGTCATCACCCGAGCCATTGAGCAATTGCATGGGTATATCCGCCGCAAATCCAAGGAACTCTCGGAGATGCAGACGCTTCTACAAGATCATAGCGGATTCAACTACAGGCAACTCGCCCTGCTCCGTTACGCCCTCAAGCACCCATCGGCATCGTTCACGGTCACGAGCCACCAAAATAGCCACAATATTGTGCCCCAAACTGCCCGCAATGATCTGGACAGGCTGGTAACTGAAAACCTACTTGCCAAAAAAAAGATAGGGAAAGCCTACCGATTCTGCCCCACCACTGATCTCGCGAACAAACTCCGAATGCTGGGCTCCAATTCCTGAGATCGCTGACCCGTGACTGTCTGATAGGGTCGTGTGACAGCAATCGCATTTCGCTTGAGCAAGAGCCCGCCCGCCTCTCAGCCCGGCGGGCAATCTGTTTCCCGCCTACAGGCGTGACGGCAGGGCGAAAAACCAGGTAAGAATGACAGGTTCGGATCAATCCTTTCTCTTGGATTGGGGCAAACCTACAGATCCGCCCACCTACAGGTCACCCGTACAGCTGTTTCAGGCAGAACACGGGCCTCTCCCCTCCGCCCCGACCATTTTACGCTTGTTCCATGAGCTTCCGGCTTCTCGGTTGATTCGCCGTAACGGGCCGGATGGCACGACCCTGACATACAATGTTTCTGGCAAGGCGACCTGACGACAGCGATGACGGCACCGAAAGATACGGTTTTTCGCTCAGCCGAGTGGAGTTCTGTCGCGCTATACGAGAGTCGAGTTGCCCTTCGCAGACAACCCGGCACCATCGGCGCCTCAAAATCAGTGCGCACGAATGGAGTCGAGAAAAAAGAAAGGAGAGAGGGAATCGTTTGAACTGTGGATGACGCCTCACGGCAGGGTGGCGTCACAGCCCTACGATGGGAACGAGCGCTGGGCCCGCGGTGTCGCGTCCCGTTTTACCGAACATGAAGCCGCGGGCCTGATGGCCCTGGCGGCTGCGAGCGTGCCACATCACGTGGAGGCATCCGTTCTGTTCTGGCGCGATATTGCCGCGGACTTCCTGCGGTCTCTATGCCATGTGCCCGAGACCGAATCATTCTCGCACCAGGCCATCGAGCCTCCCGCCTCCGCCCCGCTGAGGGAGTGGGCCCTGAACGCGCCCCCGATGCAGGGAGCGGAATACCTGACGCCCGATGGTTTGGGCGATGTGTGGAAACGCCTCCTGGACTGGACGGTGAAGCAGGCGGGTGAATGCGGGGGGTTAAGTGCCTTTCTAAACACCTATGCCCCGCAATGGTCCCGGGTCGGGCGGGTGACGTTGCATCTGGCGGAAAACAAGGGAGACGCGGAATATCCGTTTGCATTCATGGCAACTTTTGCCGCCGGTATGTCGCGCGGAGGGCGGGTGCGTCGCCTTCCCCTGGGACGTGCCCTTCGGGAATATGCGGGCACCCGCAAAAAGCCCGAGCTGTTGAGAATTCTCTCTCCCTTGCACACCGCAGCCAAACGCAGCGAGTTGATCGCGGACCTGGTAGAGACCGGTGACGTCTTCCATCCCCTGGCCTGGACACCGGGTGAAGCCCACGCGTTCCTCAAAGAGATTCCTCTCTATGAGGAGTGCGGACTTCTGGCCCAGCTTCCGAATTGGTGGCGCAAACGGACGCGGCCCTCCGTCGCCGTTACCCTGAACAGCGCAAAAGATGCAGCTCTGGGAAAAGGCGCATTGCTTGATTTTCACATGTCGGTGGCGCTGGGGGATCAGCAACTGTCCGCCGAGGAAACGAAAGAACTCCTGAACAGTACCCAAGGACTCGTCCTTCTGCGCGGCGAGTGGGTTGAGGTGGACGGTGAGAAACTGCGCGAAGCGCTGGCACACTGGCAACGGATCGAGCGGCAGGCTGGAACCGGAGGGTTGTCCTTCATCGAAGGCATGCGCCTCCTTGCCGGTGCATCCGTTGATTTGAAGGAAAGCGAGGCGACCAGTGAACATGCGACCTGGTCGCTCGTGGCAGCGGGTGAGAGCCTGCGCGAAACGCTGGCGGAGTTGCGCACCCCGGCCGGATTGGCCGGACCGGCACCCCCGAGCTTTCGCGGAAAGTTGCGCGACTACCAACTCGCCGGACTGAACTGGCTCTGGCTCTGCTCGCGCCTCGGAGTTGGATCCTGTCTGGCCGACGATATGGGGTTGGGCAAAACGATCCAGGTTCTCGCCGTAATGTTGAGACAAAAGCAGCAAGCGGCACGGGGTAAGTCGCTACCTTCATTGCTGGTCGTCCCGGCATCGCTGATCAGCAACTGGAATGCGGAAGCCGCCCGGTTCGCCCCAGTCTTGAATCTGCTGATCGCACACCCTTCGGAAACATCCAGACAGGCGTTGTCCGAACTGGCGACCACCCCGGCAAAGGAACTGCGAGGGAAGGATCTCGTGATCACGACCTACAGCATGGTCCCCCGGCTTGACTGGCTGTTCTCGGTCGAATGGGGCTGGGTGATACTCGACGAGGCCCAGGCGATCAAGAACGCGGCAACCCGGCAAACCAAGGCGGTCAAAAAACTCAATGGAAACATGCGGGTGGCCCTGACCGGAACCCCGGTCGAAAACCGCCTGGGAGACCTTTGGTCCATCTTTGACTTTCTCAACCCGGGCTTGCTCGGCAGCGCCTCGCGTTTCAAGTCCTTCGCCAAGGCGTTGGAAAGCCGTGACCACGCTCGCTATGCACCTCTGCGCAATCTCATCGCCCCCTATATCCTGCGACGGATGAAAACCGACCCCGATATTGTGCCCGATCTCCCGGATAAAACCGAGATGCAGGTCTTCTGCGGCCTGGCCAAGCCCCAGGCGGTGCTCTACCAGCAGAGCGTGGCTGCGCTGGCCAAGGCCTTCGAACAGACGGATGGCGACGGTATTCAGCGCCGGGGCCTCGTGCTCAGCTACCTGATGCGCTTCAAACAGATCTGCAACCACCCGAGTCAACTGACCGGAGATGCCGTCTATGATCCCACCGCGAGCGCCAAGTTCGATCGGTTGGGAATGCTCTGCGGCGAAATCGCGTCACGCGGCGAAAAGGCGCTGGTCTTTACCCAGTTCCGCGAAATCACGGATCCGCTGGCCGAGTATCTGGCCACGGTTTTCGGTCGCACGGGATTGGTGCTTCATGGAGGAACCGCGGTCAAAAAGCGCAAGCAGCTGGTGGCGGATTTTCAGCATGAAGAGGGACCTCCATTCTTTGTCCTGTCCATCAAGGCTGGCGGCACGGGGCTGAACCTGACAGCTGCCTCGCACGTCATCCACTTCGATCGCTGGTGGAACCCCGCCGTCGAAAACCAAGCCACCGACCGCGCCTTTCGCATCGGTCAGCAACGCAATGTGTTGGTCCATAAATTCGTGACGCGGGGCACGATCGAGGAGAAGATCGATGCCCTGATCCGCAAGAAACAGGGTATGGCCGATGCCCTGCTCGAAGGGGGAACCGAGAAAGCTTTGACCGAAATGAGTGACGGCGAAATCCTCGACCTGGTTTCTCTGGATATTGAACGTGCAATGGTATGATGGCGATGAGCAGACGATGGTATGGCGACGACGGCGGGGGATGGCCGGTTTATGTGACGGTCGCCCAGCGACGGGCGAAGGCAAAGCGGGAGGTGAGCAAACTGCTCAAGAAAGGAAAGAATATCCAGCCGGTCGAAATAGAAGGGCGCACCATCGCCCGCAGCTTTTGGGGCAAGGGCTGGTGCACCCACCTGGAATCGTTCGGGGACTACAGCAACCGCCTGCCACGTGGCCGAACCTACGTGCGCAACGGATCCATCTGCCATCTCGGCATCCGAAAGGGCAAGGTCGAGGCCATGGTTTCCGGGTCGAAGCTTTATCGCGTTGCCGTCGATATCACGCCGCTGAAGAAGAATAGGTGGAACACACTGAAACGACGCTGTACGGGCAAGATCGGCTCCCTCATCGAATTGTTGCAGGGCAATCTTTCCGGAGAGATAATGAGTTCCGTTATCGACCGCCAACATGGGCTCTTTCCCCTGCCTGGCGAGATCCGGTATACCTGCAATTGCCCCGATTGGGCCGGCATGTGCAAGCACATCGCCGCGGTCATGTACGGGATCGGGGCACGCTTGGACACGCAGCCGGATCTTCTGTTCCTGCTGCGCGGTGTTGACCACCAGGAATTGATTGCGGTCGATGCCGATGCCGACGCGATCGCCGGCTCCGGATCGCGTCGTTCCCGGCGTCGATCCCTATCCGGCCAGGATCTGGAGAACGTATTCGGTGTTAAACTGGACGGCCCGCCCGGAAAAGCCGCTCCCGCAGCCCCCAAGCATCGACCGGCGACCCGAAGAAGAAAACCGAAGAAACCCCGCGCAAGATCTCGAACCAGGAAAGCCGCACCGTTCAAGCCAAGCGCTCGTTCAGTCGCCCGACTGCGGCGCCGACTCGGCATGGACAAGGCGGATTTTGCCCGCGCCGTCGGTGTATCCATCACCACCGTCGCGAAATGGGAAAAGGCCGCCGGCCCTATCACACCCCGGGCCAGGGGCCTCGCCGGGCTGATCCGACTCCATGGGTGATCCAATGGGGCCATTGGTTGACTCTCGACACGGGGGCGTCTCCAACTCTTTGAGACAAAGGTCTGCTCTGGGCATTGAGCGGGGCCCAATGCCCGTCCCAACCCCGCTTCCAACTTTTTCAGTTTCTTGAGAGACGTTTTTAGCCCTTCCTATGTAGGAACTATGTAGGAACTATGTAGGACCTATGTAGGAACTATGTAGGTCCTACATAGCACGGGCCTGCCTTACAGCTTCTTTCACCGACGGTATGAGCGGCGGCGGTACGCTGAGCATACGCATGCCTGCTCTCAACAGGGCTTGTACCTGGTTGCTTTGGCCGGCAAGCTCGCCACAGATGCCGACGGGAGTCTGTTTCGCCTCTCTGCCAATATGCTGCAACAGCTTGAAGACGGATGGATGATCATCCATGAAATACTTATAGACGAACGCGTTCTCGCGTCCCGCGGCCATGGTGTATTGCGTAAGGTCGTTCGACCCGATATTGAGGGTGTCTGACACGGCCGCGATTTCGTCCGCGCAAAGCGCGGCTGCCGGCGTTTCAATCATTGCTCCAAGTGGCGGCAATGTATTGTACCCGAGTTCCAACCCAACCCTGTCGAGCGCCGCCCTTACCTTTTTCATGTCATCGACGATCGTCACCATCGGAACAATGATCTGGATGTCGTGTTCCCGCGAAATCCGCAGCAGGGCCCGAAGCTGAACATCGAGCAACTCGGGGTAATCCAGGAGAAAGCGGACACCGCGTCGTCCAAGAAACGGGTCCGGTTCGGGGGGAAGCGGCAGGTAGGGCAGCGGCTTATCGCCGCCGATATCCAGGAGACGAATCGTAACGGGCTTCCCCTTCATCGGAATTATTGCTTTGGAGATTCCGGTGACCAGTTCCTCTTCAGTCGGGAGGATCTTGCGGGACAGGAAGAAAACTTCTATCCGGAAGAGGCCCACCCCATCGGCGCCGTTCTCGACGGCGGTTTCCGCATCGTGGCGATTTCCTATGTTGGCCATTACGGGAATGGTGACCCCGTCACGGGTGACTGCGGATTCATGACTGTGCTTTTTCGCATCCATCGAGCCCGCATAGTATTGCTTCATCCGCGCACTGAATCGAGCTTGGCCGGCTCGATCCGGCGCAACGGTGACGGCGCCCCGCAACCCATCCAGAAGCAGAAGATCGCCCGTCTTGATGCTGTCCAGGAGATCCGGAACCTGGGTAACGCCCGGGATTCCCAGCTGGCGGGTCAGAAGGGCGCAATGGGATCCGGGTCCACCATGTTCCACCACAATTCCCGCCACCGATCGTTGTGAAAAGAAAGTCGTGTCAGAGGGAAGCAGTTTTTGAGCGACGAGAATACTTCCGCTCGGCATCCTCTCCAGGGAATGAGAATGCAATCCCGCGAGGGATCTCAGAAGCCTGCGGGCAAGGTCTGCGACATCATCACCGCGTAGCTTGAACACGTCGCTGTCCATCGATCGAAATTTCCGCTCCCAACGGCCGAAGACACACCGCAGGGCACGCTCGGAATTCACGAGTTCCCTCTCGATTTCAGTTCGTATTTCATTGATGAAGGCGACATCCCGGAGCATCTCCCCATGGGCGCGAAAAATGTTCCCGATGGCCGATTCGAGGTCCTCTTCAACGCGATCGGCGGACAGGCTCAGGTCGGCGAGAACTTCTTCAATGGCGCGCTCGAGGCGCGCGTACTCTCCATCAACCTGTTCCATTTCAATCGTGTAGGCCTCAAGATCGCGCTCGAAGATGTCCTGGAAAACAAAAGCTCTGCCCACGGCCAGACCTTCGGAAATAGATATGCCTGAAAACGTAATATTTTTCCGTGTGTTCATATCAAAGCACCTTCAGCCCACTTTGATGGATTGGAGATTGTCATCGTTCTCGAATTAATCACAGTGCCCTTCAATCACCAGCCTATCAGCAAAGCAACGCCACCGACAAGCATTCCGACCAGAAAATTGACCGCCTTGACGCTGAGGAAGGCCTGCCTCGAGTGAGCCAGCATGGGCAGCATACCGTGTCCGTCCTGAACGATCGAACTGGCCAGGAGAATGCTGAACGGAATCGCGCCCTGCAAATAGAGGGTTACAAAGACCAGGTGGGGACCTGACTCGGGGATGAGTCCGACCAGACAGGCCACGATCAATATGAGCCATCGGCCTCGTTCCAGTTCCTCCTCGAGATGAAGATGCTCGGTAAGGACATACATGACCATCAGGGCGCCGAAAGTCCAGAGGAAGACCCTGAGAACATGCTTGCGCACAACGTGTTTCCACAGGTGCTCCTCGAGAAAATGGTCGGGCACGGTACTGACTATATACAGGGCCACTGCGAATACGAAGAGCAGGGTGACCCGAATCCAACTCCACGCAGGAGGTCCAATCTGTCCGGTCAAGAGACCCAGGATTAGAAGGAAGAGGGACGCCGCCAGGATGCCCCTGGCAGCCGAACACTCCATCCATTGCCGCAGGATCTGACCCCGGGGGAAGCAGTTGCACGAATCGGCGGCATGGATGACCAGGGCATCGCATGCCGCGGGCTTAAGCGGCATCCTCCGGCGGGCGACCAGATCCGACAGCGCGCCCAC
>QNAI01000168.1 GCA_003641745.1 Verrucomicrobiota bacterium | reverse complement strand
TCTCCAGCGGCACTCAACTCGAACGGAAGGATGTTGTAGAGGGGTTGAGGATAGACGCCGAGGAAGATGCAGAGGAAGGCGAGGATGCCCATGCCGATGAGCATCGGTCGGGGGGCTTCGGGGGGGCGCAATCCCTTGTCTTTGGCGAAGAAGACGAAGTAAGGAAACTTGATCCCGGCATGGAGGAAGACGCCGGCGGACGCTATCTCCAATACCAGCCAGGGCCAGAACAGATGGGCATTGGCGGTACCCTGCATGATCAGGGTCTTGCTGGTGAATCCATTGGTGAGGGGCAAAGCGGAGATGGAAAGAGCGCCGATCAGGCCCAGGAGCAGGGTCCACGGCATGGTCTTGTAAAGCCCGCCGAGGTCGGTGCACTTGCTTTTGCCCACCTGGTGGAGAACCGCGCCGGCGGACATCCAGAGCAGCGACTTGTAAATGATGTGGCAGAAGGCGTGCGCCACGGTGCCGTTAAGGGCCAGGGCCGAGCCGATGCCGATGCCGGTGACCATGAACCCGACCTGGTTGATGATGCTGTAGGCCAGGATCCGGCGCATGTCGTTTTCAAGCAGCGCGTAGATGATGCCATAGATCGTCATGACGCAGCCTACGAGGACAAGGATCTCCCATCCCGGGAACCCTCGGATCATGGTGTAGACGGCTGTCTTGGTGGTATAGGCGCTGAGGATTACTGCTCCGGTGACGGTTGCTTCCGGGTAGGCATCCGAGAGCCACGCTGAGACCAGCGGAGCGGCGGCATTGACGAGGAAGCCGAGGAGGATGAGCCAGGTGCCGATGTTCTGTTCGGAGAAGGTATCGAAACCGGTGGATCCCGTTTTCTGAATGGTGATGAGGATGCCGGAGAGGAGGAGAAGGCCTCCGATAATATGGACCATGATATAGCGGAAGGCGGCCCCGCTCGCCCGTCCGGTTTTTCGGGCCAGGATCAGGAACGTGGATGTGACCGCCATCAGTTCCCAGAAGACGTAGAGGGTAATGAGGTCGCCGGCGAAAACCACGCCAAGGGCGCTGCCGACATAGAGCAGCGCCGAAATGTGCTGAGACTTGTCCTTGAGGCCGAAGGCGTAGATGAAGGCGGCAACGGCGTTGAGAGTGAAAATGTATCCGAAGGCCTTGCTGAGGTTGTCGACTCGCAGCAAGGTGAGGTTATCGAACCCGACGAACAGGGGGATGCTGAAGGTGGCCTCGGCCGGCATCTGCCAGACGGTGGCGAAGGCCAGCGCGGGGAGTGCAATAACGTAGATGTTCCGCACTCGTCCGCGCAACAGGGGCACGAGCAGGGCGCCGACGATGAGGATGATACCGGGAGGCAGGTCAGGCAGATTCATCGTCGTCTTCGTCGTAGTAATCTTCGTCGACCTTGAGAAAGACTCCCAGAGCCTTGGCGAGGAGGATCATGGCGGTGCAGGAGACAAACCCCAGGATGGCGTAGAATCCAAAGAAGGCATCCGCCTCGAAATGGGGGTGTCGGTGAACGAAAAACTCGAGCAGGACGCTGAGGCCGCAGGCGCCCCAGAGCAGTTTCCAGAGCAGCTTGCGGGTTGCGGGCCTGTCGAAGAGATCAAATTCTTTTTTCTCTTTCATGGTGGCTTATTGGCCGACCAGATTGGCCAGGTTGGCCAGGCTCATGAACACTTGGGGTTTGATGAAAAGAATCAGGGTGACGAGTGCGGTAAGACCGAGGGGGATGACGCAGAACCAGGGGCCCTCCTTGTATCGTTCAGGCGTTTGGGATCCTTGGGGGAGCTTGAAGAACGCGCTGTAGACGATGGGCAGGAAGTAGGCCGCATTGAGGAGGGTGCTCGCGAGGAATACGATGAGGAAGACGATCTGGTCGGCCTCGACCGTGCCGGTAACCAGATACCACTTGCTGATGAATCCTCCGGTGGGCGGCAGGCCAATCACGCTCAGGCTTCCGATGAAGAAGGCAAACATGGTGATCGGCATGCGCTTGCCGATCCCCGCCATCTCGCTGACGTATTTCTTTCCGGTGGCGACGAAGATGGCGCCGGCGCAGAAGAAGAGGGTGATTTTTCCGAAGGCATGCATGCCGATGTGCATCATGCTTCCCATGATTCCCTTGGGCGCGAGGAGCGCCACACCGAGGGTGATGTAGGCCAACTGTCCGATGGTGGAAAAAGCCAACCGGCGCTTGAGATTGTCCTGCGTGAGGGCGATCAGCGACGACACGATCACGGTGAAGGAGGCAATGCCGGCAATGATCGTGCCATAGCCGAGTTCCTGCAGGAATCCGATCCCGAACACGCCTGTAATGACGCGAACGATACAGAACACGCCGACCTTGACCACGGCCACCGCGTGAAGCAGGGCGCTGACTGGGGTGGGGGCCACCATGGCGCCGGGGAGCCAGGAGTGGAACGGCATCAGGCCACTCTTGGCAAAACCGAAGATAAACAGGAGAAGGACGACCAGGGCTTCGGTCCCCGACAGGTGGCCGGAAAGGAAACCGGCGGCCGAGAAGTCCATGTCGCCGCCCGTCCGAATGTAGCAGAAAATCAGGGCTGGGAGGACAAACCCGATCGATGTTCCCATCAGATAGGTCAGGTAGGTGCGGCCTCCGGTGCGTGCTTCCTTGTCCTGATGGTGGGTCACCAGCGGATAGGTCGAAAGCGACAGCATCTCGTAGAAGAGATAGAGCGTGAACAGATTGGCTGAAAAGGCGACGCCGAGGGTGGCGGACAAGGCGATCGCGAAGAAGGCAAAAAAGCGGGTCTGGGAATGCTCCTTCAGTGAACGCATATAGCCCACCGAATACACGGACGTAATTATCCAGAGCGACGACGCGACCAGGGCAAAGAGCATTCCGAAGGCATCCACGCGGAATTCAATCGCGAGGTTTGGCAGAATGCGCCAGATGGTAAACTCGATCGTCTGGCCGTGCAGCACAATTGGAAGCATGGCCAGGACCAGACCGAACTTGATGAAACCCGCGAGGAAGGTGAAGGTTTCCCGCAGGTTTGGATGCCGCCTGCTCAGGACGATGGGAATGACGGCGAAGAGCGAGACCAGGCAGGCCCATATGGGAAGGCTGCTATGAATCGTGCTCATATCAACCCTGACCTCCGACGATTGTGAGTGGACGAAGGGTTGTCTGTATCCACCCGACAATGGGTTGATTGAAAAGGCCGATCAGGAGCACGGCGATCGCGGCGGTCCACAGGGAAATCACCTGGGTGATGGGAGTTGCCGCGGCGGGCGCTTCGGTCTGATCAGGTTTACTTCCTTTCTCATCGATGTGGAAATAGGCGAACTCGATTATCCGAAAGAACAGGACGACATTTATCAGGCTGGAAAACAGCAGCGCGATTACAAATTCCCAATGTCCGGACTCGATGCCACCTCGTATCAGGTAGAACTTGCTGAAAAACCCGCAGGTGGGGGGGATGCCGATCAGGGAAAAGGCACCCAAAGTAAACGCCATCATGGTCGCGGGTTTCCGCACGAACATGCCCTTGAAGCCAGTGAGGGCATCGGATTTTGTGAACAGAATGCCGGCCGCCAGGAACATGCAAAGGGTCATGAACGAGTCGCTGATAATATGGTAGATCGCGCCGACCATTCCGTAGTGGTTGGCCAGCCAGGCACCACCGACCATGTATCCGACCTCGGCGATGATCAGGTAAGAGAGCATTCGCCGGAGGTTTTTCTGTGCCAGGGCCATGAATGATGCGACCACGATATCCAACACCGCCAGCCAGATCACGATCTCCGACCAGGGCAGGGCTACAAACACGGTTTCGGGACCGAATACGGTCAACATCATGCGGATCATGACGTAAACCGCCACCTTGGTGACCAGCGGGGCCATCAGGCAGGCCGAGGTCGACGGGGCGAAGGAATAGACATTGGGCAACCACGCGTGGAGTGGAAAGAAGGCCATCTTGATCCAGACCCCTATGAGGATCAGAATGAAGGCCACCTGGATGATCTTCGAACCTCTCAGGTCTTGATCGACGATGATCTGATGGATGTCGCCCATGTTCAGGCTGCCGGTTTTCAGGTACAGATACCCGACACCCAATAGATAAAAGGAGGCCCCGATGGTCCCCATGACTATGTAGTTGAAGGCGGACATCGCGGCCCGTCTTTCCTTGCCCATCGCGACCAGGGCATACCCCGTCAGTGAAGCGACTTCGAGCAGCACATAGAGATTGAAGGCATCGCCGGCTAGCGTCATACCGATCAACCCGGTCGCGGAGAGCAGGAAGAGCGCATAGAACAGCGGCACCTTGCCCTCGAATTCATCGTCCACCCTTCGCGCAGAGTAGATAGCGGTGATAAGAGCGACGGCGGTTACGACTATCGCCACAAGTCCGTTCACATGGTCAATGCGAAGTTCGATGCCGATGCCGCGGGGTGATTCCCAGCCGCCGAGAAAATATTGGACCTGCCCAACCTGCAGGACATCGCAGAAAGCGGTCAGCGCAGCGGCGAGTGATCCAATCGTGGCAACGATGGCCACCGGCAGGCAAAGCTGCTTCTTCCAAGGTCCGATCAGGCTTATGGTGACAGCCCCGAACAGAGGAAAAAGGAGGATGAGAAGCGGTGCCTGATCAGCCATCACTGGTTCGTATGTTCTCCAGAATCTGATCTTCTTCCAGCGTTTGGAACCGGATGAAAACCTTCTGCACCACGGAAAGACCCACCCCGAGAGTGGCAACCCCCACGACAATGGCGGTGAGCATCAGGACGTGCGGAAGTGGATTTGCAAAAGCGTCGGATTCGAGTGCCTCTTCATGATCAAAACCACGCCCCTCGGGGACGTGCTCAGCGGCGGCCGGTGCTTCGACCAGCTCGGAACCATGATCCTCACCGTGATCGATGATGGGGATGGTTGCGCCTTCCTTCACCCCTGTTGAAACGAAGAAAAGGATGATTGCGGTCTGGAAAATGGACATGCCGATCAGCTTCTTGATCAGGTTATTCTTGGTGATCATGGCGTAGAGGCCGATCATCATGAGCACGACATAGATCCAGTAATTGAAGCGGGCGAGAATGAGGTCACCTAGAGGGTCCATGGTCTAGAGGCCTCCTTCCTCGCGTCCCTGTGATGACAGGTAGGCGTAGAGACCGAACATGATGGACGAAACCGTGAACGCCACGCCGATCTCAACTCCGAGCATCGCATGCGATCGGGCCATGATCGCATCGGTTGCCGGCAGCAGATAGTGGAGGATATGATAATCGAGGAAGTTCTCTCCCAGCGCCTGGCAGATCACGCCGATCCCGGCGTAGATCAAGACGCCTGCACAGGCCAGTATCATGGTCTTGCGTGACGAAAGCCGTTGCAGAGCGGTGGGAAGATTCCTGGCAATCGCCCAGAGAATGAAGCTCGAACCCAGGATGACGCCGCCCTGGAATCCACCTCCGGGGCTATGGTGACCATGAGCGATCACATAGAGGGCGAAGAGCTGCATGATCGGTATGACCAGGCGGCAGGTCTGAATCACGATCAGATTCTCACTGGGATCGTCCTCCTCGGGTTTTTCGTCGCCACGTTTCCGCTTGGGGCGGCCGAGGATCGAAAATACGGCAAGGCCCGCGCTGAATATCACGACCGTCTCAAAGAGGGTATCGAATCCCCGAAAGTCGGCCAGCACGGCGGTCACGAGATTGGGCACCCCGGTCAATTCCTCGGTCTCGTTAATATAGAACTGCGAGATGGGGTTGGCGTTGGCCGGAGAATGGGGGTTGCCCCAGACCGGAAAGAGGCTGACCACGGAAAGCAGAAGGCTGCCGGTAAAGAGGACGACGATGAGGGAGAGCGCTTTCAATCCGATGAATTCCTCCGGGTGTTGAAAACAGTAGCCACGAGGAACACCGCGCTGACGCCGGCCCCGACCGCCGCCTCGGTAAAGGCGACATCGACCGCTTCCATTTGCGCCCACAGCAGGCAGATGAGAAAGCTGTATGTTCCGAAGACGACCGAGGCAGCCAACAGGTCCCTGACGCGCAACGCGATCACGGCGGCGACCACCAGGAGCAAAAGAATCACGAGATCAAATGGCCAGATCATGCATTCTCCTTCTTTTTCTTTTTGGGGCCTTCATAGGGAACCACTCCGTCTTCGTATCCGGCGCGCATCAAGGCATGGGTACTGGTCGGACTGGTGAGCATAATGAAAAAACAGATGCCGAGGATCTTCGCCGCCACCAGGAGCGTGCTGATCGATATCTCCTGGTGGAGCGCAATCAGGGCGAATCCCGTCAGGATCAATGCGGTCGACAGGGTATCGCCCTTACCGGCCGCATGCATGCGGGTGTAAAAATCGGGGAAGCGGATCAACCCGACCACGCATCCGAAAAAGAACACGAGTCCGACCAGGATAAAGGGTACAGAGAAGGCCTCAAGCATCACGATATCTCCGTTTCCACGCCTTCCGGAAGTTTCTCCCGGTTCTTCATCCGGTGGAAAAACCGGGCTACTGCAAGCGACCCGATGAAATTCAAGAGGGCGTAGGCCAATGCGAAATCCACAAACATTTCGACCCGCCCGTAAATGGTGCCGATCACGATCAACAGGACCGCGGTCTTGGTTCCAATGACGTTGACCGCCACGACTCGATCGATGGCCGTCGGCCCCGCGGCCACCCGGTACATAGCGGGCAGCATGAGTGCGAAGAGAGCGAGACCAACGAACATCAGGAAGGCGTCCATCACAGCTTCAGATCCGGTTCCCAGACGGAGGCGATCCGTTTTTCCATTTCGCCTTCCAGGCTGGTCGCGGTGTGTGCACTGATGGCGTGGACCAGGAACTCATCGCCATCGATCTTGATGGTGACGGTCCCGGGCGTGAGGGTGATTGAATTGGCGAAAACCCATTTGGCGAAATCCGTCTTCAGGTGAGTTCTGAACCGGACGACCTGCGGCCTCACATCACCGAGTCCCTGTGGGCGGAGGGACAGGCGAAAGACGTAGAGATTCGCCAGGAAGATCTCATAGAGCAGCCAGAGAACATAGCCCGGGAGGTGGGTAAATTGGCGGAATCGAGCCGAAAAACTGACTGAGGTGTCCCGAAAAAGGAAGTCGGAAGACATCCAGAGGACCAGAACACAGGAGATTATCCCAAGGGTGAGATGAAACGGATCAAACAGGCCCGAAAGCACGAGCCAAAGAATAAAAAACAAGCAGAATGTTAGTATCCGATGCATCAAAACTGCAGATTGGGAGAGGCTGATTCATCACGCAGATCGTCCGGAGGAGGCAAATAGGTGAAAATCCTCCGGAAGATAAGGAAAGACCGATGCTGGCATCAAGAAAAACCTGAGTCGGTCGGCCTTGCGTCTGGTGGGGGCGGCCTTTTCTGTTCAAAAGCCATTCGAAGGGGTCAAACCTTGATTCGTGCATTAGCATGCACGAATGCAAGGGATGACCCCGTGGCCACATGGTAGAACCAGAGGCCATGATGGCGGATTTTCTTGTCCTGGAAAGGCACTTTGCTAAACTGACTATGACTTGATTCTTGGTTTGGGATGTGCCTGTTGTGGAAAACGGAACAATACCCTGACAGTCAGGTACTTGAACTTTTTATGCGGGTTTTGAATGCGGTTTTATGAGACTGCGATGATTACGCTTGGGATGAGCCGGAAAAGAGCACGATACCCGTGCGATCTGACCGATGAAAAATGGCTGTTTTTCGCACCCTGCCTGTCCCTGATGTGTCAAGGCGCTCGGCGATCTGAGAATCCCTCGCGAAAGTTGAGCAGCGGCCTGAGACACTTCGTGAAGGCAGGATGTTGGTGGCGGCTACCCTCGCTCTGGATTGCAGCCAGTCAGCGATGCCACCGCTGGTTAGGGGAAGG
>QNAI01000167.1 GCA_003641745.1 Verrucomicrobiota bacterium | reverse complement strand
TCCGTAATTCAGTTTCCCGGAATAGATATCGTTGTACTGGTCGAGATCCTTGGATCCGGGAGGATCGCTGAAGAAAATCTTCCAGAGCTGGTCCGTATTGACTTCTTTCCTGACACGGTAGGAATTCAATCCGATCGGCACGAATTCGATGTCCCAGATACCTTCGTCAACGACAATCTGCACCGTGCCGTTGGCTTTGACAGTATCGATGAACGTATAATTCACATATAGCAAGACGTCGTAATCGGGGATTGTGTTGACAACCTCGACATTGAAGAAGGGAGAAACCCCAGGACTGATGGTGGTGAAATCCACCCAGATATTCCTGTTCTCATCGAAATCGTACTGACGTTCCAACTGGTTGTGGGTCGTCTTGCCCTCGACGGCCATTTCCAGATCCCGAGTCACCGCGTATCGCCACTGGGCGCCGGTTCCCGCATTGATCGTTTTGTAACGACGCAAAACCGTAAGCCCGGGGTCGACGACTTCGACCTGGTTACGGTTGGCCGCTTCATAACGAATATTGTGGATGTCGGTCTTGCCGGTGTAGAGCATCAGGGGAAAGGGGCGGTTGGGAAACAGGCCCACCGACCCGAAATAATTGGTGATGGCCGGATTGATGTATTCCGTCTCCTTGACACCGTCGGCCACCGAGCGGATCTGGGTGCCCTGCAGCCGAATCCTGGCGTTGTAATTGGCGAAATACCCGTTGACCAGCGGACCCATGGCGTTCAGATCCAACCACTGGTTGGACATGCGCCGATCCGAGTCGTAATACATCGACCGGGGCGGAAAAATATTGTTAGAGAACCCGTACATTCCCAGATCAGCTCCTACGGAACCTGACAAATGGTGTTGGGCAACCGCACCCGACCAGGGGACCAGCCCAACCAGCACCAGAATCAAAACGACTTTCCATCCTTGGACGCCCAAGCGAAACCCCTATTGGATGTGACACCGCATGCAAAGAGCCGAACTGTTGTTCGACTCAACCAGGAAGTTGGAATAGGTATTGTCGTGCGGGTTGTGGCACGACGTGCATTCGACGTACAAACCTTCATCCAGAAGTTTGTCCGGATAATTCTGGCTGTTTCCGGTCTTGGGGTGAAAGTTGAGATCCTTGGTCGAATCATAGAAAAGACCCACGGGATGATCGTCCCTCAGGTCCGTGCCCACGAAGGCGTGCGAACTGCCGGAAATCCGGCCGCTGCCGTCAAGGCCGGACCCTCCGGGAGACCCGTATAAACCCGCGCCTTCGGGACCGGGAAGATTGTTCAGGGAATTGACGGCGATGGTTCCGTCATGGCATGAAAGACAGATCAGCGATCCCTCGTGGGGACTGGCGGACTGGATCATGTCCATGGTATCTGAAGTGTACATGGTGTACGAGGTGCCCGGGTTCATCTCGTGGTTCAACAGGGAGCCGGCCGTGGGGTCGGCATTGTGTACTGTATGGCAGAACACACAGACCTGTTGGGCCCCCCAGAAATAGGCGTTGGGGCTGGAGGACGGCGACGAAAAGTTGTGTTTGGTCTGGGCCACCCCGGCCAACACCGGCGCCGCCGCCAACAACATCAGGATCGCCAGGTAGGTCACTCTGCGTATCATGACTCGTCACTCCCTTGTCCTTGTGGCAGATACCGGAATTCCTGAATCCTCTGATTGATGGAATCCACCACGAAAATCCGGTTGTCTTCAGTAATGCAGATGCCGGCCGGAAGCCGGAATTGTCCAGGTTGCATCCCTCTCATGCCGAACTGGAGAATCAGTTGGCCGGCCGGATCAAAGATCTGAACGTTGTTTTTGAGGGCATCGGAAACATACAGGTGGCCATCGCCGTCGATGGCGATCGACCGGGGTCGGGCCAGGGAACCCATTCCCTTGGAGGTCGCGCCGAAACTGAACAGGAAATTGCCCTCCAGGTCGAAGGCCTGCACGGCAAAGTGGAAGGAATCCACGACGAAGACGGTGCCGTCACCGCTGATGGCCAGACCCAGAGGATGGTAGAACTCACCCTTCATGTCCCCGCGCTTGCCGAAGCCCCCCACCAGTTCGCCTTCGGTGGTAAAGATCTTCACTTCATGCCGAGCCGCGTCGGCCACGTAAAGCGTTTTTTGGTCAGGCCCCAGAGCCAGGCCCACCGGGCTGGTCAACTCGTTTTCGCCGATGAAATGGGAGAATTTCCCCTCGGGACCGAAAACGACGACCCTCCGCAGAAAGGTATCCGAGACATAGAGATTGCCCTGGTCATCCAGCACGATGTTCACCGGCTCTCCCAAACGCCCATAGGCACCCAGGGATTCGATGAATTCCGCTTTTCCCGACCCGAAATCCAGGATCATGATCCCTTTTTTCGAGGTGTCCGCGATATAGAGTCGGTCCTTGCCGTCGAAGAGCACACCGTAGGGTTTGCCCAGGGCCATGTCCGTGGATTTCCCGAAGAGGAAATCCCCGATTTTACCAAAGAAACCCCGCTCGAGATTGTGGCTGCCGTAGATGGTCTGTTCATAAACGATCATCGGTTCCCGGGGCGCCGGCGGCCAGCCGAGTTCGATCTTTTGCGGCCCGCTGCTCCCGCAGCCGGCAAGCCCGAACAGGACAGAACCCGTCACCAGGAACAGAAAAACCGCTGTGATGGTTTTATTGGACCGCATCACTGGTACTCCGGGTGACAACCGAGGCACGCGTGGCCTCCGCTGGTGCGCAACAGGTATTCCGCTTCCCCCGAATGAGGGTGGTGGCAGGTCAGGCATTCCATCCGGCCTTCGTCGTTGAGGGCCATATCCCGTTTCAACCGCGTTTTCGGTTTGTTTCCCACCGGGTGGCGATGATTCCCGTCAGCGACCACATCTTCATGGCACCCGAGACAAAGCTCCCCCGAGTCCCTGGTCAGAACCCAGCGGTTTCCCGTGGCATGGGCATCGTGGCAATCGGCGCAATGCCCGTCGGCAAACGGTTTGTGCTGGACCGGGTCATCCATCTGGTCGATGGACGTATGGCAGAACAGGCAGAGAACGGGCACCGGGCTGCGCAGGTTGTTTGCGAATTGCGAACCGTGGGGATTGTGGCAGACCGTGCAGGTTCCACCGGCGACGGGGCCATGGATAAAATCCTGGGCGAATTCCCCGATCTTGTCCTTGTGACACAGGAAACAGGGATTCATATCGGTGTACACGCCGGTTTTCCGCTTGGTCAGATCGGCCGACAAACGGTGGCAGTTGATGCAGAGCTGTTCATCATCGGCTCCGTGGCCCCTGAACTGCTCACGAATGATGGGATGGCACCGGTAACACCATTCGGCGTCCTGGCTGGCGGCTCCCGTTTCGGCGGCCAGGCTATGGCAACCGAGGCATTCAGGGTGGGGAATGGTGTTGTGAAAAATGGAACTGGCGAACATCTTCTGGTATTCGCGGGAAATCCGGGGACCGCAGAGAACTTCCAATTCCGCCACTTGTTTCGATCCCGAAAAACCAAGGGAATTCGCGGAGGATTGGGCCATGGTGGAATCTTCGGGCACAGTGGCGACAGTGATCTGGTTCAGGCCATAGGGCATCCAGATCAGGGCATGAAAAATCGAGTCCACCACCGCTGCGGTGGTCACATGATCCCCATTGAGGCTGATGGCGACCCGGGATTCTCCGGTCCGGCCCACCACGTAGATGCGGGGCAATACGGTACTGACCTGTTTGGCGGGGACAAGGATTTCCAATTGGGCGACCGAAGGGCCAGCCAGGGCGAGGGTGGTCAGGAGAACCTGAATTTGAATGGCTGTCTTCATTGATCTGTTTGAACCAAGGGCCCGGGTTTTCCCCCCGGGCCCCCTTGTATTTGTCAGGTTTTCCAACCCAACGCCTATTGCTCTAGTTGGCGGTGTGGCACGACGAGCAAATCTGATTCAGATTGCCGTTTTCATGCCGCAGGAAAAATTCCGCGTCGACACCCTGGTTACCCTGGCGGTGCACCGAGTGACAGGTTTCACAGACCATGTTGTTGGCCGTGGCCGTCGCCCAGTCCACACCAGCGGTTCCGTCTTCGTCGATCTGGTTGGCCCAGGGCATGGCCGGGGTCAAACCGTTGTTCATGTTGGCGTCACTGGGAATACCCACGAAGTGAGTGTTCGCACCCACGGCCGGCGCACCGGCGGCACCGTGACAGGAGACGCAATACGTAGAGTTCGCATTGTCTTCCATCAGGATGTAACCAAAGGCGGTCCCGGTAGGATCATGAACGTCATGGCACTTGTTGCAGCCGCCCACGGGGGTGCCGCCACCGACAGTGATCGTCGGGTGCATGGTCTCAGTGCCATCGGCGACGTTTTCGGAATAGTCGAAGACATCCGTTGCCGCCACGCCACCGGTACCGACAGCTGCTGCTGTGGGAGCCGTGCCGTTATGGCAGGAAATGCAGAAATCGCCGTAGTAGGTGGTGTTGTTGTCGTCCAGAAGGATCGGAGCGGTAAGGGCGCCGATCTGGGTTGTCTGGGCGGTGGCACCATGAATCGTGTGGCACTGGTTACAGGTAAACGTACCACTGGTGAAGTGGGTGATACCGGCAGTGTGATCGCCAAGAGCGCCGGCGCCCGTATACGGGGTCGCGTCGTGGCAGGTCTCACAGTAGGAATTGTTGGTCTCGGTGACCAACAGGAACCGGCCGGTGCCGTTGGGGTTCTGGTTGTGCACGTCGTGGCAGCCGTCATCGGCACTACAGTCGGCGCCGACAGTCAGATGCTGCTCGAGAGTGGCGTTGAACACAGTACCCTGACCGATGGTCGTGATACTACCGTCATGGCAGGTGTAGCAGAGATCCGCCACGCCGCTGAAGGTTCCCGAAGGAGTGCTTGACCACAGTTTGTCACCCGAGGCGTTGTGAGGCACGTGGCAAGCGAAACACAATTCCTGTGCTCCGGCGGAGAGATCGTGATCCGATCCCGCCACGCCACCGAGAGCCACCATGGGCACCAGAATACATGCCAGTACGATGGTAGTGGTGATGAGCTTCTTCACTTTTGCTTTCCTCCTGTTGAAGGCCATTCAATTTGGGAAAAAGACAGGGGGATTCGCCTTTTCCCATCCCTTTATGGTCCGACGTCGAAGACAGCGACCTTGTTGGCTAATCGCTGAACCACGAACAGTTGGCCATCTTTGAAAAAGACCCCTCTGGGGGTCGTGAACTGCCAGTCGTCATCCGCTGTGCTGAGGGCCGACTTGACTTCGCCCTCCAAGGTAAATCCCTGCAACATATGGCTCATGCCGTCGGAGACCCAGATCAGCCCGGTTTCATCCGTGGTGATTCCCTTGGGGCGCCCGAAATGACCGGCGGACTCGCCGACGCTGCCGAAGGTGTTGACAAAGGTTCCGTCGAGTTTGAATTCCTGGATCCGGCAGGTGATCGGGCCGACGATGAAGACCCTGCCGTCGGGAGTGACTGTCAATTCGTCCGGGAAGATGAACTGGCCGGTCTCGACGCCCTTTTCACCCTTGGACATGGTGATCCTGCCATCGGCAGTGGTCACCAGGAACCGGTGGTTCCCGGTATCGGTCATGACCAGGCTGCCGTCGTCCAGAACGTGCAGACCGTTGGCCCGCAGGGGATTCATTTCGGGACCCGTGTCCACCTGAATGCGGCGGAGGAACTTGCCCTCGGAGTTGAAGACCTGGATATCGTTGCGTTTGATATCCGAGACATAGACCTGGTCCTTGCCATCGATGAAAAGGGTGAACGGAGCGATAAAGCCGCCGTTGGGAAGATTAGACGGGGATCCCTCGATCTTCTGGCCGATGGAGAACTTGTATTTGCCCGCACTGTCGAAACAATGAACGGTGGCGTTGAGAACGTCCGTGACGTAAATCAGGCCCTGGGAGTTGACGAAAACGTCGCCGGGCTGGTTCATCCCTTCACCGTCGAGGGCATCGGTAATATCGAATTTGAAAGTCAGCGGATAAGGCGTCAGCTCGATTTTGGGGCCAGACTCGGCAAGTTCCTGCTCTTCGAGGCTCATGCCGTACTTGTGGCTTCTTTCCTCGGAATAGGGCGTCTCGTCGAACTCGGAGTTCATGGCGGTCAACACGTAGTAGTAGGTGTCGCCCTTGACCAGGCCGGCCTTGTCCACGAACCGGGACCCCTGGGCGTTGCCGATGTTTTCGTAACCGCTGCCCGAGGTCTCGGACCGCCAGATGTTGTAGGCCATGGCCCCGGGCACTGCATCCCAGTTGAGGAAGAGTTTGTCCTGGTCCATGCGGATACCGACCCAGGTGGGGGCCTTGAATCCACCGACATCTCCAGGAATAGTTACCGACTTAACGCCGGAAAAGACCTCAGACCCGCCTTCGACGATTGCGACTTTATATATATAGGTCGAGCCGGCGGACACTTCGGTGTCGAAATAGCGATCCTCGCCGGTGGTCCCGATCTTCTGGAAATCCCCGCCCTTTTCCTGGCGGTAGACCAAATATTCGGTGACACCTTCGATACTGGACCACTTCAGACCAACCTTGCCCTTGACGAAAAACGCGGCCATCAGGTTGGGCGCGGCCGCCTGAGCCACCATGGCGGCTCCCAGAATCAAGAGAATGGTCACCAGAAACAGACTGGGGGTTTTGGGAGACACCTTCACGTGGCGATCCTTTGGCAAGCCGGACAGGGCCGGACGACACACGATTCGTGAATCAGTTAACGGGTTCTGTTTATTCTGAAACAACTTTTCTTCTTCCGTTAACAGGATCCCGGTTTTTTCCCCTTCGTACAGCCGGGCCGTGACATCCGTATGACACTCTAATATTCTATCGTCTGACCCTGGATTATCAAAAGGAATTACATATTATTTTTGTAGGGGAAAGGTGAGTGGCTCTGTCCGTTTTACTTAGGGCATTTGGGATTTTCAAGAAAGATGAAATCAGGTTATTTGGATATATTAATCCACTAACCTGTTAAAAATATAATTACCATTGTGGAGGTGATTACAAAATAACAGGTTATTGAGGCACCAAATGAGGCCCCGAATCGCCAATTCCCGTTTTTTTAGTGGGGTTTAAATAAACCGAAGCTGTTTCAAGGCAATTTCAAGAGGCACCCCCACCTGGGTATATCCCATATTTTTTTGGGGGTTTGGGGGACGTTGGGCCCAGTGAAACCCTGCGAAAAAGGTGGATGATCCAACTTGAAGGGACGACTGGAGTTCCGTCTTTCAACCAAACGGACATGATTAAAAAAAATGGTGGTTCCAGTAACCGCCTCGAGCGGGATACGCGGAACCACCAATTCCAGGCCTCCTGCGGCCAAAATCCACTAACCGGTTGTTTCCTTGATTTTGTTGAGCGCCGAACCCGCCACGAACCAGGCGATCTGTTCCGGGGTCATGGTGTGGCTGAGCATGACCTCGTCACTTCCACCACCGGTGTGGTGCAGTACCATCTTCACCGGCTGATCCGGCGCCAGATCGCTCAGACCGACGATATCGATGCGGTCGTCCTGCTGCACCTTGTCATAGTCGGCCGGGTCGATGAAGGACAACGGCAGCACACCCTGCTTCTTGAGGTTGGTCTCATGGATCCGGGCGAAGCTGCGTACGACTACGGCCGCGCAACCCAGATGCCGCGGACACATGGCGGCGTGCTCACGGCTGCTGCCTTCGCCGTAGTTCTCGTCACCCACCACCACCCAACGCAGGCCCTCGGCCTTGTAATGACGGGCTACGGCGGGAACTTCGCCTTCCTGGCCGGAAAGCTGGTCCTTGACGCTGTTGATCTTTTCGGTAAAGGCGTTTACCGCGCCTATCAGCATGTTATTGCTGATATTGTCCAGGTGCCCGCGGTATTTCAGCCAGGGACCGGCCATGGAGATGTGATCGGTGGTGCATTTACCCAGAGCCTTGATCAGCAGGGGCATA
>QNAI01000166.1 GCA_003641745.1 Verrucomicrobiota bacterium | reverse complement strand
TGGTTTGATGTATTCCTTCGGAATGACGCCGCCCACGATCTTGTTGAGGATCTCGATGCCCTTGCCCTTCTCGTTCGGCTCGATCTTGATCACGGCGTGGCCGTATTGGCCGCGTCCGCCCGACTGGCGGATAAACTTGCCCTCGCCATCGGCTTCGCTCGCGATGGTCTCACGGTAGGCGATCTGGGGTTTTCCCGAATCGGCCTCGACCTTGAACTCCCGGAAGAGTCGATCGCGGATGATCTCGAGGTGGAGTTCGCCCATGCCGGCAATGATGGTCTCGCCGGTTTCCTGGTTGGTCGTCACCTGAAAGGTCGGGTCCTCCTCGGAGAGCCGACCCAGACCGATGGACATCTTCTCCTGGTCGGCCTTGGTTCTGGGCTCGACCGACATGGAAATAACAGGCTCCGGAAAAGTCGGAGGCTCGAGCCGGAGGTCCAGATCACTGGAGCAGAGGGTGTCCCCCGTGATGACGTCCCTGACCCCGATCACCGCGCAGATATCGCCGGCGTAGACCTCCGAAACGTCGTCCCGGCTGTCTGCCTTCATGACCATGAGGCGGCTGACGCGCTCCGACCTGCGAGTCCGCGGGTTATAGAGTGTGCTCCCCTTCTTGATCGTTCCGGCGTAGACCCGAATGAAAACGAGTTTGCCGACGTAGGGATCACTCCAGAGTTTGAAGGCCAGCGCAACGGCCTTGGAAGCATCATCCGACGCAACCTCAACCTCCTCGCCTTCTGAATCCATGCCCTTCATCGACGGGAGATCCAGTGGGCTCGGGAGATAATTGACAATCGCATCGAGCAAGCGCTGGACACCCTTTTTCTTGAAGGCGGATCCGGGGATCACGCCCACAAATTCGAGCGAAACAGTCGCCTTGCGGATAGCGAGTTTGAACTCACCAACCGTGATCTCCTCGCCGGCGAGGTACTTTTCGGCGATGTCGTCGTCAAAGTCGGACACGGCCTCGAGCAGGGCATCGCGATACTTGTGCGCCTCGTCCTCCATGGACTCGGGAATCGGAATATCGATGGCCTTGACGCCCATCTCGTCCGACTCGTCGAATTTGAACGCGCTCTGGGCAACGAGATCGATCATTCCCGAGAAATTCTCTTCGGCGCCGATCGGCAGGTAAAGAGGGTGGGCGTTGGCTCCGAGTTTCTCCCTCAGGTCGTCGACCGCTCCAAAGAAATCGGCCCCGGTCCGGTCCATCTTATTGACGAACGCAATCCGGGGCACGTTGTACTTGGTGGCCTGGCGCCATACAGTTTCCGACTGGGGCTGAACGCCGGCCACCGCACAGAAGACGGCGACGGCGCCATCGAGAACGCGGAGCGACCGTTCCACCTCGGCCGTAAAGTCAACATGGCCGGGCGTGTCGATGATATTGATCCGGTGCTGAATATCAGCGTAGGGGCCACTTGAGGTGGTCCAGGCACAGGAAATGGCTGCGGACGTAATGGTGATTCCGCGCTCGCGCTCCTGTTCCATCCAGTCTGTGACGGCTGTGCCTTCGTGCACCTCACCCATCTTGTGGACGACACCTGTGTAATAAAGAATCCGCTCAGTAGTGGTCGTCTTGCCCGCGTCGATATGAGCCGCAATGCCGATATTGCGGGTCCACTCGAGCGGCACCTCGCGATCCGGAGAGTTGGCTGCAGACAGCTTGTCCTTGGTTACGACGGCCATGGTACTGATCACCAGCGAAGATGAGCGAACGCACGATTGGCCTGAGCCATCTTGTGCACATCGTCCTTCTTTCTTACGATCGAGCCCGTATTATTATAGGCGTCGATAATTTCCTGCGCGAGGGCTTCGCGCATCGGGATACCCTTGCGGGAATTGGCAGCAGTCACCAGCCAACGGAATCCGAGGCTTTCCTGACGCTCATACGGGATCTCGACCGGGACCTGGTAGGTGGCACCGCCGACACGGCGGCTTTTCACTTCCAGACGCGGACGGACATTTTCGAGGGCTCCGAGCAGCAGGTCGACCGGATCACCCTTTTCGAGTTTCTCGGAAACGCGCTCAAAAGCCCCGTAGACGATTCGCTCGGCCACGGATTTCTTTCCGCTCTTCATCACCGTGTTGACCAGACTGGCCACCAACGGGCTATTATAACGGACATCGGGCTTTGTTACCCGCTTGGTTGCTCTTCGACGGCGTGACATGGTTACTTCGCGTCCTTGGGACGTTTGACTCCGTACTTCGAACGGCTGCGACGGCGCTTCTCGACGCCCAATGCGTCCAGTGTGCCCCGTACAATATGGTAGCGAACGCCCGGGAGATCCTTAACCCGACCGCCTCGTACCAGAACGATGCTATGTTCCTGAAGGTTATGGCCTTCGTCCGGAATATAGGAGATGACTTCACTCCCGTTGGTCAACCGCACCTTCGCGACCTTGCGGATGGCGGAGTTCGGCTTTTTCGGTGTGCGCGTCATCACCTGGACACAGACCCCGCGGCGAAACGGATTGCCAGCCAGGGCCGGTGACTTGGACTTGGCCTTGATGACGCGACGTCCTTTGCGGACGAGCTGATTGATGGTTGGCATGGTTACAGACGAAAAGTGACGGAATATGGCGAAAAAGGAGAGGACGCTAGGCCACCCCCATCGTCCGGCAAGTACAATCTACGGCAAAAGCACCGAAATCGCTCTCGCGGACGCGATGTGACAATGAAAAAATTGGTCTCCCGTCTCTTGGACCTGACCGATTGGCATCAGGAGAAACGAGAGAAAACGTTCACTAAAGCGGTCAGTTATAGGCCGATCAAGCCTGTTCTTGACTCTTGGGGAAAAAAACACCCTTCGCGGATCAACGGATCGGGGCGCTCGAATCCCTCCGGACCGAGGTCATCGGGCCATTCGGACCGCGGGCCGGCAACAGTCTGAATTGAAGATCTCTGTCTGCCGGGCGGATGTATCAGGTGAGTTCGTTCTGGAAAAACTCGATAATCGCGCCTTCAGGGCCCTTGCAGAAGGCGATGCGAACCGGTGTCACCGGGGATGACCCGATGTCAACGCCAGTCGGCTCCTTGGTGATCTCGGCCCCCGCCGATCGAGCCCGTTCAAGAGCGGAATCACAATCATCGACCCTCAACGCGAAATGAATGATCGCTCCATCGGGATCGGGCCGATATCCAGAATCCTCAAAGACCTCCAGGTAATTTCCGTCACCGGTATCGAGCATGGTGGCCCGTTTGGGCACCTCACCCCAGGAGATCTTTTCGCGAAAACCCAGGGCGTCGGTATAGAACCCGATCGTGGTCGCCCAATCAGAAGTCCTGATCGCCACATGGTGGAATCCGCAGCCCGATATCACAGAATTACTTGAAGTCATGCCCGACACTAGTGGAGCCGGAGGTTGGAGATCAATTCGAAGCCGAAAAAGCCCCGGCCTTTTTCGGCCGGGGCTTGGATCAAATCATTCTGCTGGGGTCAGCCCACTTCCTCGCCGGTCGATTCCTCTGTCTCGACCATTTCCGAACCGAACGGAAGCGAGATACGAAGCTTCCGGTACTTGGTCAGGCCGGTTCCGGCCGGGATGAGGTGACCCATGATCACATTCTCCTTGAAGCCCTTCAGCGTATCCACCTTGCCAAGGGTCGAAGCGTCGGTCAGGACGCGGGTTGTCTCCTGGAAGGATGCCGCCGAAATGAAGCTCTCGGTCTCGATCGATGCCTTGGTGATGCCCAGGAGAATCGGTTCCGCCTCGGCGGGCTTGCCGCCCGCTTCGATGATCCGATCATTTTCCTCGCGGAAATTCGAACGCTCGACCTGCTCACCCCAGAAAGCCTCGGTATCGCCCGGGTCGGTGATCCGGACCTTGCGAAGCATCTGACGGATGATCGTTTCGATGTGCTTGTCATTGATGGTCACACCTTGCAGGCGATAGACCTCCTGGACCTCGGAGATCAGGAAGTCGTAAAGGGCGTGCGGTCCGAGGATATCGAGGATCTCGTGGGGATCGGCTGAGCCCTCGGTCAGGTGCTGACCCTTGAAGACGAGATCGCCCGGCTGAACGATGATCTGTTTGCCGTGCGGAATGAGGTGTTCCTCTTCCTGGCCCGACTCACCGCTGGTGACGATAAGCTTCTTCTTCCCGCGGACCGTGCCTCCGAGCGAAACAACCCCGTCGATCCGAGCCATCTCCGCAGCTTCTTTCGGCCGGCGCGCCTCAAAGAGCTCGGCCACCCGCGGAAGACCACCGGTGATATCACGAGTCTTCGATGCCTGGCGTGGCGTCTTGGCCAGGAGCGTCCCGGGATGGATGGTGTCTCCTTCGGCCACGACCACCTGGGCTCCAGTCGGAATCGAGTAGGCGGCGGCCGCTTTGCCCGAATCATCCCGGATTTCGACCTGGGGATTCAAGTCCTCCTTGTGCTCGATGACCACAGTGGCGATCCGGCCGGTCTCTTCGTCGAGTTCACGCTTGACCGTGACTCCGGGGATCATGTCCCTGAATCCGATAATTCCGGCCTTTTCCGACAGGACCGGGATATTGTAGGGATCCCACATGGCCAGGACGGCGCCCTTTTCGATCGTATCGCCGTCCGCCACGGTCAGGACCGAACCAACCACAATATTGTAGACCTCGAGCTCGCGCTCATTGTCATCAAGAATCTGCAGAGTGCCGGTTTTGTTCAGGACAATATTGGCCCCCTCTGCGGTCGAAACCAGACGCAGGCCCCGGTAGTGAACCCGGCCCGTATTACGCACGCGGATCTCGGGATTCTTGAAGACCTGGCTGGCGATGCCACCGATGTGAAACGTGCGCATGGTCAACTGAGTTCCCGGTTCACCGATCGACTGCGCCGCGATGATACCGACCGAGTTTCCAACGGCGCCGACCTCGTGCGTTGCCGGATTGATACCGTAGGACTTGGCATCGATCCCGTCCTTCGAAGTCGAGGTCAACGGTGACATGACCTTGAGGCGTTCGATTCCGCACTCGTCTACCCTCGCGCCGATTTCCTCCGTAATCAATTCGCCCGAACCAACCAGGATCTCGTCCGGATTCGACGGATTGGTGATGTCGTCGCTCGAGAACCGCCCGACAATGCGCTCCCGAAGACTGACAATCTCGTCATCACCCTCGAAAATGGCGCGTTTCCAAATGCCATCGCGCGTGCCGCAATCCTCTTCCGTAATAATGACGTCCATGGAGACGTCGCAGAGCTTTCGAGTGAGATAACCGGCGTCAGCCGTCTTCAGCGCCGTGTCGGCCAGACCCTTGCGGGCACCGTGGGTGGAGATGAAGTACTCGAGAACCGTAAGGCCCTCGCGGAACGACGAGAGAATCGGCCGTTCGATGATCTCACCCGACGGCTTGGCCATCAGGCCTCGGGTTCCGCACAACTGTCGAACCTGCTGCCGATTGCCGCGAGCACCGGAATCCATCATCAGGAAGACGGGGTTGACCCCGCCCTTGCCGTCATTGGACTCCAGCTTTTCGAAAACGGCCTTGGCGATCTGGTCAGTCGCACTGGTCCAGATGTCGATGATCTTGTTGTATCGTTCGCCCGTGGTGATGATACCGCGCTTGTATTGCCCTTCAACCTCCTCGATCCGCTTTTTGGCATTGGCCACGATTTCCACCTTGGCGGGAGGAATGATCATGTCGTCGATTCCGATGCTGATACCGGCCTTGGTCGCGACCTCAAACCCGAGTTCCTTGAGGGCATCAAGCATGGTCACGGTGGCCTGCTCACCCGCCACCTTATAGGTATTGAGAATGAGGTCCCCCAGTTTGCCTTTCGGCACAGGGAAGTTCACGAAACCGAGCCCCGAGGGCCAGATCTGGTTGAACCTGGCCCGGCCGACCGTCGTCCTCAGGATCTTGCGATCCTTGACTCCGTAGACCGTGTCCATGCCGTAATCCGGATTCTTGAGGTTGATCCAGTCGTGGACGGACAGAGCCCCGTCGAGTTGGGCAAATACAACCTCCTCGGTCGAGCCGACAAGCGGAACCCTCTGGTTTTCTGGCACCTCCTCCTTTGGCTCCACCGTCAGGTAATAAGCCCCGAGCACGATGTCCTGAGAAGGGGTGAGAATCGGCTTCCCGCTCGACGGCGAAAAGATATTGTTCGTCGACATCATGAGGAGTTTGCACTCCATGATGGCCTCGAGCGAAAGCGGAACGTGGACCGCCATCTGATCGCCGTCGAAGTCGGCGTTGTAGGCGGTGCAGACGAGAGGATGCACGCGGATGGATTCACCCTCGATCAACACCGGCTCAAAGGCCTGGATCGAAAGCCGGTGAAGAGTGGGCGCACGGTTGAGCAGCACCGGATGTCCCTTGGTCACCTCCTCCAGGATATCCCAGACTTCGGGTGACCGCTTTTCGATCATTTTGCGGGCGCCGCGCACAGTGTGCACAAACCCGAGTTCCTTCAGTCGACGGATGATGAAAGGCTCAAACAGAACCAGGGCCATCTTCTTGGGAAGACCGCATTGGTTCAGCTTGAGCTCGGGCCCGATGACGATGACCGAGCGACCGGAGTAGTCGACGCGTTTGCCCAGAAGGTTCTGCCGGAAGCGACCCTGTTTGCCCTTGAGCATGTCGCTGAGTGATTTGAGGGGACGATTGCCGGCTCCGGTCACCGGTCGTCCGTGTCGTCCGTTGTCAAAGAGAGCATCGACCGCCTCCTGCAACATTCGCTTTTCATTATGGATGATAACATCCGGCGTTTTGAGCAGGAGCAGATTCTTCAACCGGTTGTTCCGGTTGATGACCCGACGATAGAGGTCGTTCAGGTCGGAGGTGGCGAAGCGGCCACCTTCGAGCGGCACCAAAGGACGCAGATCCGGCGGGATGACCGGCAGGACCTCAAGCACCATCCACTCGGGGCGCGATTTCGAATTGATGAATCCCTGGATGACCTTGTGCCGCTTGGACAGCTTCTTCTTGATCTGCTTGGAACGCGTGCTGCGCATCGCTTCCTGCAGTTCGAGAACGGTGTTCTCGAGGTCCATCGTGGAGAGGACGTCGCGAACCGCCTCGGCACCCATGCGCGCGACAAAGGAATCGTCTCCGTATTCATCAACCGCCTGATTGTATTCCGTCTCGGTCAGAAGCTGCTTCTGCTCGAGCGGCGTCTTGCCCGGGTCGATGACGATGAAGTTCTCGTAGTAGATGACGCGCTCCAGATTGCGGGCCGTCATATCGAGCAGGAGTCCGAGGCGACTCGGCATACTCTTGAGGAACCAGATATGGGTCACGGGAACGGCCAGGGCGATATGGCCCATCCGTTCACGACGAACCCGCGACACGGTCACCTCAACGCCGCAGCGATCGCAGACCACATCCTTGTATTTGATCCGCTTATACTTGCCGCAGGCGCACTCGTAGTCGCGAACCGGTCCAAATATTCGCTGGCAGAAAAGGCCACCCGGTTCCGGCTTGAAGGTCCGGTAATTGATCGTCTCCGGGTTCTTCACCTCACCCCGCGACCACGACCGGATGGTATCCGGCGAGGCCACTGAAATGCTGACGCGATCGAAATTGTCCTCTTTCTCCAGGCCGAGGACCTGACGTGCTTCTTCAGTACTCATCTATTGATTTCCCCAGGTGTTACTTGGCTTCAAAGTCGAGAGCGGACGATCGTCCCAGACGAACGTCGAGCCCCAGGCTCTGGATTTCCTTGATCAAAACATTAAATGACTCCGGCGTTCCGGCGGTCAGTGAATTGTCGCCCTTGACCAGCGACTCATATATCTTCGTGCGTCCCTGGACGTCATCCGACTTGACGGTCAGGAGTTCCTGCAGGGTAAAGGCGGCGCCGTAGGCTTCCAGTGCCCAGACCTCCATTTCACCGAAACGCTGCCCGCCGTACTGGGCCTTGCCCCCAAGCGGCTGCTGGGTGACCAATGAATACGGCCCGACCGCGCGGGCGTGAATCTTGTGGGACACCAGATGGTTCAG
>QNAI01000165.1 GCA_003641745.1 Verrucomicrobiota bacterium | reverse complement strand
TCCGGTGCTCGCCCTGATCGGTGATCAATTTGTGGACGAAGGTTCGCTTCTGACATTTACCGCAAGCGCCATTGATCAGGATGTCCCCGCGGACGACCTCATCTACAGTCTTGGCGGAAGTGTTCCAGCGGGTGCCGTCATTGACCCGGTGACCGGAGTTTTCACCTGGACACCCACCGAGGAGCAGGGCCCCCTGGATTTCAACCTCGTGGTCAGGGTTGACGACAATGGTGTCCCGTCTCTCTGGGATGAAGAGACCATTCACGTCATAGTGAACGAATTGAATCAGCCCCCTGTCCTTGATCCAGTCGGGAATCAGGTCGTGGTCGGTGGAACGGAACTGAGTTTCACCGCGACGGCCAGTGATCCGGACGTCGCTCCCGGACTCTGGGAAGACCTGGTCTCCTATTGGACCTTCGATTCGGATTTCACCGATTTTGCAGGGGTACACGACGGCACCGCTGTCGGAGACGCCACGATCATCACGACAGGTATGAAGCTGGGAGCCGGCGCCCTGTATCTGGATGGCGCCGGTGACTATCTGAACGTGAATGACATTCCCTTGGCGGGGGACATGAGCATCTCCCTCTGGATCTTTCCGGAAGCCATTCAAAGCACCACAACGGGGGGCGCCAACGGGGTTCTTCTCGGCGATACCGGTAATCTGGACTGGCTTCGTTTGCAACTCGAGGGGGTGACCGCCAAGTGGAGCGGGACCACGGCCTACCAGACCACGGATCCGGATTTCACCAATGGCACCTGGCAACACTTCATGCTGGTGCGTGTCGGCAGCCTCGTCACGGTGTACCGGGACAACGTTGCCGTTACTTCCTTCACCCAAACCTCCACTTTTATTCCCGAGTTGATCGGATGCAAGACATCGGGAGGTAATTACTTCCAGGGTACCATGGATGACCTGGCGCTCTGGGACCGGGCGCTTTCCGGCTTTGAGCGGGATCTTGTCTTCAACGGAGGCGACGGGTTACCCGTGGGTGATACGGAAGGGATTCCTGTAAACAACCTGGTCTTCAGTCTTGAGGGCAGTGTTCCCAGCGGCGCGAGTATCGATCCGGTCACCGGTGTTTTCAGTTGGTATCCGGATCAATCGCAGACTCCCGGCGAATTCACTTTCCTGGTTCGAGTCACCGATGATGGCGTACCGTCATATTTCGACGAAGAATCCATCACCGTGACGGTCGAAGACGGAGGACCAGTTGCGCCGATGATTGCCGCGATCGATGACAAGGTCATGGACGAGGAAAACATCCTGTCCTTCATCGTCAATCTGGTCGGCCATTCAGGGCCGGACTTCAGCGAGGGACTCGTCGCATATTGGCCTTTCAATGATGGTTTCTCGGATTTGTCCGGTGGATATGACGGCACTGCCATTGGTGATGCCGGCATCATCACCACAGGTATGAAGCTGGGCGCCGGCGCCTTGTATCTGGATGGCGTCGGAGACTATCTGGATGTGACGCCCATTTCGCTTCCCGGCGACTTGAGTATTTCCCTCTGGATCCTTCCGGAAGCCATTCAAAGCACCACCGCGGGCGGCGCCAACGGGGTTCTGCTCGGCGACAACGCTAATCTGGACTGGCTTCGGTTGCAACTCGAGGGTGTGACCGCCAAGTGGAATGGGAGTACGGCCTACTATCTTACCGACCCGGATTTTACAAATGGCAACTGGCAACACTTCGTGCTGGTGCGCAGCGGAAGTCTTGTCACCGTGTATCGGGACAACGTCGTTGTGACTTCCTTCACCCACACGGCCCCCTTCACACCTGAGTTCATCGGGTGCAAGATTTCCGCTTCCAATTACTATCAAGGGACCATGGACGATCTGGCCATCTGGGGCCGGGCCTTGAGCACGGAAGAAATTGGATTGCTCTACAATGACGGCGATGGAGTCGAGGTTCTGAATGCATCCAACAGCTCAGCGATTTTCTCACTCGTGGGTACTCCTCCCGCGGGCGCCGATATCGTTCCTGAATCCGGATTGTTTTCCTGGACCCCTGACGAAACCCAGGGTCCGAATCAATACCTGATCACCGTCAAGGCCACTGACCTTGTGAATCCCGAATTGTTCGACACGGAGGAATTCAACGTTACCGTCAACGAAGTGAATCGCGCACCGATTATCGAAGCGATTTCCGACTTGTCGGCCAATGAGGAAGAACTCCTTACCGTAATGGTTCTGGCTTCCGATCCCGACGTTCCCGCCAATTCGCTCAGTTACAGTCTGGGCGAGGGTTCGATAGCGGGGATGGCGGTCGATCCATTGTCCGGGATGTTCACCTGGACACCATCGGAGACCCAGGGTCCCGGCATCTATCCGGTGTTGATCAGGGTCACCGACGACGGCACCCCATCCCTGGTGAGTGAAGAAACTTTCCTGGTGACCGTGGTCGAAGTGAACACGGCGCCTGTTCTGGAGCCGATTGGAAATCAGATTGCGGTCGTGAACACTGAATTGACCTTCACTTCCGAAGCAAACGACAGTGATCTGCTTATTGGTCTGGCCGACGGTCTGGTGGCCCACTGGTCCTTTGATGTGGATTTCACGAGCAGTACGGGTCAGCATGATGGTGTTTCCATGAATGGTGCCGATATCACCACCACCCCGGGCGAATTTGTCCTGGGCGGCGGCGCTCTGCACTTCGACGGGGTGAACGATTACCTGGACTTTGGCGACACTCCATTACCTCTGGACTTCACATTGTCTGCCTGGGTGTACCCGACAAACATCAACATTGGGATCTCCAGTTCCGCGATCGTCTTCGGGGACGGAGAGAATCTCGACTGGATCAGGCTCGAAACCGATGGCGTCCGGGCCAAGTGGGACAACGTGACCACGGAGATGACCTCCGAACCGGACTTTGTGAATGGCAGTTGGCAATTATTCACCCTGGTGCGTACCGGAACGGCTGTCTCGGCATATCGCAACGGAGTGCTGGTGACGAGTGCCGCCATCACGGAGGAGTTCACGCCGGAGTACCTTGGACTCAAGACTCCAAATACAAACTACTATGGCGGTTTCATGGATGACGTGGCCATCTGGGGCCGGGCCCTGCGCGTGGATGAAGTCTCCTCGCTTTATAATGGCGGGGCGGGCAATCCAATTGGTGAAGCGCAGTCGGATCCGGCGAATACGCTTGTCTTCAGTCTCGAGGGAACAATTCCGGCCGGGGCGGGAATCGATCCTGTCACGGGAGTCTTTTCATGGACTCCGAGCCCGGAGCAGAGTCCCGGTGAATACACACTGACGGTCAGGGTCACGGATGACGGTACACCGCCCCTGGCTGATGAGGAATCCTTGCTGGTGACCGTGACTGGCGACGGCACCGCGCCCGGTCCGGTGACCGGCCTGGACACCGAACCCAGCCATGAGCGCGTCACAGTTTCCTGGACCCCGCCGGTGGACCTTGACCTCGCCAACTTCCACATATACCGAGGTCTGTGGCACGACGGCGGCGGTATTACTGTCTACCCGGAGTTCGACGATGCTGCAGGTAACAAAATTCCCACTCGTCCGGCCGATCGGGCTGCGGCCGAGAGTTCCGGGGAATGGATCCTGGCGGGCACCGTTCCAGCGACCGAACTCTCTTTCATAGACAATCCGGGCAGCGGCTTACCGCTGCGCGGAGTGTATTTCTACGAGGTCTTTGCCGAGGATCTGGGTGGCAACTTCAGCCTGCCATCGGCTGTAAATTCTCGTACGACGAACTACTGGCTGGGTGACGTGAATGGCGACGGTGTGCTCAATGTGGTAGGGGATGTGAACACCCTCTCGTTGACTTACGGTCTGACCGACGCCGATCAGGATTTCATTCCCTACTGCGATTTCGGACCGACCGACGATTGGAGTGGAACCGGCATCCCGCTGACCGACAATCGGGTCGACTTTGATGACCTGATGATCATCGCCGTCAACTGGGACGTTGAGGCGGCCAAGACACAGTCCACCGAAGGTTCCATGATAGCCAGATTCTCCTGGGTGAGGATCGACGACACGACCTTGTCATTGGTGTTGGCTGAACCGTGCGCGAACCTCAAAGGTGTGAACCTGCGGGCCGATCTGCCGCAGGATGCTGTCTTGTCGCTGGCCGCGGGCAGCCTGTTTGGACAGCAGGACAGCCCGTACTTCCTGCAGAACATTTCCCGCAATGGACTGGACGCAGGTCTGGCCCTCCTGGGACATAATGCCAGCATCACGGGCCAGGGCGAGCTGATGCGCATCAAGCTGGCCGTGGAATTCGACCTCGACGATATCCTGATCACGGCCCGGGACTCGGCCAACAAGGACCGGGAGTACACTATCGAGGAAGTCACTCTCGACTCGGGTATTCCGACCAGGTACTCCCTCTCGGCCAATTATCCCAATCCCTTCAACCCCTTGACGAAGATCGATTTCGATCTGCCTGAGTCTCAAAAGGTGCAACTGGCGATATTCGGCGTCGACGGTCGCCGGATCGTGACCCTGAGAAATGAGCCCATGTCCGCCGGGCACCATTCGGTGACCTGGACCGGACGTGACGACAGGGGAGAACTGGTGGCATCCGGCATCTATTTCTACCGCATCCAGGCCGGGGAATTCAGGGATACGAGGAAAATGGTTCTGCTGAAATGATGTGGAACGGTTAGTCTGGCCTTGGTATCGGCCCCGGGCAATTGCCCGGGGCCTTTCAGCCGAAAATCCAGATTTACCACATCACGAATTGTATGATGAACAGGCCCAGCCGTTCGTTGAAGGAAGAGATTATCGGGACGATGGATTTGTAACCATTATCCCCACGGTGGTTGTTCTCGCGATCATCGGGACCAATATTATCAGGTACCCCGGGGGTCTCAAAATCATCGTAGTTGTGATCTGGTGTTTCGGTCTGAATCTGATTTCGCACCGGATCACCTTCATCAGAGTAAGCAACCCCAACCACCAGGCTAACCAGCAACACTGCAAGGGTCGTAATCAGTAATCGTTTCATTTGTTTTCCTCCAGTTCAATTGCGGAAGAGTTGCCCTCCAAAGGGGCATGGGTCGCAAATTGCATTCCAGTTTCAGGGTGGGGGATTCGCAGATTTCTGCGAATAACCGTTGCTGTTGGAAGAACGGTTTGCTTTCCTGAGTTTGCGCCAAAAACATATTCATGATATGGTGAATTCAATAACTAAACCGACTCATCCATTTATCTGGAGGTATTTACCCGCCGCAAAAAAGATTCTGATCCTGGGGGAATATGTAATGAAGAAATCAGGTTTATTACTGCTGCTGGCAGGTTTGTTGACCGCGGGAAATGCATTTGCGCAAAACAGTATATATCGATACAAAACCAACAACCGTAATGCTACCGAAAGCGTTGATGCCGCGGTGTATAACCCAGCTGGTTTGGTTTGGTTACAAGATGGTTTTCATGTCGAAATAGGGAATCAGTTTGGCTTTGGTACGAAAGAAATTTATGACGGGTTAACGGGCATAACCTACGAAGCCACCGGTGGTAGTGCTTTTGACCCAACGGCTATCTTCATCTACAAAAAAGACAAGTGGGCCGGCAACTTTGCATTTGGTGCGTCATCTGCAACGGGTGGCAAAATGGAAAACGGTTCGCCCATGCTCACCATGGGCGGCTACCGTGTGGCAATGGGTATGGCTGCCGGTGTTAACCAGGCTTTAACCAGTCCTCCAATTGGACTGCCGGGTATGTTGGTTGATCCCTTTACTCAGGATTTGTATGGACCTGATGGGGGAAGTCTTGAAGAAGGTGCTCTGGATCTCGGGTTTTTGGCCAATGTTGCCTATAAGGTGTCGAACGGGTTGTCGTTTAGTGTTGGTGCAAAATACATGTACCGAGCCGATGACTTTATGCGCGGTAATATTATGGTGGCAACCAATGCGCAGGCTATTGCTGATTTTGAAACAAGCCTATTGACTGATGCGGGTCTTTCCCAGGAACAGGTGGATGCCATTATCGGGGGTGTACCTGTAGTGAACGGCGATGTGGCTCGTGTTGATGCCAGTTATGAAGACAATAATTTTTGGGTGTTTTCGGTGGGGGCCAACATCCGTCCAACAGAGAAATTTTTAATTGCCCAGACCTTGTATTTTGGTCCAACGTACACCGCCCATCTGGAATTAAACGATTTGTATTTGATTGACCCGGCCTTGCTACCTCAGCTGGAGGAGTTGTTGGGAATGAAATTCGAAGATGGCGCGCCGGATGAAAGAAAAGTGGTGCCGCTTTACAAATTGGGCGTTGCCTATCATGTGACCGATAAGTTCAGGGTTGAAGCTGACCTTCATGTGGATTTCAAGCACATTGCCGAGAGTAACGATTTGAACGAGTACGCCTGGGGATTGGGTGCCGAATATCAAGTGAGTAAAAAGGTAAATTGGGGTGCCGGTTTTAAATATCAGCCAATTCGTCGAAGTCAGGATGACATGAGTGATACGGATTTTAAAAATGATATGCTTTGGTTGGCATCGGGTATCGACGTTAAATTTACGGATCGCCTGACAGGGGTTGCGACTGTTGAACTGGGTTTGGCTACATCGGAATATATTTTCTACATGGAAGATGGAACTACAATCTTAAAGAGCTACAAAGACAATATGAACCAGTCCGGCACTTTGGGTGTGGTGTATCGGTTTTAACTGCTGAATGTGCTGCTAGTACATGTGTCGAATGCCGATCAGGTACATGTTCCCGATCTCCATCTGCATACCCTTTTGATCCTGGGAGACGGGGAATCGTACCAGCCCTTCGATAATCAGGTCACCCCGCGTGTACTTCAAGCCCGGAGCCAGCGTAAAGGCGGTTTCTCCGCTGTTTGGTGTTTCGACCCCGTCGGCCTGGTCGGAAGCCGTGTCCTTCCAGGAGATTTCGAAAACGGGAGCCAGGGCCGTTTGGCCTGATTTGCCGATGGGGATCTGCTTTGCCAGCGCCAGGTTCAGTCCCAATTCATTGCCGGGATCGGGGTCGTCGGCGGGAACGTTGGCAACCCCGCTGAATCTGTAACCAACTGTGAGGTCGGCTCCCCATCCGTCGGAGCGGCCCGAGAAGAACAGCCCGGTATTGATTGACCAGAATTCGTTGGAAATTCCACTGCTGCCGGTCGGGACATCGACGCCCACCAGAGGTGCTATTCCCAGTGTGTAACTGCGGGTGTTGATCCTCCAGACCTTGTATTTGGCAAAGACGTAGAGGTCGCTGAAGCCCGATTCCTTGTTCTCGTTGCCCATCATGGTCATCGTGCGCCAGTCGATGATTTGGCGCACACCGAGTGTCAACTGGGGGCGCAGACCGTATACGACGACAAGGGGGACCATGAGACGATCCATCCCGGCGTCTGTCGTACCTTCCGGTGCGGTGCGGGACATCGACCGGACCTGGGTACGCAGGATCCATCGCCCCTGTGGAGGAGTGAGTCCGGCGTCGATGCTGATTCCGACAGCAAGTGACTCGGTCGCGGGGATCAGAGCGAGTAGCAATAAAAATGCGAGCCACTTCATTTCACGCGATCTCCCGCGGTGAAGTTGGCCCGGTTGATGGCGTCGTGGACCTGGTCTTCGGAGACCTCGGCCCCTTCCTCAATCTCCAGTACGAGTTTTTGGTCTTGCCAGGACGCCTTGGCGGCACTGACGCCCGGGATTTCCATGGCCAGATTCTCCAGGCCTCCATGGCAGCCGGGGCAATCCATTCCGAAGACTTCGAACTCGATGAGTTCCCCCACCTGGGGATCGGATTGGGGTTCGGATTCGGGTTCCGGAGCGGAAGAGCATCCTGCCAAAAGAGCCAGGCAAGTGATGGCAATCAGTGTGGGTCTCATCGGATTTCCTTTATTGCTGGTGGCGGTGGCCAGTTGCCACTGTGTGCTTCAAACTGGAGGCGGCGAAACCACCGGATTGATATCCTACCAATTTAATGGGAAAGATAGATTCAGGAAATACAAATTTGGATC
>QNAI01000164.1 GCA_003641745.1 Verrucomicrobiota bacterium | reverse complement strand
TGAGTAGGCAATCTCGGCCTCGCCGAAGGCCAGACCGCAGTCCCAACCTGCCGTCAGTTGAATCGTAGAGAACGTCAGGCCGAGGACAATCCCCCCAATTATAGTGATTCGTTTCATATATTCCTCCTATCGTTGATGATTTATCTGATGTGGGAGTCTTCTGATTCCCTATCTGCTCAAACGATGTTTCGAGGAAGTACCCGCCAAATAGATGCGGAGAAGGGATCAGATCCCTGGTCGAAAGATGATTCAGACAGGTTCATGGCCAGAGCCCCCTTGACCTACCCGGGACAATCTCTTAGCCTCGAATCGCGTGCCAACATACGCTCTGGTAGTCAGTCTCCGGAGCATGGGTCCGGAGGGCGGAAAGCGTTCTTCCGTCAATCATTCGGAGATCCGGCAGAGATTTCGGATCCCCTGTCTTGGTGCGGATCCTGATGACCTTAGCGAGGTTGTTTCCAATGCAGGAAGTCCACGCACACCTGCCGTATTCCACAGACCTGTTTGGGCTGTTTTTTCCCTCGCTATTCTCGGGCTCTCTTCACTCCAAGCGGTTCAGGAAGGACCCGTGACAGGGACCGTATCAGACGCAGCCTCAGACGATCCGCTGCCCGGCGTCCTGGTTTCGATCCTCGATACGGACGCTGAGACCGTACGCTCCAGTGACGTGACGGATAAGGACGGCCTCTTTCTATTGTCGAACGTCACACAAGGCTCATACATCCTGGTCGCGGATCGCGACGAGTTCAGCCTGTATCGGACCGAACTCGAGCTCTTGTCGGATGAACAACGCGTGATTGATATCCAATTGACCGCGTCAACGGTGGAGCTCGATCCCTATGTCGTTTCGGCATCGCGATACGAAGAGAAGGCGCTCAAGTCGCCGGCCTCGGTCACGGTCGTCAGTTCCAGACAACTGGCTCGGGATGCCGTTCCCTCGGTCGTCGCTTCGCTTCGCAACATTCCGGGAGTCGATGTCATGCAGGCTGGGATGGGTCGCTATCTCGTGGCCGTCCGCGGGTTCAATAACGCCTTTGGCTCGGCAACCTATGCCATGGTTGACAATCGCGAATCCTTCAATCCCGGCATGGCCCTCATTGGCTATTCGAGACTGCCCATCGAGGCAATCGACCTGGACCGGATCGAAGTCATCAGGGGTCCGGCATCAGCCCTGTACGGACCGGGCGTAGCCCACGGTGTCATCCACTTCCTGAGCAAAGATCCGTTCATGTATCCTGGAACGACCATCTCGGTCGGCGTGGGCAGTCAGGCCTTGCTCCAGGGATCAATCCGACACGCTGGTGTCTTCAAAGAAAAACTCGGTTACAAGATCACGGCGTCCTTCATGCAGGCAGAGGACTGGAAACTGGATCCGGATGACGAACATGATGCCGAGATCTTGGACAGAATTGAACCTAAACTCAAAGACTTGGACGATGTTGTCGTCCGGGTCATCGACGGGCGCGACTACGACGTCTATGCGATGAAGCTCAACGGCCAGGTCCAGTATCGCTTCAGTGATCAAACGCGGATCACAGCCTATGCCGGCTATTCGAAGATCAAGCAGATTCTAAATGCGACTCTCGGTGAAATCCAGGCGGATGGCCCGGAAGGCGTCACCGCCCAGCTACAATTCGAATCAGGTCCCTTCTATGCGCAGGCCTATGGACAGGTGACTTTGGTAGACGGGAACAACTGGTTCTATCCCATTGGCGACCTCATGTACGAAAACTCGTCCCAGATTGACCTACAGGCCCGCTACAACCTGGATTTCCTGGATGATCGGTTCGTGGTCAATGTCGGTGCGGACTACAAGCTCACGACACCGAGAACCTACGGCACCGTAATGGGCCGATTCGAAGACGAAGATTCCTTCAGCCTTTACGGAGGGTATCTCTTCTCGAGTTGGCAGATCTCTGAGAAGGTCAATCTCACGGCATCGGGCCGCATAGACTATATGGACGCAACGGAGAAGGCGTCCTTTTCCCCGCGCATCGGATTGGTGGTTCAACCGACGCCGGAGAATGCCTTCCGCCTGACCTACAACCGTGCCACGTCGCGGGCCACCGCCACAGACTACTTCGGCGATATTTTTGTTCCAAACGAGAACGACGCTAACGTCCGCTTTCTGGGATCGGCAAAAGGATTCACTTTCCCGGATCCGAGACAGACCACCAACTTTTACGTACCAGGACGGGATCCCGGAATTGGCATGGCCACGGCGCGCGCCTTTAGCTTCTTGGCCGGTTCAGTGGCTGAAACCCTCGCGCCCGATGATCCGGCCGCATTGACAGATTTCCTGAAGAGCAAGAGGCCCCAGATCAACGGGGTCTCCGAGGGAATCATGACCTACGGACGCGACGAAAACGGTGAACCGATAATCGTCCAGTCGCTCCAGGATATCGAGGGAATCGGAGAGGAAACCACCCAGACAATAGAACTGGGATACAAGGGAATCCTGGGAGGGCGTTTCGTGGTCGGAATCGATGGGTACTATACAAAAAAAAGCGATTTTCTGTTCAGCCATTTTATCACGCCGTTCGTAGAGATTCCAACCGAGATCCTCAGCAACGATCTCAGAGCCGCCGTCATGGCTGCGTTCACAGACGAAGAACTGGCTCCATACGGTATCGACGTCGGGACTCTCGCTTCAACCTATGCAGATTCAGGAACCTTCCTTGGAGACACGACCATCGGAATCATGGAACCGGATCAAACCTATGATTCCGAAACCGGACCCGAGATGATCCTGGCCCATCAAAACGCCGGCAATATCGACTATTTCGGTGTCGATGTATCAATCGATGTGGTTCTGAACGAATACTGGTCCGGTTATGCCAATTTCTCCTGGTTCAGTGAAAACTACTTCAACGAATACGCCATCGGCCTGCCCGGGTCCGGATACGTGATCTCCATGAACACGCCAAAGGAGAAATTCCGGGCCGGAGTCGTTTACCGCACCCGGACAGGGTTTACGATGTCCGGCGGTCTGCGTTACGTGGGACGTTTCACCGTGGCAGACGGTAGGAACTATAAAGGGGTGGTCGAAGCCTATACCTTGTTTGACGTTGGATTGATGTACGATTTCCCGGAACCGGCACGAGGACTGAACTTGGCGATCACGGTACAGAATGTCTTCGACAATCAGCATCGTGAATACATCGGGGTTCCCACGATCGGACGACTGATCTCCTCCCGCCTGACCTACACGTTCTAGCCCGGTTGTCTCCCAAACTTCAGAAGGGTGCAGAGCAAGGCGTGGTCCGTGTTCTGCATGGGCGTCCCGATCGCGCCAGCGCATCGGGATAACCCGGACCGCAACACAGCTATCCGCCCTTGTGGGATTTGAGGTGTGGCCCGAACCCGCTGATCGACAGACTGTATCTGCGCCTGACAATACAAATTATTCTGGTTCACCTTCTTACAACTGTTCGGGGAACACCGGTGAGGCTTCCGGGCTAGAGGCGACACCATCTAGATCACTCATCAAAGGTCGGTGCCTTCAGTAATGGTCAGGAACTGGTTGGCCGCCACATCACGTATCTCCTGAACCTGGCCTGACGGCCATTCGATGCGCAGGCTGTTGATGGTCGTGGCATCCCCGAGGCCGAAGTGGACGCGCAGGTCCAGGCCATCTACGCCCCCATGGATCTCGCGCAATTGAGTCATGGATTGGCTGTCGATGACGGCCCGAGCCCATATCTTGGCCCCAATGGCCGACCGGTTGGAAATCGTACCGACCAGTTTCAGGTGGATCCAGTTGTTCGTCCCGCCATCATTTCGGAACAGCTCGCAGGATTCTTCAAATTCCGACCAAAGCCCGTTGGCGACAATGAGGTCCAAATCGCCGTCATTATCGTAATCCGCCCACGCGCAGGTAGTGGATGGGTGGCCTTCGCTTACGACCGGACTGTCAGTGATTCGCCTGAAGCTGCCTGTGCCCTCGTTGTGAAAAAGGAGGTTCTTTCCAATATGATTCGCGATGAAGAGATCCAGATGACCATCATTGTCGAAGTCGCCCCAAGTTGAACCGAATCCTCGAATCGAACCTTCCGAGGGAAGCACATGGGTCACGTCGATGAAGCGAGCCCAGCCATCATTGCGGAAAAGCAGGCTGCTCGGGCCCGTCGACCACGTCGTGTAGAGCAAATCCAGGTCACGATCATTGTCGTAGTTAGCGCTGGTGAATCCCGCACCCAGATCCTCCGTAATCGCAGGAATTCCACCGTCCTCCGGAGGAATCCATGTGAAGGTTCCGTCTCCATCATTGCGGAACTGCGCTTTGTCCTGTGCCACAAACAGATCAAGGTCCCCATCGTCATCATAGTCGCTCCACAGGCATCCGTGTGACGAATCTGCGGTTGCATTGGCCTCTGAGTTGACAGCTTCCATCGATCCATCGCCCAGGTTGTGATAGAGAAAATTGCTTTCAGGATGCGGGTTCCCGAAATTGGCTACATAGAGGTCTACGAACCCGTCGTTGTCGTAGTCGCCCCAGGCGACTGAGTTTGCCGAGCCGGGCGTATTCACCCAGTCGCCTTCGGTCACCTTGGTAAAGACCCCATCCCCCTCATTGCGGTAGAATGTGTCAGTAGAACTGTGGGACGTGCCTGCGAAGAGGTCCAGATCTCCGTCATTGTCTTGGTCGGCCCAAGCCAGAGTAAAGGATGAGGCAGGATCCGTGACCAGGATTCCCTCGGTGACCCGGCTGAAGGTGCCATCGCCGTTGTTATGGTATAGGTGGTTGAATTCGCCTTCTCCGTTATCTGCCACTACGACATCGACATAACCGTCACTATCGTAGTCTCCCCAGGCAAGGCCGCCGAAATTCCCGGTATCCTCTACGATGGCACCCTCCGTGATGCGGGTGAACGCCACCCCGAGTGAGGATGGAGTTGATGTGACCCGTGGGGTTGCGTCAGGAGGTTCCGTGATCGTCAGGAACTGATTCGCGGAAATGTTTTGAAGTTTCTGAATAGTCCCCGACGGCCACTCGATGCGCACCGAGTGGATGGTGGTGGCATCCCCTAGACCGAAGTGGACGCGCAGGTCATTGCCAGACCTGACCTCTCGCAATTGACTCATGTCATTCCCATCGATCGTGGCCTGGGCCCAAACCTTGGCTCCGATGGCGGACCGATTGGAAACGGTTCCTACAAGATTCAGGACGATCCAGCTATTCGTTCCTCCCTCGTTCCGGTAGAGCTCGCAGGACTGTTCAAAATCGGACCACATGCCGTTGCTGACGGAAAGATCCAAATCGCCATCATTATCGTAGTCCACCCAGGCACATCCCGCCGACCGGCGGCCTTCCTGCACAACAGAAATCTCAGTTATAAGCGTGAAGCTGCCACTACCTTCGTTATGATAGAGGAGATTCTTCCCAAGGCGGTTCGCTATGAAGAGATCCTGAAGTCCATCATTGTCATAATCACCCCACGCAGATTCCATTCCTCGAATCGAACCTCCCGAGGGTAGTGTATGGGTCACATCGTCAAAGAAAATACCACGTCCGTTTCGGTAAAGCAGACTGCTGGGATCCGGTTTCCAGGTTGTGTAGAGGATATCGAGATCGCCGTCATTGTCATAGTCAGCTGACTCGAAAGCCACATCCACATCTTCGGTCGATCGGGGAATCCCACCCTTTTCAGGAGGAATCCAGGTGAAAACGCCGTCCCCGTCATTGCGAAACTGCAGCTTGTCCTGCCCTCCCACAAACAGGTCAACGTCACCGTCCTTGTCATAATCACTCCAGAGGCATCCATGGGAAGGACCCCGTATCGAATTGGCCTCTGTAGTGACCGCTTCCATAGTCCCATCGCCCAGGTTGTGGTAAAGAAAATTGGTTTGAGGCTCGATCCTTCCGAAATTGGCGACATACAAGTCCACAAAGCCGTCTCTATCGTAGTCACCCCAGGAGGCGTTCTGGCCCGATCCAGGCGTATTCACCCAGTCGCCTTCGGTCACTCTGGTAAAGACTCCGTCCCCCTCGTTGCGGTAGAAAACATCCAATGAATCAAAATCGGTGCATACGAAGAGGTCCAGGTCGCCATCATTATCCTGATCGGCCCAGACCGCATTCAAGGCGGCGAGAGAATCGGTGGCAATGACTCCTTCTGTGACCCGGCTGAAGGTGCCATCTCCATTATTGTGGTAAAGATTGTTGATCGTGCTCTCAGCCTCATTCAGGCCAATTGCATCAATAAAGCCGTCGCCATCGTAGTCCCCCCACGCAAGGCCGCCGAAATTCCCGGTATCCTCTACGATGGCACCCTCGGTGATGCGGGTGAACGTCACCTGATCGGAGGCCAGACCAAATTGTATGATAAGAACACCTACAGCGAGCACGACCGCACTCGCACCCAGCACGATCTGCCGCCGCCGGCGCAACCGGCGGTTCCAGGTTGCCCGACCGCCACGCTTTTTCGGCGCCAATCCTTCGTCGGCACGCTGTAAGTCCTCCAGCAGATCCTCCGCACACTGATAGCGGTGATCCGGATCCTTGGCCAGGCACAGGCCAAGAATGTCCTTGAGCGGTTCGGGGATTTCCCCTTCGGGAACCATGGGCGGCTCAGGGTCCATTTCCAGGATCGCATGGATGGTCGACTGCGCGTCACCCCGATCAAAGGGCCGTTTACCCGTCAGTATTTCGTAAAGGACGACGCCCATCGACCAGATGTCGGTCCGGTGATCAACCTCGACCCCCCGCGCCTGCTCAGGCGACATATAGGCCACCGTCCCGATCATTTGCCCGACCTGGGTATGGCCGGATGCATAGGAAAGCTTGGCCAGGCCAAAATCCAGCAACTTGACCGAACCCTCATCAGCGATCATCAGGTTGCCGGGCTTGATGTCGCGATGAATGACTCCATGCCGGTGCACCCGGTCCAGGGCACTGGCCAGTTGAATGGCAAAGTCAATGGCCACCTCGGGGGCGATCGGACCCTTCTCGATCTTTTCTTTCAGGGTTTCACCCGGGTAATAACCCATCGCGATGAACAGCTGATGATCCCCGGTCTCGGCGATCTCGTGGACCGTGGCGATATTCGGGTGATCCAATCCGGAGGCCGCTTTGGCCTCATGAATGAAGCGGTCTTTGGCCTGTTGATCGGAGCTAAGCGATGGAGGCAGGAACTTCAGGGCGACCGTTCGATCAAGCGTCAGGTCGCGGGCACGGTAGACCATACCCATCCCGCCCCGGCCGATGGGTGCAAGAATCTCAAAGTGAGATACGGTCTTGCCGACGAGTGGGTCCACCTGGTCGGAATCGGCATCCGGAGAATCATCCAGCAAATCCTGCAATCCCGATGGATCACGACTGAGCGATTCCAGGGCTGGCCAGATCATTTCGTTCACCAGGCCCTCGACTGGTGAATCGGCGGATTCAGACTCGAGCAGCAAAGCGGTGACCTCAGCGTGCAGCGCCCTGTCCGCGCCACATGCTTTGTCCAGGAATGCTGATCGCTCATCTGCCGGCAATAGAGAGACCTCCTCAAAGAGATCCCTGGCCCGGGTCAACCGATCACCTGAATCGAATTCATTCATGGTTCAAATCAAGCGGCAAGACCTCGCCGAATTTCCCGACCCAACCAGGCGCGGGCATAGGCAAGGCGACGCTCGGCTGTCCTGAGCGATACTCCCACTGCTTCGGCCGCCTCGTAGACCGTAAGCCCGGCAAAGAAATGCAACTTGACCAGATTGGCGGTTTGCGGATCTGCCGAAGCGAGCTTTCCCAAGGACTCATGCATCGCGAGAAGGGCTTCATCATGCACCGCGGATTTCGAAGAATCCAACCGTTCCCAGTTCCAGGCGTCCAGATCGACCCGCTGCAGCCCGCCTCCATGGCGGATCCGTTGCCGCCGCCGTGCCCGATCGACCAGGATATGCCGCATCGCCTCCGCCACCGCGGCAAACAGATGAGTCCGGTCGTTCCAGTCGGGTTGCTCATCGCCACCCAGGCGCAG
>QNAI01000163.1 GCA_003641745.1 Verrucomicrobiota bacterium | reverse complement strand
TCCCCTGATCATCCGCCCGAGCTTCACCCTTGGTGGTGCTGGGGGAGGAATTGCCTACAACAAGGAGGAGTTCGAGCAGATCGTGGAAAACGGTCTGGATGTTTCTCCAGTCCACGAGGTGTTGATTGAGGAGTGCCTGATCGGCTGGAAAGAATACGAGATGGAGGTGATGCGCGATCACAAGGATCAATGCGTGGTCATCTGCTCGATCGAGAATTTCGACCCCATGGGGGTGCATACCGGCGATTCAATCACGGTGGCGCCGGCCCTGACCCTGACGGACAAGGAATACCAGGCCATGCGGGATGCCTCCTTTGCCGTTATACGGGAAATAGGGGTGGAGACCGGGGGCAGCAATATCCAGTTCGCCGTGGATCCGGAAACGGGTCGAATGGTGGTCATCGAGATGAATCCCCGGGTGTCCCGAAGTTCGGCCCTGGCCTCAAAGGCCACGGGTTTTCCCATCGCCAAGATCGCGGCCAAGCTCGCGGTCGGGTATACCCTGGACGAGATCCAGAACGATATCACCCGGGAGACCCCGGCCAGTTTTGAGCCGACCATCGATTACGTGGTGACCAAGATCCCGCGTTTCACTTTTGAGAAGTTTCAGGGTGCGGATCCGACCCTGACCTCTTCCATGAAGTCGGTCGGGGAGGCCATGGCCATTGGCCGGACCTTCAAGGAGTCCCTGCAGAAGGCCCTCCGATCCCTGGAGATCGGAGCCCACGGCTTTGGCGGCGGCGGTCGACTGGGCGGGCGCGAGGTGACCGATTCAAGCGCGATTCGGGCCCATCTGGGCAAACCCAATGCCGATCGCATTTTCTACCTCCGTTTTGCTCTGAAGGCAGGGTTTGATGATCAGGAAATTTTCGACCTGACCGGGATCGACCCGTGGTTCATTGTCCAGTTGCGGGAGATCCATGAGATGGAGGATGCCCTGGCCGCACACACCCTCGACAGCGCGCCACGAGACTTGGTTGGTCGGGCGAAGAAGCAGGGGTTCAGCGATGTTCAGCTGGCCGAATGTTTCGGGTCCGACCTGGAGGCGGTACGCGCCTGGCGGTCTAAACACGGCCCGGCCACCACTTTCCGGTTGGTCGACACCTGCGCAGCCGAGTTCGAAGCTTTCACCCCGTATTATTATTCATCCTACGGTGATGAGGATGAGGTCATGCCGTCGGATCGCCGCAAGGTGATGATCCTTGGAGGTGGGCCCAATCGGATCGGGCAGGGCATTGAATTCGATTATTGCTGTGTCCATGCCTCTTTCGCGCTCAGTGAGCTCGGGTATGAGACCGTGATGGTCAATTCCAACCCGGAGACGGTCTCAACCGACTACGACACATCGGATCGTCTGTATTTTGAACCGCTTACGCTGGAGGATGTGCTGGAGATCTATCAGCGGGAAGACTGCTGGGGGGTGATCGTGCAGTTTGGCGGCCAGACGCCGCTGAACCTGGCCTCGGCTCTGAAGGCGTATGGGGTCAATATCATCGGCACCAGCCCCGAAAGCATCGATACGGCAGAGGACCGAAAGCTCTTCTCTGCCATCCTTGAAAATATCGGCCTGAAGCAGCCGCCCAACCGGACGGCCATGACGGAGGACGAGGCCCTTGAGGCGGCCGAGGAACTCGGATTCCCCGTGCTGCTCCGACCCTCATTTGTCCTGGGTGGACGCGGTATGTTCATTGTCTACGAGACCGATGAGTTCAAGCAGGTTGTCCGTGAGGCCTTCGGGGTTTCTCCCAACAAGCCGGTCCTGATCGACAAGTTCCTGGAGGATGCGATCGAATTGGATGTCGACTGTATTTCCGATGGGGAAACCACCCTGGTGGGCGGCATGCTCGAGCATATCGAATTTGCCGGCGTCCACAGCGGGGATGCCGCCATGGTCATGCCGCCGCATACTCTGGAAAAGTCGATGCTCGACCGGGTGCGATTGGCCACCTACGCCCTGGCTCGAGATCTGAATGTGATCGGCCTGATGAACGTGCAGTTTGCGATCAAGGACGACGAGCTCTACGTGCTTGAGGTCAATCCGCGGGCTTCCCGCACGGTGCCCTTTGTGAGCAAGGCCATCGGGGTTCCGCTGGCCAAACTGGCGGCCAAGGTCATGGCCGGGGATACGCTCAAGAACCTCGGGTTTACCCGAGAGGTCACCCCGAAGCATTGGTGCGTCAAGGAATCGGTTTTCCCCTTTGTGCGGTTCCCTGGGGCGCCGATTCTGTTGAGCCCGGAGATGCGCAGCACGGGTGAAGTCATGGGCCTGGATGAGGATCTGGGTATCGCGTTTGCCAAGACCCAGATGGCGGCCAAACCGGCTTTGCCGACCGAGGGCAATGTCTTCCTCAGCGTGAAGGATGCCGACAAGGCTCGCGCGGTCGATCTGGCGCGGAGGCTGGAAACCCTCGGGTTTACCATTTACTCGACCAGTGGCACGGCCCGGACCCTCAAGGAGAACAAGGTGGGGGTGCACACTCTGCACAAGTTGGCCGAGGGTCGGCCCAACGTGGTGGACATGATCAAGAACAGTGAGATCAACCTGGTCATCAATACCCCGTCGGGCATGTATCCCCGGCGCGATGAGAACGTCATCCGCTCGGTGGCCTACGCCCACAACGTTTGTATCATGACCACGATTACAGGTGCAGAAGCGGCCCTCAACGGCATCACGGCCATGAAACAGAAGCGCCTGACCGTGCGGTCCCTGCAATCCTACGCCCACAACGTTACCTGAATCAGATGCCCGATCACGAGAATTCTCTGGTAACCCTTCTTTTTGGCCCCGACCAGTCTGGCCTTGTGGCCCAGGTGGCCGGGTGGATCTACGAGCACGGCGGGATCTGGAGAAAATGGTCCTGTCTTCAGCCCTGCGGTTTCATCTCGAACATCGTATTCTCGTCTACAACAACAAGACCGTTGTCTTTGATTGAAAATGCACCCCAGGATACAGCTGCCACTCTTTTCGCTTTAAACTTTCTGGGCGCTCCCTAAAAAGGACGGTTTTTCATGCACCGTCGCCCAATTGGCGGTCACCAAACCCAATACCACAATCTAATGGCTGAGAAACGACCTGTCCGGGGCAAAACCGAAGGCGATGACCGCAATCTCGTTGATACCGAGGTTGGTGAAGGGGGTCTCGATTTCGAGAGCTGGGTGATCAACTTCTGGCACACCAATCGAAAGACCATACTGACCTCCATCATGCTGGCCCTCGTCATTGTGGTGGGCCTGCAGCTCTATAGGATCATTTCCGCCCAGCGGGAGGCGTCCACACAGCGGGCCTATACCGAGGCGACCACTGATGAAACCCTTAAAGTTTTTGCCGATTCACACCGGGGTCATCCCCTGTCCGGCGCCGCCTTTCTGACCTTGGCCGATGAGGCTTATGGGCGGGGTGACTACAACGAGGCGACGGGCTATTACGAGGAGGCAGAGTCTGCGATCGATATTCCGGCTCTGACCTACCGGGCAAGAATCGGGCAGGGTGTTTCCCAGATTCAGTTTGGCCTGCCGTCCAAGGGTGAGCCTATTCTGACCGATCTGGCGGATAACGAGGAGGCCCCTGCGGCCGTGCGTTCGGAAGCGCTCTTCCACCTGGCTTCGCTGGCAGTTGAAGCGGGAGATATTGAGCAGGCGACCGCCAATCTCGATCGGATCGAAGAGATCGCTCCGGTCGGTATCTGGGCCAGTCGGGCCAGTTCGCTCCGCAATACCCTGCCGGTTCAGGCCGAGTAGGCCGAGGACGTAAGGGGTCTGCGACGGTCCTGGTTTCGGCGTAGGAGAGGCTTTGCGCCTCGATGGGCCGGGACGTGGTGCTACGAATCGATGGATCCTCTCCTGCTGGTGAGCCTCCCACCCGGTTCGTTCACCTGCCCATAGGCGCGGAGTCGAGTCTGCCCACCCATGGGCCCCTGGTGGTTACGTGAACGCCGGTGGGCTTCGGTTTAGTTCTAGTGGACGTCCCAACAGGCCCGCGAAGCCGAAGGCTGCATTGCCCACGATCCGTTATTTCTTCGCAGAAGTGGAAGAAACTTCTTGGGAAGCCCTCTTGAAAAGAGGAATCAGCCCGCCATCATTTCCACTCGAGCAGAAACCGGGTGAAATAGGTGATATCGAGGCTTTCAAAACCCGGATTGGGGCGGCTGTTGTAGTCGGTGGCCTCTCCGATCTGGAGTTTCCACTGATTACCGGAACCGATGGGCATCTCAAAGGTGGTTTCCTGGAAGAGACGATAGTTACCGAAATCCTCAAAAGCCGGATTGTAGGTGATCACGTTCTTCATGGTACCGACCTTGCCGAAGGTGTAGCTGTTGAGCAGGACGAGATCCAAGCCGGGCACATCATTGGTTGAACCGTCTTTGAAGGACTCATAACGGTAAGCCAGACCACCTCTGAGCTGGAGTTGCCAGGCGTCGGTATCTTTCCAGTGGTAGCCGACACCACCCCCTGCCGTGGAGCGCAGATCGAGGTTTTCCGCTTCGTCGCTCTCCAGTTCAGTCCGGACATACCAGCTGAATTTTTTGGAAAACTTCCGGTCGTAGTCCACGCCACCCTTGATCTCGTTGGCTGTGAGGTCGCCGTCGTTTGCCGACCGATCATAGGAACCATAAAAGGTCAGACGGTCGTCCGGACCCTTCAGACTCGCTCTGAAATTGGCGAGGACTCCGAACCGGTCGGTATTGCCGGAGGCACCGGTCATGCCCAGTCCAGCATTGTAGGACCAGGTCCGGGCCATGGCGATTTCCTGAGGACTCTGGTCGCCGGAACGCCAGACCGCATCGACCTTCGCCACCTCCGTATTGAGGGTGGCTTCCTCAGCCTCGACCTTCAGGCCCTCGATCGAGGTCGAGACTGTGCCGAAGACAGTGGTTTGCCCGGTCTGGACGAAGACTGGTTCGGTGGTGATGACCTCCTCTACCTGGGCCTGTTTGACCGTTATGATGCCGGCGTAGGCGGTGTTCAGGGTGATGCTGCCACCTTCGATGCGGTCGATCTGGCCTTTGAGCACCGAGCCGTCGGTGAGTTTCAAGGTATCCGCCTGAACAAAGGAGGCGGCCAATCCGGTCAACAGGAGCATCGCGGCTGCAAAATTTCGGGTCGGATTCTGATTCATAGTGAGTTTTGATGGGCAGAACGAACAGTTGATCCAGGCAAAGTCGCCCTTTCGGTCTGTTCTTCTGCTCGAGGAGGCATAACACAAACCGTATTGCGCGTGTCTAGCCGAAAATAATCCGCATTTCCCTCGTTTCCCATCCTGGTGACTTGGCTGCCGCCTTCTTGCTCTGCATGATTCGGCCACCATTCCCCAGGATTGTCCCACCCATGAAAGCATCTGTTTACACTCAACTCGTCGAAAAACTCCACCGTATCGACCGCCTGAATTCGGTGGCCGGTCTCATGTCCTGGGATGAGCAGGTCAACCTGCCTCCGGCCAGCGGAGACCGCCGGGCTGAGCAGATGGCCCTGTTGGCCGAGTTGCAGCACCGCGAAGCCGCCGATCCGGTCTTGGCCGAATGGCTGGGTGTACTGGAAGCGGATGGGGGCGCCGATCTGGACGACGACCAGCGCGCCGTGGTCAAAGAGGCCCGGCGCGACTACGATCGGATCGCCCGGTTGCCCGAGGCTTTTGTGGTCCGGATGGCGAAGTTGGAAAGCCAGGCCTACCACGCCTGGGAGGAGGCTCGGGAGAAATCGGATTACGCTCTCTTTGCCCCGTTCCTGCAGCAACAACTCGACATGGCGAAAGAGGAGGCGGGATACCATGATCTGTCCGGACCGGATATTTACGATTTCCACATCGACAACCACGATCCCGGTATGACGGCAGTGACGATCGAGCCGCTTTTCACCGAGTTGCGGACGGGGCTGGTTCCCCTGGTTCGTGAAATCGTGGCTTCACCGATAAAGGCGGATCCATCGCCCCTGATCGGCTTGAGCCTGGACGGCCAGAAACTGTTTCTTAAGGAAGTCACCGACTGGATCGGCTTCGACTATACCCGTGGGCGGGTTGATGTATCGGCCCATCCTTTTTGTGGAGGTGATGCCGCGGACACGCGCATGACGACCCGCTTTGTGCGCAGTGCGCCCCTGGAAGCTTTGTACAGTTCGATCCACGAAACCGGTCACGGCCTCTACGAGCAGGGATTGCCGGTAGAGCACCTCGGAACCGCCCTGGGCAGGGCGGTGGGCATGGGCGTCCATGAGAGCCAGAGCCGGATGTGGGAGAACCAGGTGGGACGGGGTCGCTCCTTCTGGCGCTTTTTTGAGCCGCGGTTCCGCGAAATCTTCCAACTGGGTTCCGACAAGATCAGTTCAGATCAGCTCTTTCTGGCGGCCAATGAGGTCAAGCTTCATCCCATCCGGGTGGAATCGGATGAGGTGACCTACAACCTGCACATCATGCTGCGCTTTGAGCTGGAAAAGCGCCTCTTTGATGGGGATCTTTCGGTGGACGATCTACCGGAAGCCTGGAACGACCTGTCGATCGAATTGCTTGGATTGAGACCAGAAAACGATGCCGAAGGGGTCCTGCAGGATGTCCACTGGTCGGGTGGAGCGTTCGGATATTTCCCCAGCTACTGCCTGGGAAATATGATCTCGGCTCAGCTCTGGGATACGATCTGCGAAGAATTACCGGATCTGGAGCAGGGTTTTGAGCAGGGAGACTTCAGCCGTCTCCTGTCCTGGTTGCGGGAGAAAATCCACTGCCAGGGCCAGCGCCAGGATACGGTCACCCTGGTCAGACGTGTCACCGGCGAGGCCATCAGCCCCAAGCCACTGCTCAGATATCTGAACGACCGGTATTTGCCGCTCTATCGGAGCTGATGGGGTGATCGGGGTCAGTCAAGATTTGTTGACTGACCCCGGCCCTTTCCCATCCAGCTTCTGCTCGAGCAGCGGCAGGATCGAGTTGTAGGTTTCCAGGCCGGTCTCGCCCTGGGCCGAGAGGGCGTAGACTCCGCGATCAATACGTTCGAACCACCCATAAACATTGTTGCTCAGGATGGTCAGGGTGCGGCCCCCTCCGCCTGCGTCGCGGATATCCCTGGGTCTTGAGGGTCCGGTCCTGCGCAGCAGCAGGGCGATGACCAGAGCATTCTCCCGGTAGGCGGTGAGAATGGGAAGGCCCTGGCTGCCACCGCGATTACCGTCTGTTGAGCGGTTGGCCTGTTCCCGAACCAGGGCACGCCGGGCCTGCTTGTCCCGGCGGGGCTTGTAGGGGATGGGATGAAAGGCGACTTTCACTGGAACGACAGAGTTCGGATCGACCAGGATCAGGCCCAACTCGAGACGCTTGACCACGGGGTATACTGCGCGGTGTCGTTTCCTCAACACTTCGGTTGTCGGGGCGGGTACGGCCAGATAGACACTGTCAGCCGTCCGCTGTCTCCTGATGCCCTGGGTCAGCAGGTCGAGGGTGAGAGCACGCTTGATCTCGATCACCACCAGTTGGTCGTTGAGAACCGCGGTGACATCACAACCGGCCACCTCGGATCGGACCCGGTAGCCCAGGGTGACAAGGAAATCCCGCAAAGGCGGGTAGAGATCGCTTTCCTTCAGAGTGGATTTGCCGGGCATGGGTGTCTCTCCGCTGTGTTCAGTAGCCGCGAGCGCGGGCCACCTGATTCTTCAGGGGAGTTCCATGCCGAAATGATCCGCTGCGTTCTGATAACAGATGCGGCGGATCATTTCGCCAACCAGCTCATAGTCGTCCGGCAGTTCACCTCTGGCCATGTCGGCGCCCACCAGGTTGCAGAGCACTCGGCGGAAATACTCGTGGCGGCAATAGGAGAGGAAGCTGCGGGAGTCGGTCAGCATGCCCACAAAGTGTGCGAGGAGACCGTTGTTACTCAGGGCATTCATCTGCCACTCCATGGCCTCCTTCTGGTCAAGGAACCACCAGCCGGAGCCAAGTTGGATCTTGCCGGCGGATGATCCGTCCTGAAAGTTGCCGATCATGGCGGCCAGCAGGTA
>QNAI01000162.1 GCA_003641745.1 Verrucomicrobiota bacterium | reverse complement strand
ATCCGGCCAATCCCATGCGAGGGGTTTTTTCCACCCGGTCACCCGTGCGGCCCAACCTGATCGCTTTGACCCTTTGTCGGATCGTTGGGATCGAGGAAAACCGGATCGAGATCGAATCGATCGATGCGTTTCCAGGTACACCGATTCTGGACATCAAACCCTACCTTGAGGGGCGTGATCGACCACAAGAAGAGTGAGGTGGGGGGGAGCGGGGATGGATGAGTGAAAGAGGGGATGGCTCCCGTGCATTTCATGATTCCAATCGCACCGAGATTCACCGAAAACGTCACCATGGCCGAAAAGCATCCCTGCCGGGTTCTTATCCTTTGCACCGGAAATTCGGCGCGCAGTGTGATCGGCGAATTTCTGCTTCGCACTGCGGGAGAAGGGCGTTTCGAAGTCTTCAGTGCAGGGGTCAGTCCTACGGGAAAGGTGAGTCCGCTTGCGCTCTGGGTCCTGCGGGATCGGTACGGAATTGACGCGGCGGCAGCGCGCAGCCAATCGACGGACGAGTATCGGGATGAGCGGTTCGATGTCGTCATCACGGTTTGTGACCATGCCCGTGAAACCTGTCCGGTCTGGCCAAACCAGCCCATCACCGCGCATTGGGGGTCACCCGATCCCGCGGCAGTTGAGGGTGACGAGGGTCATCGCAAACAGGCGTTCGTTCAGGTCGCTTCGCAGATCGCCGCTCGGGTGGACCTGCTGTGTGCTCTGCCGGATGAAAAAATCCTGGCCCCGGTGGTCAGGGAGATCGGAGAGCAGCATCGGAACCTGGCGTGAAGCGGTGCGGGTCCGGCCCTCCTTCGCATAATGCTTCAGGCTTCGCGCGCTACGCCCGGACGTGCCGGTGGGTAGACCGGACACGCCCTGGCTGTTCGACCAGAGCCTCTGCGTCTCCGGGCGAGAAACCAGGGTCATCACGATCCCGCTCGATGCCGGGCGTCCCATCCTCTTTTCCTCGTGACAGGCGGATGTCCGGCTGCATGGTGTCAACTTGAGGCGCGCGCTACCCCTTCTGTGAGTCAATCACTGAAAACGCGCGTATTAATCACCAGAGGAGGACACTTATGGAGTTTACCGAGTGGGCAATCGAGGGCGTCGAGATTAACAACTGCAACTGCGGTTTTGGCTGTCCTTGTCAGTTTAATGAAGATCCCACGCACGGAGATTGCCGGGGATACGCATTTGTTCAGATCGATCGCGGACACTACGGCGATGTGTCATTGGATGGGCTGCGCTGGGGGATCTGCTTTGCCTGGCCCGGCCCGATTCACGAAGGGAAGGGGGTTTGCCAGTCGATTATCGATGAAAATGCCGATCCCGACCAGCGGGCTGCGCTTGAGGCCATTTCCCACGGCAGGGACACCGAGCCCGGCACACTGATCTGGCAGATATTCTCGACCACTGTGGACGAGTTCAGACCGACGCTCTACCGGCCGATCGATCTGAGCATCGACATGGAGGCGCGGTCAGCAAAAGTCCGTGTCCCCGATCTCCTGCAGGGACAGCTTGATTCCATTCCCAGCGAGATGAATCCGACCGGACACCATGCCAGGATCACCCTGCCGTTTGGATTCGAGTTTACCGAGGCCGAGTTTGTGAGCGGTTCGTCAAAGGCGACGGGTGATATCAAGTTGGATTTTGATGAGACCCATGCCCACCTCTGCCGTGTGCACTGGAGCACGCATGGGGTCGTCCGTTGAGTCCAACCGGTTACAGTGAGCGAATCGACCCGACTTGAATCCCTTCTCAGGCGGGATCGATGGATTGTGGGTGGCGTTCTTGCCGTCACCATCCTGATCTGCTGGGCCTGGATCGTGCCCATGGGGCGCGATATGTACGGAGCGATGACCGGTCCATCGGCCTGGATGATGACCAACCGGTGGGACGCGTCCTATACCACCCTGATCTTCGCCATGTGGGTGGTCATGATGGCGGGGATGATGTTGCCGTCGGCCGCGCCGGTTCTGCTGCTTTATGCGAGAGTGATCCGCAAGAGCCCGGCTGGGGACCGGACCCAACTCCACGTCCATGCTTTCGCGGCGGGATACGTCCTGATCTGGACGGGATTCAGTCTCCTCGCGACCCTTCTTCAATGGGGTTTGACCCGCCAGGAATGGATGACGCCCATGATGGAAGCCAGTGGCGATCGGGTGATGGCGGTCATCTTTCTGCTGGCTGGAGTTTACCAGCTCACACCGTGGAAACGGACCTGTCTGAACGCCTGTCGGTCGCCGGTTGAGTTCCTCAGTCGGTACTGGAAGGCGGGACCTGCGGGTGGGTTCGCCCTGGGTGTCGCCAACGGTCTGTTCTGCCTGGGATGTTGTTGGGCGATCATGCTGCTGCTGTTTGCCGGTGGTGTGATGAATCTCTGGTGGATCTTCGGGATCACGGGTTTTGTCCTACTGGAGAAGATCATGCCGCTGGGGCGACAGGCGGCTGTTGTTTCCGGGGTGTTCCTGCTGATCGCAGCGGTCTGGTTGGTTCTGAGGCTCTGAAGATTGCCCGAGCGGCGACACTTATTGGTTGAGCCTGTCATGGGAGTGGCCATACTCCGACCGAGTCGAAGAAAACCTCAACCCAGGGATTATCATGGATGCTGTCAGAAACTTCTTGTTGGGAATATTTGAACGCATGGGTGAATTCGTGCCCAGCCTGATCGGGGCCATTCTGGTTCTGGCGATCGGCTGGTTCCTGATCTCACTCCTGAAAATGGGTCTGCGACGCATGCTCGGTGCCATCGAATTGAACAAGCGTTTGCGGCTCGACCCAACGAAAGGGCTGGATCTGGAGGTGATGGTATCGGTCATTGTCTATTATCTCCTGCTGTTTTTTCTCATTATTCTGGCGCTCGACATTCTGAAGGTTGAAGGCGGTCTCGACCCGGTGACACAGATGGCGGCCACCCTCTTCAATTCGCTACCCAATATTCTGGCAGCGGGGTTGATCGGGTTTCTTGGCTACATTCTGGGCCGAATCATCAGCAGCGTGGTCACAGGCGTGACCGGTGGGCTCGATAAATTCTCTCCCAAGCTGGGTCTCTCGGAGGACTTTCGCATCTCGCGGCTGCTTGGACAGATTGTTTTCATCTTTGTCTTCGTGCCCATGCTGATCGCGGCCTTTGACGCCCTTCAGATCAAGGTCATCTCGGAGCCGGCATCCGCCATGCTCCAAACGGTGATGGATTGGATTCCGAATGTCCTGGGGGCCTTGATCATTCTGGCGGTGGCTTGGATCCTCGGTCGGTTTATTACCAATATGCTGACCGAGTTTCTGACCAACCTTGGGGCCAATGATCTTCCGGAAAAGGCCGGCTTCTCCGGTTTCTTCGGCGAAAAAGTCACCTTTTCCCGGTTCATTGGCGGATTGGTCTTCTTCTTTATCCTGGTCTCCGCCGCCATGTCGGCCTTTGAGAAACTCGGTCTGCTCAATGTTTCTTTCCATCTCGGCGAATTGATCCGCCTGGTGGGTCAGATTTCGCTCGGTCTGGTTATCATCGGTCTGGGAAATTTCCTGGCGACCATCGCCTACAAGGCACTCGCGGCGAGTCCGAACGGTGAACCGATGGCGACGATCGTCCGCTTTGCCATCCTGGGGCTGGTGCTGGCCATGGGCCTTCGCTCGATGGGCATTGCTGACGACATCGTCAACCTGGCCTTTGCGTTCACCCTTGGTGCTGTCGCGGTGGCGGTGGCCCTGGCGTTCGGGCTTGGAGGTCGAGAGGCCGCCGGCAAACAGATGGAGTATATTCTCAAGAAGTTCCGCAAGGAGAAGTGAGTCGTTTGCTCTTCGGGGTTGCGCCTTCGAATCTTTTCGCAATCGCCCTGGTAACTGATCAGTTACCAGGGCGAGGAGCGCAGGATACGCCATGTGGTTGATCTTTAACATGCCCTTCAGGTCATTTGCGGGTTCTTCCCTTGTCTGCGGTGGATGCCTTTTTATTGGCGCCAGCCTGTTTTCGTTGGGCGCGCCTGGTGGGGAGCCGGGCCAGGTGACCTTGGCCGACCTGCTCGATCCGTTGCCCGAGGTGGACTCCGCAGTACCGACCCCGGCCGAAGTGCTGGGTATCGAAGTGGGAGAGCGGCATTGGTACCATCACGAAATCATCGAGTACCTCGATGCTCTGGCCGAGGTTTCGCCTCGGGTTCAGGCGCTCGGCGAGCACGGTCGCACCTATGGCGGGCGACCCTTGGTGGCCTACGCGATTTCGTCTCCGGATAATCTGGCCCGGTTGGACGAGATCCGCCTTGCAAGGACCGCCCTGTCCGATCCGGAGGCGAAGATCGATCGCCGGCAGATTCCGGCAGTCATGCACCTGGGCTACAGCATCCATGGGGATGAACCGAGCGGGGCCAATGCCTCACCGCTTGTCGCCCACTACCTGGCCGCCGTCCGCGACCCGGCCTTGGCCGCTCAACTCGAAGACGTGGTCATACTCCTGAATCCGGTCTTCAATCCTGACGGCCTTGATCGGTTCGCCCATTGGACAAACAGCCACCGGGGTTTCGTTCCCAGTGCAGACCCTCTGGACCGCGAGCACCGGCAGGTTTTTGTCACCGGCCGGACGAACTATTATTGGTTCGATCTCAATCGAGACTGGCTGGCTCATCAGCATCCGGAAAGCCGGGGGCGGCTGCAGCTCTTTCACGAGTGGATGCCGAACGTGCAACTCGACTTCCACGAAATGCAGCCCGATTCCACCGCCTTTTTCCAGCCGGGCGTCCCGGAACGCATTCACCCTCTTACCCCGCGTCGAAATCGGGAATTGACCCATTCCATCGCTGAGTATTATCGGCGGGCATTCGATAAGGACGGTACACTCTATTTCTCGGGCGAACGGTTCGATGATTTCTTCATGGGCAAAGGCTCGACCTATCCCGATCTCTTTGGATGCGTCGGCATTCTCTTTGAGCAGGCCAGTTCGCGCGGGGCTTTTCAACAGACCGGGAACGGTCTGTTGACCTTCGGCCAATCAATCGCCAACCAATTTCGAATGTCCCTGGCCTCGCTGGCCGCGACAGCCGTTCTGAAGAACGATCTACTCGATTACCAGGAAACGGCTTTCGCCGACAGCCTTCAGAAAGGAAGGAAACGTGGCGGGTATTACCTGGCGACGGCCATCGGCGACCCGACCCGTCTCCGGGAATTCGTCCGCGTACTTCAGGGTCACGGAATTGTGGTCAGGCAACTCACCCGCACGGTCGAAATCGAAGGAGAATCCTATCCGGCCGGTGCCACCATTGCGGTTCCATTGGCCCAGTCCCGCTATATCTATCTGGAGAGTCTCTGGGAGAGAAGGACCGATTTCGTCGAGAACATCTTCTACGATGTGTCCTCGTGGACCCTGCCTTTGGCCTTCAACCTCCAGTATACCCGGGATCCCGTCGTGCGGGTGAAGACGAAACCCCTCGACGAGGCGTTCCCGGGCGGAACGGCTTCAGAGGCCATGGGGGGAAGTCCGGTCGGTTACCTGATCGATTGGCGCGACAGTGCCTCCGCTCCATTGCTCGCTTCTCTGCTTGAGGCAGGAGCTTTGGTCCGGGTGGCCAAGGCCCCGTTCACGGCGGTGGTGGCCGGCGGGGACGCGCTCGACTTTGGGTACGGCACTCTGTTGGTTTCGCGAGGGCTTGCGCCTGAGATTTCGTCTGAGATTCTGGAGCTGTTGAGCGAAGCGACCGGGCGTGGACTGCCGGTGCATCCGGTCATGAGCAGCGCGACCGCACAGGGAATCGATCTTGGGAGCCGGGAGTTCGCGATTCTGAAAAAACCGAGGGTCATCCTCCTGACCGGTCCCGGGTTCAATCAGTTCCAGGCTGGGGAGATCTGGCATCTTTTCGATCAGCGCCTTCGCATGCCGATCACCATGGTGGACTGGGGCCGGCTGGAGCAGGCCGACCTGAGGGAATACTCGCATGTCCTGGTGGTGGGAGGATCCGCCAAGCTCGGGTTTCTGGGTGAGGGCGTGGTCGGAAAGCTCAAGTTATTTATTGAGGATGGCGGCGTGCTCTGGACCCAGGGGAATGCAGTCGATTGGGCGGTCGAGAAAGAACTGGCGGAGGGTGTATGGCGTGAGACCGAGGAAGAGAAGGCCGAAGCTGAGAAGGACACGGACGATGACGGGACCATGGCGGATGACAGCGTACCAAGGCCGAAGGTCGAGCGCCGGCCGTTCGCCGAAGCCCGGGATCGGAAGGCCTTCAAACTGGTCCGGGGTGCCATTTTCTCGGCATCCGTTGATCCGTCACATCCAATCGGATACGGCTATGGGTCTGAATTCCTGCCGGTCTTCCGGAATCGGAACCGGTTCCTCGAACCGTCGATCAACGCTTACTCGACGCCGGTCCAATATTCAGAGAGTCCTCTTTTGTCCGGGTATATTTCGGCGGAGAACCTGGAGCTGGCATCCGGTTCGGCCGGTATCGTGGTTGACCAGCAGGGGCAGGGTGCGGTTGTGCTCGCAATCGACGACCCGTGCTTCCGCGCCTTCTGGTGGGGGACGCAGCGTCTTCTCGTCAATGCGGTATTCTTTGGCAAATTGCTGGAGAGCCCGTAAACTGGCGACCGCCCACCAGCCACGCTTCGTGGATACAGCGATTGAGGTTGAGCTCATGAGAGCAACAGCGCTGCGTGCCCGCCATCTTGCCGGGGCGTAGCGCGCGAAGTCTGAAGCTCCTTGAGCGACGGAGGGTGCCGCCGTTCCCGGATGCCAAGTGCAGATGGCAGCAAATCATCCTGCCCTTCCTTGACCTGGTGGATGTCCCAGGAAGTTTTTTCAGATCGAAGACGGCGCGCCAGGGACGACGCGCCCTACCATGTGCCCCGATGGTAGGGCTGGACGTCCCTGGCCAGCCGCTTCGGACGGAACCATCAGGTGAGCCGATCGGGAAAAGCTTCTTTGGAACTTCCTTAGGGGCCGTCACGAAATAAGTTGTTAAAGATGCGCAGAATTATCGGGGAGCAACAAGGCGGGTTCGGGCGATTATAGCGGGCTATCTGAGCCGGAATCCAACACCGTTGCTTGCCGAAAAGACCAGCAGATTTTGTGAGTTATTTTGTTACGGTCCCTTAGGACAGCCTCTGAGGGCCATCCATGGCATTCTCGAATCAGTCCATGAGTCCCAAATTGAGTTTGAACACGGTTGCGTATGGGAATCGCGCCGCTTCCCGCCAATCTCCCGGCGCCCGGATTCCCAGGGCTTCGCCGCTTTCGGTCTCGAGGAAATAGAGAACGGCGTAGATCCCGATCTGCTTGCTCCGAGCAGTTGAGACGATTGCCCTCCATGAGGGTTCGTCCAGAAAATCGAAACGCAGGATGGGACGGTTTTCGGTGTAGTACCGAAGGGATCCGCTGAATTGCATGCAGAGGATGCCGTCACCTTCCTCCGTGTGTTCGTCGATCCATGCCCCGGTCTGTTGATAGACGATATGGCCCTGTCGGATATTGTCCGCGCCTTTCCAATTGACGATCGCCAGATGGCTGACCGCCACGATCCCGGTGAGTATCCATGGCGCCCATCGTTTCGCACGATCACTCAACCACCTTTGCGCGGCTTCGTGCAAGACCAGGGCACTCCCAATAACGCAGGCCGGCATGGCGGGTAACAGGAACCTGGTGAACCACCAATCATTGCTGGAAAACGAGTAAAATGAGAAAAAAACGAGGAAAGGCGCAGCCCATAGAACAAGGGGAAGACTCTTCTGTCGGAGAGATCTTCCCAGCAGTGTGCTTCCGAGAAAAGGCCAGGTCAGCAGAGGGGTGAAGAGAATCGTCAGCCAGATCGCGAAGTGTCTGAGGTTGGGGACCAGGTACTCGGTTTTCAGCAGAGGGAGAATGCTGCCATATCCCGTTGTCAGGGGACTGCCGTAAAGCGTTGTATTCAGAAATAGCAGCCAGGCCAGGCCAGGAATTCCGCCCGCCATGACCGCCAGCCATGATTTCCAATCCGCGGTTCGACCGACGAATGCGGGGAGAGCGAGAATGACAAGGCTGTTGGT
>QNAI01000161.1 GCA_003641745.1 Verrucomicrobiota bacterium | reverse complement strand
TGGATTCCCTGTGGAGGGCTGTCCTTCCGTCTTCGCTTTGCTACGCCGGGACATGCCCGGGCAGCCGCAGGCGTTGCAGACATAGCGATATCCGTTAAACAAGCTTGCTCGGGCAACACAGTTGCTACGGTTTGTTTTGGCAGAGAGAAGGGCGCACACCCGTCTTTGCTCCGCTACGCCGTGGCAGGCAAGGCACGCCCCTGCAAAACGCACAGGGCACCCTATCAGGAGGCCTCCTCCTGCGATTCGTCTTCCACCGTGGGCAACTCAACGCTCATGGTGAGCGCATCCTGATCGAAGTCGAAAGTGACCACGGAGCCCTCCAGGATCTCGCCGCCGATCAATGCCCGGGCCAGCCGGTTCTCGACCTCCTTCTGGAGGAAGCGTTTGAGCGGGCGCGCCCCGTAGACCGGATCGTAACCACGTTCGCCGACCCAGACGCGGGCTTTTTCGGTCAACTCGATCACGATGCGCCGGTCCGCCAAACGCGCATTCAGGTCGGCCACCAGCAAATCAACAATTCGGGTGATCTCCTCGACGGTGAGCGGCTTGAAAAGCACGGTATCGTCGACCCGGTTGAGGAATTCCGGCCGGAAGCTCTGCCGCAAATCAGTCAGGACGGCCTCCCGGACCGATTCGGGAATCACCGCGTCGGTCACCCCCTCCTGGAGAAAGCGACTTCCTATGTTCGAAGTCATGATGATCACGGTATTCTTGAAGTCGACCACATGCCCCTGCGAGTCGGTGATCCTCCCGTCGTCCATCACCTGCAGGAGCACATTGAATACGTCGGGATGGGCCTTCTCGATCTCGTCAAAAAGGATGACGCTATAGGGGTGCCTCCGGACCGCTTCGGTCAATTGCCCACCCTCGTCGAAACCGATGTATCCCGGAGGAGCGCCAATCAGGCGAGACACTGAATGCTTCTCCATGTACTCGGACATGTCGATGCGGACCATGTTGGCTTCGCTGTCGAAGAGGGTGTCGGCCAGGGTCTTGGCCAGCTCGGTCTTGCCGACGCCAGTCGGACCCAGGAAGAGAAATGAACCGATCGGGCGACGCGGATCCTTGATCCCGGCCCGGGCCCGAAGAATGGCCTCGGCCACCACCGTGACGGCCTCATCCTGACCGATGACCCGCTGGTGCAGGATCGAGTCGAGCTTGAGCAGTTTCTCCTTCTCGCCCTCGAGGAGCCGTACGACGGGAATCCCCGTCCATTTGCCCACGATTTCGGCGATTTCATCGGCCGAGACCTCCTCCTTGAGCATGGTGGCGTTGTCGGCGGCCGATTCCATCTCCTTGAACCGATCCTGAAGTTCGGGAATCCGCCCGTGGCGAATCTCGGCCGCCCGGTTCAGATCGTAGTTGCGTTCCGCCTCTTCCAAGTCGCGACGGGCGGATTCGAGGTCTTCGCGCACTTTCTGCACCTCTCCGATCGAGCCCTTTTCCTTCTCCCACTGGTGGCGCATGACGTCCACCTTGGAGCGAAGATCGGCCAATTCCCGGTTGAGTTCCACGAGACGTTCCCGACTGGCCTTGTCCTTTTCCTTCTTGAGGGCCGCCTGCTCGATCTCCAGCTGCATCAACCGGCGGTTCATCTCGTCGAGTTCCTGCGGCATGCTGTCCATCTCGGTGCGGATCATGGCGCAGGCCTCATCGACCAGATCGATGGCCTTGTCCGGAAGGAACCGGTCCGTAATATAGCGTTGGGAAAGAACGGTCGCCGTGACCAGTGCATTGTCCTGGATGTGCACCCCATGATGCACCTCGAAGCGTTCGCGCAGCCCCCGGAGGATGGATATCGTGTCTTCAACCGTTGGCTGATCGACGGTGATGGGCTGGAAGCGGCGCTCGAGCGCGGCGTCCTTCTCAATGTACTTCCGATACTCATCCGTAGTGGTGGCCCCGATACAGCGAAGTTCACCGCGCGCCAGCATGGGCTTGAGCATATTGCCCGCATCAATCGCGCCCTCGGCTTTGCCCGCCCCGACGATGGTGTGCAGTTCATCGATGAAGAGGATGACCCGACCCTCGCTGCTCTTGATCTCCTGCAGGACCGCCTTGAGGCGTTCCTCGAATTCGCCCCGGTACTTGGCCCCGGCCAGGAGGGAACCCATATCGAGCGAGAAGACCGTCTTTTCCTTGAGACCCTCCGGAACGTCACCCCGCAGGATCCGCTGGGCGAGACCCTCGACAATGGCTGTCTTGCCGACACCCGGATCGCCGATCAATACCGGGTTGTTCTTGGTCTTGCGTGAGAGAATGCGGATGACGCGCCGTATCTCGGCATCTCGCCCGATGACCGGATCGAGTTTGCTCTTGCGGGCCTCCTCGACCAGATCAATGCCGTACTTTTCCAGCGCCTGAAACGTGTCCTCTGGATGCTGCGATGTGACCCGCTGATTACCGCGAACCTCTCGCATGGCCTCGAGAAATCCTTTCTCGTCGAGATTGAAGCTCTCGAAGAACCGTTTATAGTCGGCATCGCCTCCGACCTTCATCAGGCCCAGGAAGAGGTGCTCGACGCTGATGAATTCGTCCTTGAGCTGACCGGCGATTTCCTCGGCCCGGTTGAACGTATCCTGGACCAGCTGGGTGATATACATCTGTCCGGATGCGGCATTCCCCTGGACGGATGGCAAGCGCTCCAGATTGCGGATGACCGCCATCTGCACCGCGCTGGGTTGCACATTCATCTTTTCCAGAACAGCCGGAACTACACCGTTCTCCTGGGTGATCAGGGCATGAAGCAGGTGCCAGCCATCCACCTGCTGATTGTTTCGCCGGCGCGCTTCGTTCTGTGCTTCCTGCACGCTGCGGGAAGCCATTTCGGTGTATTTATTAAAATCGATATTCATCGGTGGATTGCGGTTTCAAGGGGTTGTTCATTCGGCCTCGTCACGACCCTCGGGGTTCGAATGAGGAAAGCTTCGCCAGTTCCTCCCAGCGGTCTCGCTCCTTGTCGGACACCGAACTGGGGACCTGGATATGAAGGGCGACTCGCAGGTCACCCCTGGAGCCATCCGGTTTCGGCATGCCGTGGCCCGGCAGACGCAACTGGGTACCCGCCTGGGAACCCGGCTTGATCTTCAGGTTCACATGGCCCTCGAGAGTCTCAAGCGTGACCACGGTTCCGAGAACAGCTTCCCAGGGCGCCAGGTCGAGATCATAGATCAGGCGATCGCCGTCGACCGTGAAGAACGGGTGCTGCGCGTAACGCACTTTCAGGAAAAGATCGCCAGAACCGCCACCGCCAATTCCCGCCTCGCCCTGACCGGCCAGGCGGATTCGCTGACTTTCCCGGACACCCTTCGGGATCTTGACCTGGAACCTCTGGGTCTGTTCCGCCCCGGTGGTGGAGTCGATCTTGCGCAGACTGATCTGACGGTTCGACCCGTTCAATGCCTCCTCGAGCGTGACCAGTATCTCGGCTTCCACATCGCTGCCGCGGATACGCTGCGCCGACGGTCCCGATCGGTGGGCTCGAAACCGGGGACCCCGTTCCCGTGGGTCCGCTCCCATGCCAAAGAACTGCTCAAAAAAGTCACTGAAACCGGTGCCCCCGAAATGGAACTCGTATCCCTCCTCTCCCGGCACACCGAACCCACCGGTCCGGGATCCAGCCCTCGACCGACGGAAACCGCCGCCCTGCGGCCGGTCCCAATCCGCACCAAGGGTGTCATACTTCCTGCGCTTGTCGGGGTCGCGAAGAACCTCGTAGGCCTCGTTGATCTCCTTGAATTTCACCTCCGCCTCGGCCTTGCCCGCACCCTGGATCTTATCCGGGTGAGTGCGGCGCGCGAGGTCGCGGAACGCCTTCTTGATCGCGTCCGACGACGCGTCCTTGGAGACGCCCAGAGTCTGGTAATAATCTTTGAACTGAACGCTCATGGTTTCCGGACAGTGAGGTTAGTTTCGTCCGTCACGCATGAAAGGACGGGTTAAGTAGGAGAGGGATTATCCCTCGATGGCCAGTCTGATCGAGGCGTAAAGCCTCTCCTACAAGAAGAAAATGGGTGATCTCTCGATCAAAGGGAGGACTCTCAAGACCCTGTCAATTCACCTGGGGCAGTCCGCACCTGTCGTGTGATTCGAACAAAAGCCGGGCGGGGATGACCCGGCCCGGCTCTGCTCGATGGACTCCGAAAGGTGGCGGGACCCGGTCAGTCGATGGTGATCGAGCGCGGCTTGGCTTCCTCCGCAATGGGCAGGCGCACCGTCAGGACACCATCTTCGGTTGAAGCGGTGATCGCATCCCCGGCCACATCAACGTTGAGCTGGAGCTTGAGCGCGTAGTCGCTGGTGGACAATTCGCGCCTCAGGCTCCGCCAGTCCTCGGGGACCGATTCTGTCACGTTGCCTTCGATGGTGAGGGTCCCCTTCTCGAGGGTGACATTCGCACCGGACCGATTGACCCCGGGCATGTCGACCAGTACGTCGTAGCCCTGCGTGCAGGGCTTGACCTCATAGCGAGGCCTACGGGTACGATGCCGACGAATGGTCTCCGGGTTCTTTTTGATTTCTGTTTTCATATTAAGTGTTCCTTTCTTTCTGAACGGGTTCATTACTTGATCGCGATGGTGCGTGGCTTGCGCTCTTCGCTCTTCGGCACGGTCACCGTCAGGACTCCGTCCTCGAAGTGAGCCTTCACCTTGTCGCCCTGGACGTACTCGCCCACGTTCACGGAACGAGAGAAAGAGGTGGTTTCCTCTGAATCACCCGACTTCGTCTTCCGTTCTCCGGAAAGGGTCAGGACGGCGTTGTCGAGTTCCAGCTTGATATCTTCCTTCTTCACGCCCGGCAGTTCAGCCCGGACAAAGTAGCAGTCGTTGTCTTCATAGAGATCGACCGGAATGCGGGCCGTCTCGGGGCCGGAGAACGGCTCATCCTCGAATGCGGACCAACGTCCGAAATTCGAAAACGCACGGTTAACCATCCGGTCAAATTCGCTTACGCTGCTATCCGGGTATTCGTATCGTATAAGTGTCATGTGTTTTCCTCCTATGGGTTGATTGTTGCCCACACTATTGCAGATTGGATGCCGTACCAGCGGTATTCATAAAGTCCTGTTATTCATTTGGTTGCTATTCTTGAAGATTCGGCATATGTGTCATTTTATCACATATGCGGCCCAAGAAGTGAGCCACTTCGACAAACCTCCCACACCACCAGTTTTCGGTGCCGTTTTGACCCACTTCGCGGGCATATGCAGATTTCATGAAGGCGACACCCGTGCCCGGAAGAGATGGAGAGGGAGGTCCCCCTAAAAACCCGTAAGAAGTGGCTGTGAAAGCTACGGATCCACGCCGTACTTCCGTTTATACTACCAACCCGTGCAGCTCACGTCTGCCGGTCAAGGGAATGTTACAAAGACCACACATCCTTCACATCGTATTCCGGGGCTCAATGCCCGGATCGATTCAGTCTCCGTTGATGCTGTTCTCCACCTGCACCCCTTGCCGATGAAGTTCCTGACCGCAGGTCTGATGCATGTGACCGCCGGGCTCGAGACCGCGAAATTCGCCCGCCGACTCGTCGATGCCAAAGGCACCGAGGCCGTTCAGAAAAGAGTGTACGCCAAGCTTCTCACCGGCTTGGCTGCGTCCCGCTACGGCAGGGATCTCGGGATCGAATCGGGACTCGAATACCAGGATTTTCGCCGCCATGTTCCGATGGCGACCGCCGATTCGATCCAACCCTACGTCGACTCGGCCCTGAAGGGCACCCCGGACGAACTCTGGCCCGGGCGCTGCCGCCGCCATGTGCACACAAACGGAGCGGTTACGGGAAACCGGAGAGAACTGCCGGTCACCGATCAGGGGCTGAACCATTTCCGCACCGCCGCATTCCACACCGCGCTCATGCATACCGCCAATGTCGGGCATGCCGGTATCTTTCATGGCAAACACCTCTATCTGGCCGCCACCGCGGATGAAGGGGCCGGCCTGGCCGCCACTGTCATCGGGAATCTGCCCCGGTGGACCGCGAAGTTCCTGTTCGAGCCCGGAAAACAGATCTCCTCAATTCCCGACTGGTCCCAGCGACTGGAAGCCACGGTCGAGCGGGCGATCAACCAGGACATCACTCTGATTGCCGGAACTCCGATCGAACTGGTGCAACTGATCGAAGCGATAATCCGCCGGGTCAGTGGCGAGGGTCGCACCATCCGGCACCTCTCCGACATATGGCCCAATCTTGAATGCGTCATCCATGGGGGCAGCCCGGTGGCACCCTACATCGATGATCTCAACGAAGGCCTGGGACGCCGGGTTGCGCTTCGGGAGGTTTTTCTGACCTCTGAAGCTGCAGTCGCCGCTCATGACGGCAGTCCGAACGGCGCACTTCGAGTTCTCGACAACACGGGAGTATTTTTCGAATTTCTCCCTCTTCACGCCAAGTCGGACGATCAAAAGCAGGCCCTGCCTCTCTCCGGGGTCAAGGCGGGCCGGGACTATGAGCTGATTGTGACCACGCCCTCCGGCCTCTGTCGCTACCGCACCGATGAACTGGTGCAGTTCGTTTCGGCCGCCCCGCCCAGGCTCATCTACCGGGGACGGCGATCGCTCACCCTTCCAGCCGGGGATGGGTTCATTGCGGATCAGGACCTGTCCGATGCCATAGCCAGGGTCTGCCGAAATCATCATTGGACCTTGGAGGATTTCCACGTCAGCCCACTTGATACGGACAAGTATGGCCGCCATGAATGGTGGATCGAACTGAGACCTCCCTGCCGGGAAACACCCATCTCAAAATTGATCGAGGAGGAACTCGACGAGGCGCTGCGCGCATCCTGCAAGGCCTATCTCGATCGACGGGCCAGCGGCGAACAGGCGCCCCCGGTGGTCAGATTGATCACGCCCGGGGTATTTGAGATCTGCCGCAAGGAGATCGGTCGGGATCGCGGAAATCACCGCTACGCCATCAGCCGCCCGGATCGTCAGATTGCCGAGCAACTCATGCAGTATGCCGGTGTCAGCGCCAACTAGAGGGCCATCACATATGAATTGATGGGCAAGGGTGGAGAGGCCTGTCACCAGTTTGCCGAATGGGTTGAGCCCTCGATGGCCAGTTTGATCGAGGCATAAAGCCTCTCCTACAAGCAGGGTCCACGGTCGCGCAGAAGCACGACCCATTCCTGTATACCCGTGGAGGGCTGTCCTTCCGTCTTCACAATGCTACGCCGGAACATGCCCGGGCAGCCGCTCAACCCAGGCCTACAGCGAAACCCATTGGCCCTGGCCAAAGAGTTCGCGCCAGCCGCCCACCAGGTAAACACCCGAGGACCCCAGGTTGGACAGATCCTCATCGTAGTGGAACTCGAAGTTGCCATTGACGAAGGCTGTCTTGACCACGGCGGCACCCATGAAAACACCCGTTCCTCCCCCACCCTTTAATTCCAGGTCGGCATTCGGCGCGAAAATCGCGGCCTGGGCGGCCCCGTTTCCATGCAGTTTGATCGACTGACTGGAAGCGGTTCCATACATGATCAGATTCTTCGAGAGCCCGCTCATGTTCATGATGCCGTTCCCTCCGATATCGACATCGCCGTCGAAATAGATGGTCAGGGTGGAGTTCGCATCGATCACAAAATCACCTTTGATTTCGATATCTCCCGTGACGACCATGGTGACATCGCCGAGGATCTGGGTGATTTCGTTATTCTTGTTCTCGATCGAGGTCGCTTTGATCACGGTTGATGAACCCGCGATGCCCAGGTTTACCGTGCCACTGATATTCGTGTAGATCTGGTCGAAGGTTGAGGGTGCGGTGATCGAATCGAAATTCGCCGTGAAGTCTGTCCGGATCCGGTCCGGATCAACGTCCACGCCCACCGGAGTGCTCGATCCGTGGATCTTGCCCCCGGGGCCGACCGTCGGGGCCGCACCGCCCGTCGCCGCGTAACCCCAGATCTCGGCGTTGCCCAGGGACAAGGCATCGGTCGTAACCAGAACACTGCCAACCGATCCCTTGTCTTTTTTCTTGCTTGAATCGTACAATCCGCCGGTCGAGTGGCTGGGATCCGTGGAATC